>JAPLGT010000070.1:0-16891 GCA_026390035.1 Chloroflexota bacterium
GCACGGCATCTGCGCGCTTCTTCAGTATTTGGTATACTGAGATGCGGAACTGTTGGAGAAAAGGTGTTATTGGCATACCATCTTTTACCAGCAGTTTCACTTTTTTGCTAATAACTGCTCAATCTAACTCTAAAGTCAAGTGACATAAACTCATCAATATTGCTTATAATTTTTTCTTTGTGAAAATTCCCACTGACATTATCCTATGTTATACTATCGCCCATTCTGCATCAACCCCACACTGGGAGTCGTATTTATGTTGCTCGAATATATTGCCATTGCGATTTTTATCGCGCTGACGACACTCGTAGGTGTCATAGCGATCACGCTGGGTACGATTTTTGGCCCTAAGCGACCGGCCAGTAAGAAATCAATGCCGTATGAATCGGGTATGAACCCGATTGGGCCGGGCACGCGCCGAATTCCGGTAAGATTTTACCTGATCGCTGTCCTTTTTATCCTGTTCGATATTGAAGTGGTGTTTTTCATCCCCTGGGCACTTGTCTTTAACGATTTTGTCAAAGCCGGCCAGGGGTTTTTCATGCTGGGCGAGATGCTGGTTTTTATCGTCATCTTATTGGTAGGCTATGCCTATGCCTGGAAGAAAGGAGCATTGGAATGGGACTAGAACAGAAGCTTGGAAATATGGGTGTGGTGACTGCACGCCTCGAAGACTTGGTTAACTGGAGTCGCACCAATGCGATGTGGCCGATGTTGTTTGGATTGGCATGTTGTGCAATCGAAATGATGTCTGCTCAGGCTGCCAACTATGACATGAGCCGTTTCGGAATGGAGCTGATGCGCCCGAGCCCGCGGCAGAGTGACTTGATGATTGTGGCTGGGCGGGTTTCGCGCAAAATGGCCCCGGTTGTTCGGCGTCTCTATGATCAGATGCCCGATCCGAAATGGGTTATTGCCATGGGAGATTGTGCTTCCTGCGGCGGAGTGTTCAATAATTACGCCGTTGTACAGGGCGTGGATGAAGTCGTGCCAGTGGATGTCTACGTAGCCGGTTGTCCGCCGCGTCCCGAGGCGTTGATCCATGGCGTGGTAACTCTGCATGAAAAGGTGCGCCGCGAAAAAATGAAGGATTGGGCGTAATATGAGCGAAAATCTCGCCACCATCATTGAAAACCTAGTTAAGAGATTTGATGGACAGACCTCCGAGTTTGCTGGGGAAACCAGCCTGTTTGTGCCAGTCGGGAAAATTATCGAGGCTGCCAGGGCTATCCACGATGAATTTGGTTTCGATCTGCTTTCGGCGGTGACCGCTGTGGATTACTGGCCTGAAGAAAATCCGCGCTTCCACTTATATTATCGTTTTACATCCATCCCCACTCGCCAATCCTTAAATGTGCGCGTGGCGATCCCGGCAATTTCACCTTCAGCCCCAACATTGGAAAATATTTACCACAATGCTAACTGGCAAGAACGCGAAATTTATGACATGTTTGGGATCAAGTTTGAAGGCCATTCTGATCTACGCCGGATTTTGATGCCACACGATTGGGAAGGCCATCCACTGCGCAAGGATTATCCCTTGGGTTACGAAGAACCGCAGTTTTCTTTCAATTTCGATGAAATTGATGTCCGCAAACCGTATGCAAAGAACTGGCGCGGGGAGTAGTCATGGCTCAGATCGAAGAAGTTACCCTTGATGGAATGACCCATCTTGTTTCGGATCGCGCTTTGCAGGGCGAGACGATGTTGTTAAATATGGGGCCGCAACACCCATCCACCCATGGCGTGCTGCGCTTGCTGCTTGAATTGGATGGCGAAACAGTCCTGAATGCCATCCCGGACATTGGATATTTGCACACAGGCGTTGAGAAAAACATGGAGGCCAAGACTTATCAGAAGGCTGAAGTGATGACTGACCGCCTGGATTATTTGAACACAGTTGGTAATAACCTGGCGTATTGCCTGGCAGTCGAAAAACTAGTTGGGCTGGATGTTCCAGATCGCGCGCAATCTTTACGGGTCATACTATCGGAGATGCAGAGAGTTGCATCTCATATGGTCTGGTTAGGTACATCTGCGCTAGACTTGGCAGCCATGTCTGATTTTATGTACTGCTTCCGGGAACGTGAAATGATCCTGGATATCCTCGAACTGGTTTCGGGGCAGCGCATGATGACAACATATATCCGCCCTGGCGGTGTGTGGCGCGATGTGCCTGTTGAATTTGAGGCCGCCGTTCGAAATCTATTAAAAATCCTCCCCAATCGTATTGATCAGTACGAATCCCTGCTGACCAAGAATCCGCTCTTTATTGACAGGACTGCTGGAATCGGCAAAATTTCGGCCGAAGACGCTGTCAATTGGGGTCTGACAGGTGCCACTCTGCGCGGTTCTGGCGTCAATTATGATCTGCGTAAATTCGCTCCTTATTCAGGCTATGAGCAGTATGATTTTGAGGTGCCTCTACGCACGGAGGGGGATGTTCGTGCGCGATACATCGTACGTATTGAGGAAATGCGCCAATCCATTCGGATTATTCAGCAAGCTATGGATAAACTGCCCATGGGTCCGGTGCGTTCAAAAAACTACAAATTTGTGCCCCCGCCGCGGTCTGAAATTGGCACCAGTATGGAAGCACTAATCCACCACTTTAAGCTGTGGACTGAAGGCTTCGATGCGCCCAAAGGCTCGGTTTATTCCGCCATTGAATCAGCGCGCGGCGAATTGGGTGTCTACCTGGAAAGCGATGGCGGCCCAAAGCCGTTCCGTGTTCATTTCCGCCCGCCCTCACTTGATAACCTTCAGGTTTTGCCTGTGCTGGCAAAAGGGTTCCTCGTCGCCGATTTGGTGGCGATTATTGGCTCTGTTGACATTGTCCTGGGAGATATTGACAGATGAGTCTCGCCGAAAAATATTCAGAAGAAGTAAAAGCAATTTTCGTCAAATATCCGGTTAAACGCTCGGCAGTGATGCCCTTGTTGTATCTGGCCCAGCGTGAAGGTGGTTACATCACCAAAGAAGGCATGGCCGAAATTGCGCGCATGCTTGATCTGGATGTGACTGAAGTCGCATCGATCGTCGGCTTTTATACACTCTACCATGATGAAAAAGCCGGTAAGTATCGCATGCAGGTTTGCAACGATTTACCCTGCGCTTTGCGTGGCGCCGATAAATTTCTGGAAGCTCTGTGCCAGAACCTGGGAATTAAGGTAGGCGAGACAACACCGGATGGCCTCGTCACGATTGAAGCCGTGATGTGCCTGGCGGCCTGTGATAAGGCTCCCATGTTCCAACTGCAGGAAGGCGACCGGGTCACTTACCATGAAAATATGACCATTGATCGCAGTCTGGAGCTGATCGCAGCGCTCAAAGCGGGAACGCCTCGCGAGGAGCAAAAATAATGGCCCACTTCATCCTACGTCATCGAGATATTCCAGATATCAAAAATATTGAAACCTACAAGAAAAATGGCGGCTTCGAAAGCCTGAAAAAAGTTATTACATCCATGCAGCCCCAACAGGTGGTTGATGAAGTAAAAGCTTCCGGCTTGCGCGGGCGCGGCGGCGCTGGCTTTCCAACCGGTGTCAAGTGGTCCTTCTTGCCCAATACCATCTGGCCACATTATGTCGTTTGCAATGCCGATGAATCTGAACCAGGCACGTTTAAAGATCGCGAAATCATGGAGAGTAACCCATTCCAGTTCCTGGAAGGTGTTGCGATTGCCTGTTATGCCGTTGGTGCTGCCGAAGGTTATGTCTACCTGCGCGGAGAGTTCCAACAGGTGCAATTATTCTTGGATAAGTGCATTGCGGAGATGGAAAAAGCGGGTACGCTGGGTGATAACCTGTTTGGAACAACTTATTCACTCAGGCTCAAGACCCATTTGGGCGCAGGCGCATACATCTGCGGCGAAGAAACCGCCTTGCTCGAGTCGATCGAGGGAAAACGCGGGCAGCCGCGTGTTCGTCCACCGTTTCCAGCCGTGGTCGGTCTCTATGGCAAGCCCACTGTGATCAATAATGTTGAAACACTGACCAATCTCCCTTTCATTATTGAAAAAGGTGCAGGTTGGTATAAGAGTCTTGGCACTGAAAAAAGTGCAGGTGTAAAAATCTTTTCTCTTTCTGGAAACGTTAACAAGCCAGGCAATTACGAACTCCCGCTTGGCAGCACCTTCCGCGAACTGATCTTCACGTATGGTGGTGGAATTCCTGACGGGCGTAAAGTAAAAGGTATCATGCCGGCCGGTGCATCGTCCTCCATCATCAGAGTGGACGAGAGCTCCTTTGATAAGGTGATGGATACCTGCATGGACTACGAAAGTGTCCAAAGCGTGGGTTCGTTGCTCGGTTCGGCTTCTGTGATCGTGATTGATGATAGCCATAGTATGGACTGGGTCATCAATAAGACGGTTCACTTTTTCAAACACGAATCGTGCGGCAAGTGCACCCCCTGTCGGGATGGAAATTATTGGATGCTGCATATCGTGGAGCGTATTCACAACGGACACGGCACATCTGCTGATCTGCAGCTGCTTAAGAATGTTGCCAATCAGGTAAACGGCAAATGTTTGTGCGCTCTGGGCGATTTTTCAACGATGGCCGTAACCTCTGCGCTCGAGCGTTTCCCCGAGGATTTCGCCTTAGCCATCCTCCCTGCTCAAAACGCAGAAAAGGTGAAGGCTTAGTATTATGGCAAAAACAGTCACCCTCACCATCAATAAAGTAAAAGTAACCGTTCCAGAAGGTACTCTGGTGGTAGATGCTGCCAGAAAAGCTGGTATTGATATCCCGGTCTTTTGCTATCATCCAAAAATGGAACCGGTTGGAATGTGTCGGCAGTGCCTGGTGGAAATTGGCCGCCCGATGTTTGATCGTGGCACAGGTCAACCAATGCTGGAATCCGACGGTTCGCCAAAGATGCAGTTCATGCCCAAACTGGAAACAGCCTGCACCAATCCTGTTTCCGAGGGTATGGTTGTATTGACCGAAACAGAAAAGGCGAAGACCGGACAGAAGGAAATTCTTGAACTCCTGCTAACCAATCACCCCTTGGACTGCCCAATTTGCGACAAGGGCGGTGAATGTCCGTTGCAGAATCTGACCATGGAACACGGGGCCGCAGCAAGTCGCTTTGTCTTTGAAGAAAAGCAGCGCCAGAATAAACACGTCCCACTCGGTGACCTGATCTTCCTGGATCGGGAACGCTGCGTTCAGTGTGCACGCTGCATCCGCTTTCAGGACAAAATTGCTGGTGAGCCTGTCCTTGGGTTCTATAGTCGAGGTCGCGCCACTGATATCGTCACTTTTTCCGAGCCAGGGTTCGACTCTGTCTTTTCGGGAAATACGACCGATATATGCCCGGTTGGTGCACTCACAACGGCCGATTTCCGATTTGGCGCCCGCCCGTGGGAACTTAAGAATGCTGCATCCATCTGTTCGCAATGCCCGGTCGGATGTAACGTAACCTTCAATGTGCGCCGTGAAGTCAAATCTGGTGGCGGATATGTCATCAAGCGCGTATTACCGCGCCAGAATGAGCAAGTTAATGAAATCTGGTTGTGCGATAAAGGCCGCTTCGCGAGCTATCATTACGCCGAATCCGGTTCGCGTCTATCAACAGAAGCGAGTGAGTATGAAGCCAACATCAGCCGGGCCGCTGAACAACTTCGCGTAGCTGGGTCCACGTCCGATGCTGTGATCCTGGCTGGAGGACGCCTTGCTAATGAAGATCTGTTCAACCTTAAACAACTGGCCACCGGTCTGGGCGCAAAAATCTATTTCTATACAGGCATGGGTGGTGGTGAATACACCTCAGCCTATGGTATGAGCTCAGGTTCAAACCTGGGTGATCTTGGCCCATCGGATACCATTTTAGTGATGGCTTCAGATCTCTACAATGAGGCCCCGCTCTGGCATTTGCGTGTAAAAGCAGCGGCTCAACGTGGCGTAACAGTCATTGTTGCCGCAGCCCATGCTACCAAGCTGGATAGATTTGCCACTTTTGTGGTGCGGTATGCCTTTGGCGATGAAATTGAAACAGTGAATGGCCTTGCCCAGAAAGACGTTATTGGGAAAACCATTACAGAAGCTGCCAACCTGGTGGTGTTCTTTGGCTCCGATGGTCTGGGGATGCAGGGGACTTCGGAACTCGCGACAGCATGCGCTGGGTTGATTAAAGAGCGTGCTGGTAAAGCGAATAATGGCCTGATTGGTGTCTGGTCATCCCCGAATTCACAAGGCGCCTGGGAATTGGGTCTCAGCCCGGCTGCCGACCTGGCTTCTGCTCTGAAAGGCAAGACAGTTTACGTTGTCGCTGCCGATCCGGCAGGCGATGACCCTAGGCTGAATGATGCGCTGAAGTCTGCAAAAATAGTGATTGCGCAGGATATTTTGGCTACCGAAACAACCCGGCTGGCTGGGATCGTTCTGCCTGCTGCAGCCTATACTGAACGTGAAGGCACATACACTTCTGCCGAGCGGCGTGTCCAGCGTTTTTATCCAGCTGTTCCAGCCCGTGCAGGTACAAAACCAGATTTCGCCATTACAGCAGAGCTTGCCAGGTTATGTGGCATTGAGCTCGAAGGCCGCTCCGCGTTATTGGTCATGAATAGGATCGCAGCTGGTGAAAAATCCTTTACAGGGGTAACGTATAATGAGCTGTCCAATGTTGAAAGTCAGGAGATTGAATCAATCGCCGGCCGGAGTGACATCTACTACGGTGGCACTTCTTACAAAAATACACAGGGCATCGGTTCGCATATGGTGTTGGCGAGCACTTCACCTGAACTGCGAGATGATCAAACGCAAGCTCGTGTTTCTCTGACATTTCGAGTGCTTCGCGATATTGTGAAAGATGGCGAACTTGTGGCTGTGCCGGTTACCCGGCTCTACGATATGGGCACAACTGTAACCCCAGCGGCGCTGCTAAAGAGCCATATTGGCGAGGCGAGCGTAGCTTTACACCCGGTTACTGCCTCAAAAATTGGTTTATTGAACGACGGACATGCAGTGATGAAGCTTAACGGAGTCGAATTGGAAGTCAAAATTCAGCTCGATGAATCGATCTCTACCGGTGTTGTTCTCGTCCATCGTAGTTTTGGGTTCCCCATTTCCGAGCCGACCGCAGTGGAGCTGCTCGCAGTACAGAGTAGTCCCGGTTCCAGCACGGAGCAGCGGAGCAAGACAATTTCGGCCGCTGAGAAGGCCTGAGGAGGTAACAAATGGATTGGGCTTTAGTCCTTGAATGGGTGATCAAGTCGTTCATTCTGGTCATGGTACTCCTGACCGGTTTTGCATACCTGACCTGGTATGAACGCAAGGCGCTTTCGCGCATGCAGGTGCGTTATGGACCCAACCGCGCCGGAAAATTTGGCTTGCTTCAGCCGATCGCGGATGCAGTTAAGTTGATTTTTAAAGAAGAATTAATTCCCGATCAGGCCGAGAAGATTTTATTTATTATCGCGCCGATCGTGACGGTTGTGCCGGCAGTTGTTATTACGGCAACCGTGCCCTGGGGACCAAGTTTTGAGGCCTTTGGGCGCACTATCAACCTGTACATTGCCGATATTGATGTAGGTATTCTGTATGTCACTGCCATCGCATCCATCGCAGTTTATGGAATTGTGTTGGCTGGCTGGTCCAGCAACAATAAGTATGCCATGTTAGGTGGGTTGCGTTCCACTGCCCAAATGGTCAGCTATGAACTGGCGCTTGGGCTGTCATTTACAGCAGTGATCCTGCTGGCTGGCTCAATGAATATGTTGAAGATCGTTGAAGCTCAGAAAGATTTGTGGTTCGCTGTGCTACAGCCGACGGGTGCAGTTGTATTTTTGATTGCCACTCTAGCAGAATTGAACCGAGCCCCGTTTGATATGCCCGAGGCTGAACAGGAGCTGACAGCTGGATACCATGTGGAATATTCCGGCATGAAGTTCGCGCTGTTCTTTATGGCCGAATACACCAAGATGATCGCAATTTCGGCGATTTCCGCCACGATCTTCTTCGGCGGGTATCGCGAATTCTGGTTCTTGAAAGACACCTTTTTGAGCGTGGACCGATTTGCTTTGCTTGGACCGGTTTACATGTTCCTGAAAATTATCGTTCTGCTTTTCGGCATGATCTGGGCTCGTGCAACCCTGCCCCGAATTCGATATGACCGGTTGATGTCTTTTGGTTGGAAGGCCATGCTGCCGCTCTCACTCGCCATCGTGCTTGTTTCGGCCGTTGGAATAGTGCTGAAGGAGATGAATCCCCTGTTTGTGTGGTTCACACCACTCGTCTCCATTTTCCTTGGGTTCCTTACAATTGGTCTGGTAGATCGTTCGCTGCGGAGGAAAGTCTATGCGGCTCGTTGAACCTTTCCTTGAAATGATTGGTGGTCTGAAAACCACCCTGTTTATGATGTTTGAAAAACCGGTGACAATCCAATACCCGGAAGAAAAACGCCAAGTATCCAAGCGTTATCGTGGGCGTCATGAACTTAAACGATACGATAATGGTCTGGAAAAATGTATTGGGTGTGCATTGTGCGCTGCAGCCTGTCCGGCGGATGCTATTTTCGTCGAATCGTCAGAAAATACCGATGAGAAGCGTTTTTCACCGGGCGAACGCTATGCTAGCACTTATGAAATCAATATGCTGCGCTGCATCTATTGTGGTTTCTGTGAGGATGCCTGCCCAACGGAAGCGGTCGTTTTGGGCGACAACTACGAATTAACCTTTCTAGCTCGCCGCGATGCCATCTATACCAAGGACATGCTGATTGTTCCTGTTCCGCAAGGCGGGTCAGCCACACCGCAAGTGACCGAACCTGGTCTGTTCAATCGATCTGTTCCTGAAATGAAAGATCCGCAAGATTAAGGCGAAGGTGATCAATGTCCGGTGAATTAATCCTGTTTTTTATCCTTGCCCTGACCGCAATTGCCACGGCGGCTGGTATGCTTCTCAGTCGTCACGCGGTGTATGCGGCCTTATATCTGGTCCTGAATTTTGGAACGGTTGCCATCTTTTATCTGCTGCTTGGGTCGCCTTTCATCGCGCTCTCACAGGTAACCGTCTATGGCGGCGCCATTATGGTGCTCTTCCTGTTCGTTATCATGCTGCTGGGTGCTGAGCAAATTCCAGCAGAGTTCAAGTGGAAAAATATTTTGCCCGCTGTCGTCCTTGGGCTTGCCTTGGTAGGGCAGACTTTGTATCTGGTTTTTCAGAAAATGTCATCAACTGGTTTACAAATGGCCACCAGCGCTGCTGATGCAGCCCCGTCTCCATTGGCTACCAAACTTTTCACGGTTTATCTGCTGCCATTTGAAATCACATCCATTCTGCTGCTGGTTGCAATGGTAGGCGCAATTATTCTGACAAAACAGGAACGAAAGAAAGGAGCGCGGGGATAAACCATGGTCCCAGTTAATTATTACCTCGCACTTTCAGCTATTCTATTCGCGATGGGCGCGATGGGTGTTTTGATCCGTCGCAATGCGTTGGTTGTTTTCATGTCGGTCGAGTTGATGCTGAACGCGGCCAACCTGACCTTCGTAACCTTTGCACGCATGTACTCAACACTGAACACCACATCGATTTTTAACGGCCAGATCTTCGTTTTCTTCGTGATGACTGTAGCTGCAGCAGAAGTGGCGGTTGGCCTGGCGCTGATCGTGGCCATTTTCCGTAGCAAACAGAGCATCGACGTTGACCAGCTGAACAGCTTGAAGGGATAGGATAAACATGGAAAATACTTCTGGCTTGTTCTTTTACATGGTTCCCTGGATCGTTTATTTACCTGTCATTGGCCTGCTCATCAACCTTATCATTGGTTCTAAACTAAGCGAAAAAGGTATCGGCACCGTAGCTGCATCGGCTTCAGGTTTGGCCTTTGTGGTTGCATTGTTCCAGTTATATTCGCTGAACATCGTTCCCGAAGGTGCGGTTGTCAAAGTGGCGGATTGGATCCACATCGGCACACTGGCTATCGATTGGACTTTCCGGGTGGATACGCTCTCGGTGACGATGATGATGGTCGTTTCGGGAGTGGGTACGCTGATCCATATCTATGCGATCGGATACATGCACGAGGATGTGCGCTTCAAGAATGATATTGGCCGTTACCGGCGCTTCTTTGTGTTCTTGAACCTGTTCATCGCCATGATGATGATCCTGGTGAGCGGCAACTCCTATATGATGCTGTTCGTCGGTTGGGAAGGTGTCGGTCTGTGTTCATTCTTGCTGATCGGCTTTTGGTATGACATGGATACGCTCGGCCGGCCATCATTCGCAAACTCAAACGCAGCAAAAAAAGCTTTTATTACCAACCGGGTTGGCGATTTTGGTTTCTTGCTGGCAGCCTTCATGATGTTCTGGCAATTTGGCTCCACTAATTTTGATAATGTTTTTGCGGCTGTCGGATCTGCGCAGCCTTGGGTAATCATGTGGATTACCATATTCCTGTTGGTGGGTGTGGCAGGTAAATCAGCCCAGATCCCGCTTTACATCTGGCTGCCAGACGCGATGGCTGGCCCGACTCCGGTTTCTGCGTTGATCCATGCAGCTACCATGGTCACAGCCGGTGTATATCTTGTCACCCGCTCCGCGCCAATTTATATGCTCAGTCACGATGCACAGTATATCGTTGCGACTGTGGGCGCAGTCACGGCTATTTTCGCGGCAACAATTGCAGTTGGACAATATGATATTAAGAAAGTCCTGGCATATTCCACCATCAGCCAGTTAGGTTTCATGGTGGCCGCCGTTGGTATGGGTGCTTTTGCGGCGGGAATGTTCCACCTGATCACGCATGCCTTTTTCAAGGCTTTGTTGTTTCTTTCTGCGGGTTCGGTCATTCTGGGCATGGAGCGCGGTCATCATCACCTTGCTCACGGTCACCATGGGCACGCTTCGCATGATGAGCATGCCGCCGAGGTCTTTGACCCGGGTGATATGCGTAACATGGGTGGCTTGCGCAAGCAGATGCCGGTCACTTTCTGGCTGTATATGATCGGAACTGTGGCACTCGCAGGTCTGTTCCCCTTTGCCGGTTTCTGGTCAAAGGATGAAATCCTCGCAGATGCTTTCAAAGAATTTCCGCATGTTTATTGGATATTGACAATCGCCGCATTCCTGACTGCCTTCTACATGGGTCGCCAGGTTTGGATGGTATTTTTCGGTAAGCCGCGCCATGAAGTTGCCGGGCACGCCGTGGAAAGTCCGTTGATCATGACGGCACCACTGATGGTACTGGCCGCGCTTTCGGTGTTCGGTGGCATGCTCAACTTGCCAGGCATCCACACCCTGACTTTGTGGCTGGAACATACCATCAAAATTGTTCCTGGCGAATTTAATATGGGTGTTGCGCTAACTTCCACCGCTCTGGCATTGATCGCAATCTTTCTTTCCTGGTGGTTGTATCTGCGTAAACCACTCGAAGCAGGCCAACCTGACCCGCTCAAGAAAATGCTTGGACCGATTTTTACCGGCATGGAAAATAAGTGGTTTATTGACGAAGCATACTGGTTTGTTTTTGTTGAACGTTATGTTGATCTGGCCCGTTTTCTGGCTCAGACCGTGGATTGGGACTTCTGGCACGAGTGGTTCCACAACTCGGTCATTGCGAGGGGTTTCGTTGGTCTGACCCGTTTTCTGGCTGATCCCGTTGACCTGGGCGTCGTGGATAAAGTATCCAAAGTGCTCGCTGATGCGGTGCAAGCTTCCGCGAATTCCCTGCGCAAAATCCAGAATGGCTTCGTGCGCACTTATGCCCTGTCGGTTTTACTGGGCGTGGTGGCCATCCTCGGCTACCTACTTTTCAAATAAAGGCTGAGAGGACGATCTATGAACTTTTTGCTTGAACCCCTCAATCTGGTGACCTTTTTCCCGCTCGTTGGTGTAATTGCGCTTCTTTTCATCAAGTCAGAAGCCAAAACCGCCATCCGCTGGACGGCACTGGGAACGGCGCTCGTTAATTTTTGTATTTCATTATGGGCGCTTTCGATGTTTACCGCATCCAACCCGGATCTGCAGCTGGCTTCACGGTATAGCTGGATCCAGGTGGCGGGCTGGAACATCCAATATTATCTGGCCGTGGATGGTCTCAGCATCTTACTGGTGCTGCTGACCACATTCCTGACCCCAATCGCTATTCTATCCACCTGGACGGCAGTTGAAGACCGGGTTAAGGATTTCATGGTGTTTTTCCTGCTCCTGGAAATGGGAATGCTGGGCGTTTTTCTGGCTCAGGATCTATTTCTGTTTTATATTTTCTGGGAATTTACCCTCATTCCGATGTATTTCCTGATCGGTATATGGGGCGGCCCGAATCGTTTGTATGCAGCTGTCAAGTTCTTCTTGTACACGATGGCTGGTTCCATTCTGATGTTGTTAGCCATCCTGTGGTTGGGTGTCAACCAGGGCACCTTTACCGTGCCTGATCTGGTTGCCAAAGGTGGCATCCCAGCGGGTATTCAAATGTGGCTGTTCATTGCGTTTGCCGCTGCGTTTGCAATCAAGGTTCCAATGTGGCCGCTGCACTCCTGGCTGCCAGATGCCCATGTGGAGGCTCCTACCGCAGGTTCGGTCATCCTGGCCGGTGTCCTGCTGAAGATGGGTACCTACGGTTTCCTGCGCTTCAATCTCCAACTCTTTCCGCAGGCAGCTGTTCAGGCTGCCCCCACGATCGCTGTTCTTGCTGTAATCGGCATTCTCTATGGTGCGGCAGTCTCTTATTCCCAGAAAGATGTTAAAAAGCTGGTTGCTTACTCATCAGTTAGCCACCTTGGTTTTGTCATGCTTGGAATGTTTGCCTTGAATGCTCAGGGTATTGAAGGTGGAATTTTACAAATGATCAACCACGGTCTGAGCACCGGGGCATTGTTCTTGCTCGTTGGCATGATCTATGAGCAAACCCATACCCGTGAAATCGCCGTCTACGGTGGTTTATGGAAAATCACCCCGATCTTTGGCTCCTTAATGCTGATTGTATCGCTTTCATCGATGGGTCTGCCCGGTTTGAATGGGTTCGTCGGCGAATTTACCATCTTGTTAGGTGCTTTCGGTTCAAAAGCCTTTGGTACGCCCTGGTATGCCATCCTCTCGGCTGCAGGCGTCATCCTGGCGGCAATTTATATTCTCTACATGTTCCAGAAAATGTTTCTGGGCCCGGTGGGAACGATCGTGGAAGAAGTTAAACACCACGGTCACGCGCTGCGCGATCTCAACGTACGAGAAATCGTGACGCTCTTGCCCATACTGGTCCTTATTTTCTGGATTGGTCTTTACCCCGCGCCGTTCTTTAACCTGATAGCTCCGGCTGTGGAAAAACTTCTTATTCCGTTCAAAGCCATTCTTGGCGGCTAAGGTACCTTTACTTTCACCCCTGCGACCGCCCACCTTTTTCGGGTGGCGGAGTGGGGGTGATAGTGGGAGTGGATATGACCCAAACTGATTTCTATACCATCCTCCCGATCAGCGTGCTGATCGTCTGGGCCTGTGTGCTCCTTTTAGTGGATCTATTTGTTCCCAAAGAGCGAAAAGGTCTGACGGCTCTGTTGGCTGCTGTTGGATTGGCGCTGACGATGGGTATTAACCTGACCCAGTTAGGAAGCAATTCCACTGGATTTAACACTATGGTTGTGTTGGATGGCTTTTCCAACTTCCTGAATAACCTGTTCCTGCTGACCGGTTTGCTTGGTGTTGCAGTGGCGTATGGTTATCTAAACCGTAGAGGCATTGAACGCGGCGAATATTACATCCTGATGTTGTTTAGCATTTCAGGGATGATGTTGATGGCACAGGCCACAGATCTGATCATCACCTTTCTGGCACTCGAGCTGCTCTCTATCCCGCTCTATGTGTTGGCGGCTTTTGCCAATTCACACGCGGTATCAGAAGAAGCTGGTATTAAGTATTTCCTGTTGGGATCTTATGCCACTGGCTTTGTGGTCTATGGCATTGCTCTGACCTTCGGAGCGACCGGAACAACTTCATTTGCTGGAATTGTTGCCGCTGTTGCAGCGGGCACAGCCAGCACGACCCTGCTTTTGATCGGCGCCGCGCTTATCCTGGTCGGCTTTGGTTTCAAGATTGCAACAGTGCCTTTCCACATGTGGACCCCGGACGTGTACCAGGGCTCGCCTACTTCGGTTACGGCCTTTATGGCTGCAGGCGCAAAGGCAGCTGGTTTTGCGGCACTGCTGCGCGTTTTTGCCACGATTTTTCCTTCCCTGGCTACAGATTTAATGCCTGTCCTGGCCGTACTTTCAGCACTGTCGATGATCGTCGGAAACATCATTGCGATTGCCCAAACCAATATCAAGCGTATGCTGGCTTATTCCAGCATCGCCCAGGCCGGTTATATCCTGATGGCTTTTGTACCTTTTGCGAATCAGAGTGTCCGGTTGGTTTCGATAGCTGCCGGATTGTTCTACCTGGTGGCTTACACTATCACAAGCTTTGGTTCATGGGGTGTGGTTATTGCACTCGAAACCGCTGAGGGCAAGGGCCTCGAAATTGCCGATTATGCCGGTCTGGGGAAGAAATACCCATTGCTGGCTGCTGCCATGGCAATCTTTATGCTCTCACTGACCGGTCTACCACCAACACTAGGTTTGATTGGGAAAATTTATTTGTTCCGTGCGGTCATGGAAGGCGGCGTTTATTGGCTGGCGCTTATCGGCGTAATTACCTCGCTTATTTCGGCTTATTATTATTTGCGGGTGATTGTGATCATGTACATGAAAGATGGCAGCCCGCAAGTCGCGCGCGAAACCTGGCTTGAACTTACAATTGGCGCTTGCGCCGTTCTGACAGTAATCTTCAGCGTGATGCCCCAATCGCTGTTTACCTGGGCATCCCAGGCAGTCATGAAACTATTCTAAATTCGCAACGAATCGATAATAAAAACAGACAGCAAGACTATCTGCTGTCTGTTTTTAATTTATTAGGCTGGCAATGTATAAGCCAGAACAAACCAGCGATTGTCGCCAATTTCACCCCAACCACTCATTTCGCGGCGAACGTCAAAAATATCGCCAATTTTTGCCGAACCGATGATCGGATAACTGCCGCCTGGTCCTGAGCGAATGTTTAAAGATGCCTGGTTGACTTTTACTTTGCGCGCCATTTTGAAACCAATCCCAGCAGTGGGGATGATCGCGCCCCGTTCAGGGCCGGGGTATTGGGTATCGTTAACGGTATCTTTCCATGCGTTCCAAAAAATATCCAGAGGGTACGCATGTGCATTACCGTCTTCCTGCTTTGTAAACAATGGATCATGAACATAAATGTATTTAATATCCATGCCGACGACTACGGCGAAATGCGGGCCATCAAACTTTTGTTCTGTTAACCCAGCTTGTTCGAGAATTTTGTAACGAAGTAGTACGATAGGAGGTTTGCCTGCCGCAAGGGCTGCAAATAGATCCTGAACGGTCAGGCTGGCGCGAAAATCGGTCAAGAGCCCGATGCTCCCCAGTGCGTTGCGCAGCTGGACCACACTCAAAAATGGGTCACCGGGTATTCCAAATTTCGTATAAAACTCGTCTGGTGTTATCTGAAGATTGAAATATGCCTTCAGCAGCATGATTGCCGATGCGGCGCCACAATCGTTGTGATGTAACTCTGCTCCGGTCCCGAGTTGTGATACATACGGGACAGGCAAAAGCGCAACTGGTTTGAAAGCAGTGTTCCAGGTGTACTCAACAGATTGCCCGGTATCGAGATTATCGACTTTGTAGTGCATGGTCTCGTTTCCTTGGGGTGGGATCGGAGCAGGTGCAGGGCTGGGTTCGGGGGTAGGTGCCGGCGCAGGTGCTGGTTCGGGAACCGGCGACGGTCCAGGACCGGGCGTCGGCGCAGATCCGCCTTTTACCAGGCTCATCACGTCCAGTCGAAATTGTTCCATGGGGAAAGCTGGCCCTGGGTCCCATTTGCGTTTTGGGGCGATATCATCGTGACCCAGGATTTCTCTGAAACCATAAAGACTGATCAATTCAGCCACCACTTTGGTGGCTGTTTTAATCTGAATATCCGTAAATTTGTGCCAGCCATAGATTACTTTAGGGAAAGCTTTATGGGCAGAAACCAGAACATCAGATTCTGGATAAACTTGTCCAAAAGAAGAAATCCACCGGGTTCCAGAGCGTTGTAACATCCCGGCATTATCGAGTTCAATCCCAATCGAATATAAGTTCAAGCTGGAATAACGTCCCCATGTACTGAGCCCGGCATGCCATGCAATGGTGTCAAAAGGGACGAACTGGACCACGTCACCATTTCGACCAATGACTAGATGCGATGACACCTTGCTTGTTGGGTTGTTAAACCAGCTGATGGTATTATCCATGTTTTGGCCGCCGGTGTAATGCATAATCACAAAAGCTTTTTCTTCCAAAGGGCCACCGTGATTGGAAGTTGCAACAAATTTAACCGGCATATCATTGTCAAGCACGAGACGATTACTGGTAATTTTCATACACCAACCATTTTTCTGGAAAGTAAGGATAACATTTATTTAGATATCCCTAACCCGGACAAGCCGGAACCAAACAGGAAAGCAAAGAGGGAAAGTTGCTCAACAGGACGGGACCCGAAGGTGCCCTACACAAGTCAAAGACTTGAAAACGAGGTAAGCATAAAGCTCCCTCAAGAAGAAGTGGCAACTTTCCCTCAGAAATATTTTAGCACGAGAGACATAAAAATTATCCTTGGAATCTGAAAGAATTTGTGGTTATATATTGTTTAACCTGCTTGAAGAGACGGAGTTGAACAATGGACACACTGCTTTCGGAACGTTTTGCTCAAGAACTGGATGGTGTGCTGAGTTGTTATGATCGGGTCGTGATAACCGGTAATTTGCATCCGTTGTGCTATGCCCAAGGGATGACTCGTTACTTGTATCAAAAGGGTATCCGGATTTTTGATTATGCCAAATTTGCGGAACC
>JAPLGT010000260.1:0-12552 GCA_026390035.1 Chloroflexota bacterium
CAACACTTGGGATGCAGCGATAGTGGATTGCGCCTGAACGTTGCCCAGCGCCAACAGGTAGGCATCTGGCGTGGCAATCGAACTCACGCCGGTGCCGCAGGCGAAAAGTAAAGCCAGGGAGAGCAGGAACAAAATCCGGCGGAGCATGTTACATGTCCCAGGTGTTGTCAGGAAATGAAGGAGTGTCGTTGAAAGTGTCGTTTAGCATGGCCGGTTCGTTCATCCAGAATTGCTCAACATCCTGGTGCTGCTGGTGTTGGGACATTTCGTAGAGCAATTGGGTCATCAGGGCCTCAACAAGAGCATTGGTCCGAGGCTGCTGAAATTGATCCCAGCCTCCGTTATTGGTGCGTATCCAATTTCGTTTTGGCTGGGCCCTGGCGCGCAATACCAGCCAGGCGATCACGATCACGGCAACTAGACCGGCGACTATGACAAGCGCCACAGTGACGAGCGAAACCAGGTTCCCCGTGCTGGCGATCTGTGCGGCGCGGCTGGCTTCGATGGCGGCCTGGGCCTGTTTGGCCGTGGCATAAGACTGGGAAACAGATGACAGCCCAAAAAACAGCACAATAATTACAAGGGCGAGAATTAGTAAGATTTGCATGGTGGTTATCCTTTTTGATCCGGCATATCTACTGCGATCCAGATGATAAAGACGCAGATCAATTCCATAGAAACAATCAAGGCTTGTGTAATTGGCATTTGTCCGGGCGGGTAGAGAATGCAGCCAACTGATGTCACAATTCCAATCACCACCACCGAAAAAATCATCTTTCGGCGAGTACGATCTAGTTTAAGTAGCATCTGGTTTGCTTTCATGGTGGCCTCGGAATCAAAATATCCCTGCGTGAGCAGGGTTTTGAATGAAAAGCGGCATATTACGAAAAAAGAGCTTTTCGGCCTGAAAATTTGTTGATAATGTGGGTTTTTCTTGTTTAAGGGTGGCTATTACCGTCGCACAAATGCGGCTTATAGACCGGCCTGAGGCACTAATTTAAATGTAACCAGAATAATGGGTGAGGGGATATTGGGGCCAGCTGCATCGCAGGCTGAAGATATGCGATGCAAAGCGCTTGGATGATGTTAGTAGGGGCGGGTCTCCCACATCAGCAAGGATATTTTGCCTGCCAATACCCCGGCAGGCAAAGAACCATTGCCCGCAAGAAAGACCCGCCCCTACAGGCAAAACATGACCAAATTCGACCCTGAAATTCATCACCGCCATTCGATTCGCCTGCCCGGATACGATTATTCACAGGCGGGGGCATATTATGTCACCATTGTTGCGCAAGCGCGGGAATGTTTGTTTGGCGAAGTGGATAACGGGGAAATGAAATTGAGCAGTATGGACAAATTGTTCAATCCGCTTGGTTCGATTTGCCCAAACATTACCGCCATCTCGAATTGGATGCTTTTTGCATCATGCCCAACCATATCCATGCCATTCTGGTTTTGATTGAATTTTGCAGGGGCGGGTTTATTTCGGATAATGGCACCATGCAATCTGCCATGCCTGCCGGCAGTGCGCCCCTGCAAAATCGTCCAGAGACCCGTCTTTACAAACGGCATCCATTGTCAGAAATTGTGCGGGCTTTTAAATCGTTTTCTGCGCGGCGCATCAATGAATTACGCAAAATGCCGGGCATCCCGGTCTGGCAGCGCAATTATTACGAGCACATCATTCGCAACAACGCAGATTACCTGGCAAAATGTGGTTATATTCAAGATAATCTTGAATTGGGAAAAGGATGATGAATCTTTGCCGTAACCGTAGGGGCAGGTCTCGCCTGAACAACGTGGGTATCTGTCTGATAATTGCCAAGCCAGGCAAAGGTTTCCTGCTTGCAAAAGAGACCTGACTCTACCCCTCGAGAGAATGCTATACTAAAACTATGACAGCCCAGGGTTCCGACATTATCACCGAAATGCACTCAAAGGCTATCCAGCCCTTTATTGCTGTACTTGAAAGCGAGTTTTACAGCGACGATGAAATGATCGCCGAATCCATCCAGCGCAACTCCGGTTTCAATATCATCCACCGCGAAAGTATGTTCAAGGTGGATGTTTTTATTCCACAACGAGGATATTTGCAGCCTAACTGTTTTTATTGTATGATTGGATAACGAATGAAAAAGGAGTGTGAACCATGCTAACTGCGCTCAGACAAACCATGACCGTTCCGGCTGACGGAAATATAAAAATTTACCTGCCCGACTTGAAACCCGGCTCAAAAGCTGAAGTGATTGTGCTGGTGGAAGAGAACGCGCGCCAGCACAGGCACATGACCGGCAGTGACTTGTTGGCTTCAGGCGTGGTTGGCTTGTGGGCCAAACGCAAAGATTTGGGCGACAGTCTGGAGTTTGCCCGCCAATTACGCCAGAACGCTGAACACCGGGAGCGTGGCTCGTGATTTTGCTGGATACCGATGTGATGGTGGATGTGCTGCGCGGCCACGAACCGGCTTTGGCCTGGCTGAAAGAGTCTGGGATACAGGAAGTTGGCCTGCCAGGGTTAGTGGCAATGGAACTTTTACAAGGTTGTCAGAATTTACGGCAGCAAAAAGCCTTGCAAAAGCGCATCAAGGGCTTGGGGCTGTTCTGGGCAAGTGCCCAGGATTGCGACCGGGCCCTGACAGATTTTTCAGCCTTTTATCTGAGCCACCAATTGGGTATTCTGGATGCGCTGATTGGCGAAACGGCCATTGGTCTGGGCGCCGATCTAGCGACTTTTAACGTCAAACACTACAGTGTCTTGGGCGGATTGAAGCTGATCCAACCGTACCTACGTTGATAATCACATTTTTTATGGGTGGCATGTCGAAAGGAATAGCCTGTGACCTTGATCGATGCTCGGGTCCTTGAATTGAGCCAGCGCACGACGCACTATAAAGAGCGGTACGGCAGCCTGAAAAAGTTGGAAACGCAAGTGGCGCAGGGCGTCTCAGCCGATGACCATAGTCTTTATACCGACTTGCTGGAATGGCGGGGTATGCAGGATGAATTGGAACAGGTAACCCATTTCCCAAAAACGGATGAAAAATGTTGGCGATTTTACCGAACGAACCTCACCAACCCTTATTGACCGTCTGTGACGGCCATATGCAGCTTGATGTCAATTTCGAGCTGCCTGAAGAAGATTATGACGACAATGTGCAGATTTCCCTGAGTGAAAATGGCCCAAAGGAAATGAATTTATTTGTAGCCGATGAAATTGGTTTTAGCCTGACCAGCACCGAGGCGCGTACTTTGGCAAATGCCCTGCTGGCCGCCGCCGAGCAAAATGACGCCTGGTTGGCGGAAAACTGCCATGACATACAACCGTA
Source organism: Chloroflexota bacterium (assembly GCA_026390035.1). Lineage (GTDB taxonomy): Bacteria > Chloroflexota > Anaerolineae > Anaerolineales > Villigracilaceae > UBA5195. The sequence goes on from JAPLGT010000260.1 coordinate 3,326, forward strand.
GGGGCGGGTCTCATAAGTTGACTGGGGACCATTGCCTGACTAAGCCTGGTCAGACACGTGATCTTTGCCCGCAAGAAAGACCCGCCCCTACAGGCAAAACATGACCAAATTCGACCCTAAAATTCATCACCGCCATTCGATTCGCCTGCCCGGATACGATTATTCACAGGTGGGGGCATATTATGTCACCACTGTTGCGCAAGCGCGGGAATGTTTGTTTGGCGAAGTGGATAACGGGGAAATGAAATTGAGCCAGTATGGACAAATTGTTCAATCCGCTTGGTTCGATTTGCCCAAACATTACCGCCATCTCGAATTGGATGCTTTTTGCATCATGCCCAACCATATCCATGCCATTCTGGTTTTGATTGAATTCGGCCGGGGCGGGTTTATTTCGGATAATGGCACCATGCAATCTGCCATGCCTGCTGGCAGTGCGCCCCTGCAAAATCGTCCAGAGACCCGTCCTTACAAACGGCATCCATTGTCAGAAATTGTGCGGGCTTTCAAATCGTTTTTTGCGCGGCGCATCAATGAATTACGCAAAATGCCGGGCATCCCGGTCTAGCAGCGCAATTATTACGAGCACATCATTCGCAACAGCGCAGATTACCTGGCAAAATGTGGTTATATTCAAGATAATCTTGAATTGGGAAAAGGATGATGAATCTTTGCCGTAACCGTAGGGGCAGGTCTCGCCTGAACAACGTGGGTATCTGTCTGACAGTTGCCAAGCCAGGCAAAGGTTTCCTGTTTGCAAAAGAGACCTGCCCCTACCCCTCGAGAGAATGCTATACTGAAACTATGACTGCCTTATTTTCTGACACCCACCCCAAAATGGAAGCCCTGCAAATCCAATTATTGCGGCAGGCCGGCCCAGAGCGCAAAATGGAAATGTTGGCGCAGCTCAATTCTTCGGCGCGTACCCTGGCTCTGACTGGCCTGCGCTCGCGCCATCCACAGGCCAGCGAGGCCGAATTGCGGCGCCGCCTGGCCGGTTTATTATTGGGTGAAGACCTGGCGCGCAAAGTATATGGGGAAATCAACCATGCAGAATGAGCCCATTGAAGTCACGCTTAAAGTCACCGGCGTTCTTGAAAAACTTGGCGTTCCTTACCTGATCGGCGGGTCGCTGGCCAGCACACTTTACGGCATGGTGCGCACTACCCAGGATTCAGACATCATTACCGAAATGCGCCCAGAGCATATCCAGCCTTTTATTGCTGCACTGGAGAATGAGTTTTACATCGATGATGAAATGATAGCCGAATCCATCCAACGCAACTCCAGCTTCAACATCATCCACCGCGAAAGCATGTTCAAGGTGGATGTTTTTATTCCACGTCCACGTCCTTTCCAGCAATCTCAACTCGCCCGCGTTCAGCGTCAGACCTTCCAGCTTGAAACGGTCCTCGGCGCCAATTTTGCCAGCGCCGAGGACACAATTCTGTCCAAACTGGAGTGGTATCGCCTGGGCGGCGAAGTTTCCGAGCGACAATGGCGCGATATTCTCGGAGTCCTCAAAACCAGGGCTGGCGAACTCGACCTGGAGTACCTGCACCAGTGGGCAAATGAACTAAAAGTCAGTGACTTGCTGGAACGCGTGTTGAAAGAATCTGCGTAACACTCAGCCCTTGCGACGGTAGGCATAGTGTAGCATTGTCAATCCGCGCGTGCAGGCCCTACGCTCGCGGGCGGTTGCAGGTTCTCGCCGCCCTGCAGGTAAACCATGGTCAGCACCAACAGGTGCGGCTATAAAATCTGAAAAGAATGCAAAACCATTTAGCCCCCTGCCACTAGACCCGCAACTGCATGGATTTATATGCCTGGGCCATTGGCCTGATTGCGCTCCAACCAGGTGGTAGATCGAATCCCGTAGATCACCCGATCGTAAATAAATTCACCGACGACTTCTCTGCCAGGTTGAGTCACTTGCAAACGATAGCCCAGGCGTTCGGCAATAGAGCGGCTACGCTGGTTGCTGACTGCGCAGGTTATGACAAAGCGCTGGATTTTCATTTTTTCGATGGCCCAATCCATCAAAGCGCTGACACAACGTGTCATAATCCCTTTGCCTTCTTGCTCAAGCGTGAGCCAGTAACCAAATTTAGCGGCTGTTTTGCTGTCGGAAAGATGCGAGATGGAGATAAAGCCGACCAGATTTTCGTGGAACCAAATTCCAAATTCCCAGGCCGGTCTCGGGGAAAGAAAATAGCCATCCAGTTCCGGATAATACTGTTTGAAGAGAGCCAATGTCTCCATCGAATCCTCGAGGTCATCGAATAAACACTCAATTGTAAATATTCGCGTGGCTTTGGCGGTCTCATACAGGCTGGTTGGGGATATCCATGGACGAAGACGCGCACGATTCTGCTCCAAGAGCCTAAAAAGCGCTTCGGCATGATCGGGATGGAAAGAGCGCAAACTGATGTATTCGTCAACGGTCAGGTTGAACATACTATTTTTCCTGGTTGATATTGATACTTTTCACCGGCACCCAGGTTCAGATATTAACCATCATAACCAGGGCCAGTAAATGATTGCTAGTCGATGGGCTTCCCCACAAAAATAATTTTACCCCATCTGAGGATGATCCATCCAACCGCCGGTACATCCCGCTGATAGCTCCGAAACCTGCTGAAACCTTATTGCCGAAAAACATGGATGGGTATTGAAGCCGGTCAGCAAGTCAGATCCGCAATATCTGCGAAGCGACTATAATTTCATACTGAGCGAGCGGCATCTTGATTGCATGGCGTGCTTCGCTAACAGTTTTTCATTCATCCAGTATTCAACCCTTTCTGTGATTAAATCCGAAGGACCTATGGCAGAGAAAATTGCTATAAAACGAGAATACCGTAATCGCAGCGCTGATGTGCTTAAATTTATCGCCCAATACAAGAAAAAAGAGGGCCGTGCTCCTACCGAGCGGGAAATTGCGGACGCAGTCGGGCTTCATTCAACCTCCGGTGTTCACAGGTATCTGAATTTATTAAGCAAAATGGGCAAACTGGATCGGAAAGAGAAATCAGCCAGAGGCTTATCGTTACCGGTAGAGTCAAAAGTCAAGATTTCTGAGCGGAACACCCCTATTCCTGGGTTGGGCAACATTGCAGCCGGTATCCCGATCATGGTTCCCGGGCAGGGCTCAATCTTCGAAACTGCGCAGGTCGAGATCGAAATTCCAGAAAGTTATCTGCCGCTGGGTATTTCCAGCCAGGATGTTTTTGCGCTGCACGTGATCGGTGACTCGATGCGGGATGCAATGATCATGGATGGCGACACCGTTCTGGTGCATAAGACTCAGAGCGTGCGCAGCGGCGATATTGTGGTGGCATGGATACTCGAGGAAGATACCACCACGCTTAAACGCATCCGCTTTAGCGAGCGCGGCCTGTGGCTGGAGCCAGAGAACCCGTCTTCCGAGTTTCGGAAGGCTTTCTTCGAACCCGATAAAGTTGAGATTCAAGGGAAAGTTTTGGGCGTGCTGCGTCTCTATCGCTGAAATAACTCCTTTCAGAATTCTGAAAGGTGCTAATGGTTGGCGACCGACTTGAAAAGGCTTGAGTAACCTGAATAATGGGTTATGGAAGCAGTCAGATTGGGTTTGCCCGACAAAAAAAACCTTGTTCGATTGTTTTTACCTGGGGTTTTGGAAAGCATGATTTAGATTAATGTAGTCAGAACACCGGTTGTGGGGGTGTTATGCGGGCCTTGATGTATTAATTTCCAACCCTCCGATCGACTGGATAGTAATGTTCAGCATACTCGCGGTATGCTGAACATTATGGATTTACCAGAGCTTGTCCGAATCGCAAAAAACAGGGATCTCGCGTAAATAGCCAGCTTATTAAACAGTGATCCTATTCAATGAGTATGCCCCGTGGCTATGGATGTTGAGATAATCCTATGAGTGCGCTTATCCTGAATATTCCTTTGATTTTCTGAGATGCAAAATACGCTTGACAGAATTTTTTAGCATTATGAGAGTATCTTCATGAACCCAGCTTGGCAGAGATCCAACCAATAAGTATAGCAATCCGACAAACAATAACCAATTTGCAATTTCATCGATGATGATTGGCGCTGGAGATTTTTCTGAAAATATTATTAACAAGAACTTGGAAATGATCAGGTTCCAGCACGATATGAAAAGCATTATGGATGTCGTCCGAGAAGCGATGGGGAAATTGCTGCCTTCTTTTTTACTCCATTCTGCCAGCTGAAGGGTACAAAATATTAAGAACATCAAGCGGTAATCCCAGTTATTTCCAAGTAGGAAAGTTCCTACATATACGCCTGCACCGAGCCAGAAGGCGCGCAGGTTACGGCTGTTCGGTATTGCATAAATAATCGTTTGGTGCTTTTTTCTTGCCAGATATATAGTTCCCAGGGATAGCCCAATGAGTAAGATGAGAAAAAGGAAGTTGAATTTTTTTAGCATCATCATCTGGCGGCTGGTTGTATAGAAAAACTCGGGGAGTATTAACCACCCATACGCTGGGGTTATTCCTTTCTGGGTAACTGCTGCTAAATGAAGCATATCTTTGAATATTGATGCAAAATACAAAATGGAGCAAGCAAGGGTGGCTAAGAGAAGCTTCAGTGCTTTCTTCTTTTCGAGACCAAGAAAGAAACCGATCCCGAATAGGGGAAATAATTTGAATACTATCCCAATCATTAAAATCAAAAAAGATCCCAAAGGTCTTTGTTCGCTAACGAGAAGCGCCAACGCCATGCAGCTAAAAACAAGGAGGTCTACATTGCATCTTTCTACTCCTAACAATATCGCAGGAGAAAACAAGATGGCGAGTAAAAAAATACCCGAGAGTTTGGTAACTTCCCCTGGAAAAGAGATGACACTGATGATAAACAATAGGATTGTTAAAATTGCTAATGGGATCGTCCACTGAAGATTTATACCGGATTTTAGAATTATGAACCAGATTTGCGGGTAATTAAAAAGGCGGGTACCAGGATCGAAAGGGTTGTTGATGCGCGGATCATAACCGGCTTGAATTGATTCTGCGCCTCCTGTGATCAACCTGAAATCTAAAAAAGGAGGCATGACTGTGGGTAAATTCCATAGATGCCAGGTATTTTCATAGCCCCAAATAAAGAATGATAATCCGATTATGGCCACGCCAGCAATAACCAGCCAGGCATAAAGTTTTTTAGGGCTCATTGAATATTTTCTCCATAAAAATTTCCGGGTTGTGATGATCTAAATAATATCAATAGACAATTTACTATTTGGTTATTCTAAACCCAGAATGGGAGAATTGGATACATTAAAGCCTGACTGTAAATCGAGAAAATTTCCAGCGCAATTTAACCATCGGCATTAACAACCGGCTCAAAAACCTGTAAGATCGTGGTTTTGCCTCAGTGCTCTGCCCGGTTTTTATTGCAGATTGCGTTCAAAATGGTGTGTAACATGGTTATTTCGCCGAATTGGATTATTATGGGGGCGTAGATCTCTAATTGGAGAAACCCAATTCTGACTGGTATATTTTGAAATTATCTGAGGCGGCATCATAATTTATGAGGTGATGACATGGATTTATTATTGGTTCCAAAAAATAACCGGCGGCTTTCTCAGGGGGATTTTAATCTTGCGGTAGTGATCCACTTCACTGCATTGGTGGGGTTTGCGGGGCATTTCCTGTTTATCTTCCTGTTTTTATGGCTGGGTGTCTCACAGATGGCCTGGCTGAATGTTGGCAGTTGTGCCATTTTTGGAATATGTTTCTGGTTAAATTGGCGCGGAACGCCCCACCTGGCCCTGCTGCTGGGATGCTTGGAAGTAGCCGCGCACGCCATGTTGGCGGTGATCTTTATCGGCTGGGATAGTGGTTTTCATTATTACATCATCGGCTTGATCCCACTTATTTTTTATTCTCAATCATTGCGCCTTTCCACCAAGCTGCTGCTGACCACTTTTCTATGTGGTCTATATATATCTTTGTATTTTCATGGCATCCTGGTTCTACCCTGGGCAGATTGTGACCCGGCCCGATTACGGACCATCGGTGTCGTTAATATCATTACCCTGTTTATTGTTTTCTCAGCGCTGGCTTATTATTATCGCCTGGCTGCCACCAATGCCGAAATAGCCCTGACGCAGGCCAATCTCAAATTGAAACATCAGGCCCATAATGATGCATTAACCCAGCTGCCAAACCGGCACGATCTGACCGAGCAGATTGAAGCGCTGGAGGCTTCTTATAGGGCAAATCCGGATCCATTCTGCGTGATCTTGACCGATATCGATAATTTCAAGAAATATAATGATACCTACGGACATAACCTGGGCGATTTGATCCTGGTGATGGTTGCTGAAGAGCTGCGTGGTTGCATGCGCGATCACGATTTGGTCGGGCGCTGGGGCGGGGAAGAGTTTTTGGCATTGCTGCCCGGCACGCACAGCGCTGGCGCGCAGCTTGTGGCTGAGCGCATGCGTCAGAAAGTTGCCGATATGCGCATCCCCACCGGCGAGCTTGAAAGCAGTATCACGATGACCTTTGGCATTTCGGAATTCAATACCGGTCTGGATGCTGCCGGATGCATCAACCAGGCAGATCAGGCCATGTATTTGGGGAAAATCAGCGGTAAGAATTGTGTTGTGGTGTATCATCCAGACAAATCCTGAGAATGATCTGGCCAGATATAGCCGAGTTGTTTGCGTTTCCCCAGAAATAAATAAATGGGGTTAGAATAGTATTCGATGTAAATTTTTTCAACGGGCCGATTATCTGATCACTGGAATAAGCACCAACCATGGCAAAGCTAACTAGAGAAGAAATTATTGGCCGGCTGCGACAGCCGGGAACAGCTCCGTTGACTGGTCTTGACTTGATTTCAGCCGATCTTAGTTCTGCGGACCTGATGGGCGCAGACCTGAGCGGCGCCAAGTTGGATTATTCTGATCTGCGTAATGCAGTTTTGAGCTGGGCAAAGATGTCTGAGATCAACCTGATCACCGCTGATTTGCGTGGTGCGGTGCTCAATGGTGCAGATCTGCACAACGCCAGGATGGGCGACTCCAAACTGGAAAAGGCGGATTTTAACCATGCCAACCTCAGTCGCGCTGATCTCAACGGTGCTTTCATGCGCGGTGTCAGGATGGGGTATGCCAATTTGTGCAAAACAAATCTCAGCTATACCGATTTGCGGGATGCCAATTTGGCGGGCGCGGATATGCGCGGCGCGGACCTGTATGGTGCCAATCTGGCCGGCGCTTTGTTGAAAGGTGCAAAATATGATCGCGAAACCAGATGGTCAAGCGGGGTTGATCCGGCCGTTTTGGGTGCCACCCTGGTTGCATAAAAACCTGGACTGCTTCGCGAAAATTTGTCTTTGATGAGGGCACCACAGATTGATTTGTGGCGCTCTTTTTATTTCGCATGCTGTGCAGCCTGGGTTTGATCAGCTTGCTTGCTTTTTGAAAATGTCAGTTTGAAAATGTCAATTGTCAAAGTTGAGCAAGAAGGTTATGATAAATGATATCAAAATGAATGGCGACTACCCGCCGGGCAAATCAATTCCACCGGAGCAGTCAATGCGCAAAGCCCAACCCGGCTTGACCGTTCTACAATATTCAGGTTGAGATCCGGCATGGTTGCGCTGGAAATCTTATTTACTCGCATCTGGCAGTGCTTTGCGTCTGCGCAGAAAGGATCAGATGGAAAAACGGGCACAAATCCTGGTTATCGACGATAAGCTTGAAGATCACGAGGCCTTGAAGGAACTGTTGGCCAACCTGCCCTACGACCTGCATTCCGCCCATGGTGGTGTGGAGGGGATTGCGCGGGCCGCAACCACTCATCCTGATGTGATCCTGCTGGATGTGATATTACCGTCGTTGGACGGCTTTTCAGTCTGTGCTCTGATCCGCTCGCATTATGCGCTGGGAGAGATCCCGGTCTTGATGATGAGCAGTCATGGTGATCCGGCGGTGCGGATTGCTGGGCTCAAGGCGGGTGCTGATGACTTCATCCTGAAGCCTTTTGATAAGTTTGAGCTGATTGGTCGCCTGCAGGGTGTCATCCGGCTCAATCGCTACCGCCTTATCCTTGAAGAACGCCGTCAGCTGGAAGAACTGTCGGAAGATGCCGGCGCTCGGTACGATCGGACCACCGAAGGCTGGTCCAGGGTGCTGGATATGCGCGAAAAGGAGACGGATTTTCATACCCAGCGTGTGACTGAGATGACCCTGGCTCTGGCACACGCCGCCGGATTGGATGAGCTGACCTTGAAAAATGTCTGGCGTGGGGCTTTGCTGCATGATATTGGCATGCTTGGCATCCCCGATTCGATCTTGAAGAAACCCGGGCATTTGACAGAAGACGAGTGGAAGATTATGCATGAGCACCCGTTGTATGCGTACCGCTGGCTATCGAATATCGAATACCTGCGCCCTGCGCTTGATATTCCGTATTGTCACCATGAAAAATGGGATGGCAGTGGTTATCCGCGCGGGCTCAAAGGGGCTGATATTCCGCTTCCGGCGCGCTTGTTTGCGATTGTGGATGTCTGGGATGCGCTCAGCTCGGATCGTCCGTATCGCCCAGCCGTTTCTGCGGCTGAAGCGCGTGCGTATATCGAGTCTCAATCTGGAAAGCATTTTGATCCGCAGGTTGTGCAGCTCTTCCTGGGGTTGATGGCTTCAGCTTAAGCTGCGGACTGAAAAGGTTGCCATGCTCGCTTCTCAGATCAATCTGATGAGGCGAGTTTTTTTGTCTGGTCAACTTGCAATTCGCCGGGTCTGCTCACCGGTATCCAGGTTCAGGTCTTGCCCTCACAGCTGTTGGGTGCCACTGAGCCAAAATCGGTGATCCATGAAAAATAATTCTGCTCCAGCTTGGAATGGTCTATGCATCAGCGCTATGTACTGATGGAACAACCGCTTTGCGCCACCGGGTCAGCCACGCCGGATAGAGTTGCTTTTCCTGAAAAAAAATACCTTCACAAGCCAGCCTGTGCGGGGCAAACCTTAGATCAGCACAGGCTGCGGTCTGTGCTGTAAGCGGGCAGGCGGGCACAGCCCGTACGTTTTTACTGGCATTTTCGGTAACATTATTGATATTCAATACCTTCGCCAATTATGTACTTTCGAAAGGTTGAAGAGCCGGGTGAATAGCGCCCAAACGGGCAATTTGCTGAAATATCTCGGCTAATAAAATGGCATCAGGTTTTTCCGGAAGCATTTTTATTGTTTCGGTTGC
>JAPLGT010000134.1:0-6839 GCA_026390035.1 Chloroflexota bacterium
GCAACCGAAACAATAAAAATGCTTCCGGAAAAACCTGATGCCATTTTATTAGCCGAGATATTTCAGCAAATTGCCCGTTTGGGCGCTATTCACCCGGCTCTTCAACCTTTCGAAAGTACATAATTGGCGAAGGTATTGACCAAACAGTAAAATTGATTTTTCCTTTAATGCCTTCATTGGTTGTAGATGGTGGCACGTGCCAGGTTTCGTACATCCAGCCACACTCACCATCCACTTCCTGTAAAATTCGCCGGGACTCGCGTTCAAATTCGAGTGCATCAACCGGGGTGTTGTAGTTGTAGGCAATAAAGGTGGCGGCAGGCGAAAGATCGTTCAAAACTACCTTCCGCGCGCCCAGGCGCGAAACTGGCTTTTTCTCCTGATCCCCTTGATCCCCTGCATCCCTGTTATTTCCTTCCCATATCCAGCTATCCTGATCGACACGGAAGCCCAGTTCTTCAACAGCTTTTTTGTCTCCGCACAGTTGGGCGGCTACGCCGGTCATGCCGGTACCGCAGAAACCATCGAAGACGATGTCGCCCGGGTCGGTGTAGTGCAGGATGTAGCGCATGATGGCCTTATGCGGCACCTTGGTGTGGTAAGAATGGGCGTTGTAGATCGGGTCATTCTTGCCTTCCGAGACATCCGCTGCGAAAGGCTCGCGCAAGTAGCGCTCGTTCTGCAGGCCGAGTTGGATACGAATTTCTTCGCGTTCGGCCTGCCAGGCGGCGATGATCTCGGGCAGGAAGGGGTTGGGGCAGGCGGTGTAGTAAGGCGGGTCCGAGAGCGCCAGGATGTCTTCATCCGTGCCAATCGGGAAGCCTTCGATCTTGCGGAATTCAGGATCCTTGAGATATTCGGCCAGCCGGGCGCGGTACTCATCGCGTTTGGCCTGGTCGAGCGCGGTGGTTTCGGGGCGTTGCTCGCGGATCAGATCGGGTTGGTGTTCTGGCATGGGTACCTCCTTAAACTGACAGGGATGAAGGGGATGGATGGGATAAGAGCTCGTGTTCTTTATCCCCTGTATCCCTGTTTTTTTTGGTTTATTTGGATTTTATTGTAGTACATTGTATTAGATTGTGCTACAATAAATGCAGAGCGGTATCGTAAAGCCTGATGACCCCGGTCACTCGGAGAGTGACCTAGCTTCTGCTGTGATGCAGTGGGAAATATTGAAATCAAGGCTCAGGGTGAGCCGCTCGTGAAATCCCTCCTTGTGGGGGATTTTTCTTTAATTATTTCGGTTTTCCCTTTGCCCAGGTTCTTTTTTTTAGTAGTTCATCCAGCATAATTTTGGGGGCAAGCACATCCACAAAACGGTTGTCGCCTCTTTCGTACTTTTGAAAAAATGCCCATGCAATAAAATCAGCAGCCTGCAAGCCACGCTCAGCTTGTGAATTTAGCTGCCTGATGAGCACCACTTTTTGTGGCAAACCGACAAGCTCTTCGCGAATGCGTCGTTCCAGCGCAAAGCGTAATCGACCATTGGTATAGCGTTGATCCAAACATATCTGAATACGAGGCCAGCGTTTTACCAGATGGTGTACCGCGCGGGAAACGACTTTTCGATAGATTTCTTCTTCATCCAGGGGAGGCCGGATAATATTTCTTTGATCGATTGCCACAGCCACAATTTGAATATCTTCCTTAATCAAATCACCAAGCAGGCGCAAAACGACAGCTTCTCTTGAGTTGTTGGCTTTCATTTCGCCGGATGCCAGGCTCGTTCCGAATTTTTTCTGGGCTCGTTGAACAGGAATCTCAATATCGCGCGCCTGATTTGCGCAAATCACGGCAACGATGACGAAATGGGTGCCGGTCGTTATTCCAACCGTGCCTGATTCATCGATGAAGGCATAGCGTATGATATCTGTCATGGTTACTGGTTCAACGTTAACCGTGTATTGCCGGCATCATGCCCGCGCATTTGCTGGTCCAGAAACTGCTTGAAGCGGGTTTGCAACTCTTCGCGGGTGCAGGGCAGGCCGCCGGTCTTGAGCGCCTGCAGCAGCGTTTCGACTGGAATAGTCAGAGCCTGGATGCCGCGTAGGGCCTGGATGGCGGCGCCGATAAAATTGGCTGGTAGGTTTTCGGCATCGTCCGCCTGGCGTAAAAATTCCTCAATTGGCAGGCGTTCAGCCGGAGACATGGCTGACAGGCTTTGCTGGGCGGTGTCGCTGTCCAGATTGGCTCGTAAGGCTTTGCGCCAGTTTTTGAGCATTTCGCCCAGGTGTTCATCCAGCAGGTTGAGCATGGTATCTGAATTGACGGCTCTCTGCTGACGGGATGGATTCAGGTGACAGAATGGGCAGGTGGGCGTATCCGTGATGGCGCCTTCGTGGAATTCACGGCAGGAAAGCAGCCCGGTCAGCTGCAGCTTCCAGTTTTCAAAATCGCCGCTGCGCGCTAATATTTCGATGCTGGATAGGGCGCGCATCGATTCAAAACGCAAATCACGATACAGGCGCTGGCGGAAGTCATCGCCGCTGGCGGTCAGCACAGCCTTGCGGTGCAGCTCGCTGTAAACGGCAATATATTCCTGCTTCAGGCCTGTCAATTCCCGCAAGACTGCCTGCTGGTCGAAACCTTGCATGCCGCTGCCAAAACGCCGGATCGAATCCATGGTCTGTTTTTGAACTAGCAGGGCGCGCTGCGTCCATGGATGTTCTTCGGGCAGGTTGGTCTGGGCTACTGCCAGGTAGGTTGTGTATGGCTGCAACTGGCTGACGGTTTCCAGAAGCTGGCGGGTGCGCTCGACAATTCCGCGGTACTCCAGCGCTTCCTGAATTTGCCCGGGGATCAGGCGCAGGTTACGCAGTTTGCCGACCGTGGTGTATTTGGTAAGTTCTTCCAAGAACTGTTTAAAACTACGCGTGCCTGGCAGCAGGTCGGTCACCGAAAGAGTGGAGTCTGGCGCATCGCTGCCCACAACAGAGCCGCGTTCGACCACGAAGGTCAATCGGTCGGTAAAGACTGGAGTGTTCCACAACTGGGCTCCCTGCTCCAGGCGGTTTTGAAGCAAGACCACGCGCTCCAACTCGGCACTGACCAGGCGCTGCAACTCGGCGATGGCGTTTTCGCGCGTATTTTCGTCCCGAACCAGGCCGGGCTGCAATCCCAGCCCTTCAAATATCATGGTCCACAGGTTGATCGGAAGGCTGCGCGGGCGCTTATAAAAGCGGAAATTGATAATCTCGGTCATGGGACGGGTCAGAGCGCGTTCGAGTGTGCTGGCATCCAGTTCTTCACGCCCGTCCAGGCTAAGCACGATATCGCCATTGTAGACCAGTGAAAGCAGGATGACCGCCACCCATTCAGGTTCCAACTTATATGTCAGGTCTTTTTCCACTGGTTGCAGACCACCGGCAACGATCTCGATCAGATCGCCACGGTTAACCACCTGCCCATCGGGTTTGTCATTCAAGATCGTCAAAAAATGACTGGTGTATGGGGATGCATACGGGCGAATCACATTCTGCCCTGAATGGTCCATAATGCCCAACCCCTCCAGAATGCCGGTACCCAGGTTTGAACCACGTCCACACAGGCGTCGGATGGCTTCCATCGCGCTGTTTGCGCGGGCAATTTCTGTGACTGGCTGGCTCAGGCGTGTGAATTTTGGGTAATCTGGATAGCGATCTTCAAACTCGGGCGCAAACAGGTGCGAGGCCACCAACCGGATCAATTCATCCAGGTTTTGGCTGGCGGTGCTGCGCAGGCGGGTCAGCACGGTTTGAATGGGCTCATCGACACCCTGGAAAATAATATGCAGTTTCTCGATCATGTGCTCGCGCAGCCAACGCATCAGGCCCTGGAAATAACCCTCGGCTTTGTTGGCATATTCAACGCGATATTCGGTGGATTCATTGGCCATCGCCTGCGCCCCGGCGTAATGCCGGACTTTGGTTTCAAAATCATTGTCCAGACCGGATAGATAAAAGATGGTTTCATCCGGCAGTTTCTGGTCATTATAGGCGCGCGAAATGAATGGTGGCAGAAAGTACAGGTAAAAGTCGCGTGGCGGTTGGGCGGTAGTGCGTTCATCCGGCGGACCGAAAAACAAATAACCGGGACGCATGACCTTGTGATCCGTCCAGGCCAATTCGTAGAACCAGATGCTGTAACCGGTGGAATAGGTGGTGTCGCTCAAGTTGAGCGCCTGGCGCAGGGCGTTATAAAAATAGGAGTTCAGGTCGGTTTTGTCCATGAACTCGCCGCGTTCCTGGATTTTTTGATCAAAATCGACGGCTTTTTTTAAGTCCAGGAAATACTGGCCATTTTCCTGGTTGAAGGACAGGAACTGGCCCTGGACCGTTTTCATCATCTCTTTGAGCGCAACCTGGACTTGATCAAGCAGGAATTCGGCAGTGTTCATTTCCGCCGGAAGACGCTGGTAAAGGCACAAACCATCACGTAAACCTTCGGCGGTCACACCCAGGGAAATAAAGATATCGCTGTTGGTCAGGCGCTGGACACTGAGTGCGCGAATGATGCGCAAAGCCAGTGGTTTGAGGTTGGGACGGGTATAGGCATTCTGGATCAGGCCTTCCAGGATATTGCTCTTCTCGATCACACGAGCGATATCATCAATGCTGCGCAGGCTGGGGTCATCTTGAATGAGCTTCCAGTATTGGTCATAGGAGATCAAACCGGGCTGATCGATGGGTACTTCCAGATCCAAAACGGATCGGATGGCTGTGCTGAAGGTTTTAAGAACCTGGCGTTTTTCAGCAATGGCCAGATCTTCGAAGGTTTCCACGTACACCGGATGAATGGGGAACAAATCTACAAATTCATTCATTCGTTCAGCCATAGATTTATACAGGGGCGCAAATTTGCGTAAATAATCAGTAATCTGCGCCTTTTGCGCATCGGTCTTTTTTAGCAAGCGCTGTGAAACAACGTAGGTAATATCTTCGCGCGCGATGTTGATCTGCTCAAAGCGGTCCTTGACCCGTCGAAGCTGGTCAGCGACAAAACTGAAGTGAGGGTTTTCAAAGAGGGTTTCCTGCAAGCCTCCCATAAAACGGAATGGACACGAGGCTGCCACTTCCCCTAGTTCTCTTAAGAAACCCAGGTCCAGGATCAGGGCGCGTTGTTCGCGGGTACGCAGATAATCCAGCAGCTCATCCACTACCAGCAGGAGACCCATGCCTGGAAATTTCTCTTGAAAAGCTGCAACAGCAGAGATGATGAGTGTTTTATTATTGTTGACCTGGTCACCGGGTGGAAAGGAAATCGTGATGCCCCAGGAACCGAAGGCAGCCTGCAGCTCATCTAATAATATTTCCCGCAGACCGCGGGTGACGCTCCCAACTTCAACACGAACCACTTTAAACTTGCCTGCAAAGCTTTTAGCCGCTTCTTTCACTTTCTGGTTTGAGAGTTGCTCGCGCAGTTCGGCTCTTTCTGCAACAACAGATAACACTGACATTAAGTGGCTTTTACCTGTGCCGTAATTGCCAACGATCAAAATGCCTTTGTTGTCCAACGGTCGATCAAATTGCAATTGTGGGAAAGCCAGGTCGACTAGTTTATTGGCCATATTATCTGAAATGACATAGGTCTGCACCAGGTTTGTTGCCGCAGTCTCTTTGTCAGCGTCGCGCAGTTGGATGATAGTTTCGATAGGCGTGAATTGGACGAGGTCTCGATATAACATGGCTTCATGCTCCTTGCGTGTTGGGTAATCGCTGGATCAGCACTTCAGGCTGCCGAAGGGAATCTTCAGAGATTTTCCAGGTACGAAAATGATGGTGTTCTGGAACCGCATATGAAAGTGTGTTTGCAGAAAAGTCCCCCGGCCAACATACGATCAGCTTTTTGACTCGGGCTGCTTTTCGGAATAAGGCCAGGGGATCAACGGCCAGGGAAGGATCGAATAATAAATCAGGACATGTGCACAAAACCGGACTATTGGGGAATTCACTCAGAGAATCTATCAGGCATTCCTGGGAAAAACGATCGCGTTCACTCGTTGAAACGGCCATCAACGATGCACTCAATGCTTTGCTAACATTCAAATGCGCGATGCCAAGTTCCTGGAATTCATCTGATATTCTTTCAAGAACTTTAATATGCGGATGGACCAGGATCAAGCAATCGTATGATTTTGAGAGATATGCGGAAGCTGAATTAATTGCCATGTTCAATTGGGCTCTGAAAATAGGATTACGACACCCCCATTTAAAATACCCAAAGCAGGCATCGCTTTAAATTATTATACAGTGAAACCATTCCTGGCAACGGTTATCCAACTATATTTCTTTATCTATCATCCTGATTATTGTTGGTTACGACCTTTATTTCGCTATAGGGTTTTCCAAGAGCATTTGTTTTAAAAAATTTCAGAAAGTCTGAATGAATTCTGTTAAGCTGTAAGCGCAATGTGCTTTTGGGCTTTGATCATATAAAAAATGATTAGTTTATAGGTAAACATTGGCGATGTCGGAAACAAAACCATTACCCCCAAGAACAATGCTATCATCGCCGGGGCCCTGGCTTCGTCTGCCAGCTGACCCTGCGTGGCGAGCGCGGCAAGGATTACCTGGGTGGGCAATCACTATTTGGATCGATAAAGTTATCAGTGACCATTTTCTGAGGGACATGAGAGCTTACCTGGAACCACAAGTTACTCGATGTGTCTTACGACTAACACCCTAAAGACACTCTCTTTCAGGCCTAAATTCATCGAATGGGGTCGCACGACGGCTCTTAGGAGTGCTATGAAAAACCCTTCAATAAAGAGAACTTGAACCTTACAAACCGACAATAAAGACGGCTGTGGGTATGAAAGCTCAGGCAACTTGCGCCAGGGCATCCTTCGCCCGACAGGCGCC
>JAPLGT010000005.1:0-2042 GCA_026390035.1 Chloroflexota bacterium
CGATTTTGGGAAGGGGCCGGGGGATGGGTCATCGCCCAAACTGACTTCGCCGCCCGTGCACATACTCACCAGCTCTTCGTTCTGGCACCTAACCATCCTGCTCCTGCTGCTCAGGCGATTAATAATCGCTGGTTTGCCCCGCCAGTGGAGTTTTTGCGCCTGTACTTGGCGCAAAACTCCACAAAAAACCTCTTTCACCCCCCTTCCCGATTTTGGGAAGGGGCCGGGGGATGGGTCATCGCCCAAACTGGCTTCGCCGCCCGTGCACATACTCACCAGCTCTTCGTTCTGTCACCTAACCATCCTGCTTCTGCCGCTCAGGCGATTAATAATCGCTGGTTTGCCCCGCCAGTGGAGTTTTGCGCCTGTACTTGGCGCAAAACTCCACAAAAAAAACCACCCACCAGCCCACCCAAAATTAGTACATCGGTACGCCGTAATTACCGGGCACAGCATACGCAGCGTTTCCGATGCGCCTGATCACCGCACCCGTCCGGTTCCAGGCTCCAAAACCGGCATGGCGCTCCCACTGACTTTCATAAAACGGGTGATCGCTGCGCTCAGACACCCGGTTAAAACCTTGCAAACTGCCTTCCGGATGCTCACGCAGCCCCAAAGGCGCCTCACCCTGGGTGCTGACCATCACATAATAGCTGCTGGGCATAGCCTTCCATTCGCAAACCCAGACCTTATCAACATAACCAATCAACTTTCCGGGCAAACTCACCCCCAGGCTGCCCACCAGCTGGTTTTTGGTGCTGGCAAGCTGCAAATTCGGGTCAGAAACCGGCACATAATTGGTCAGACCCTCAATGCTGCTCTTTAGATCACTGGCAACCAGGGCCACCACCTCACCCCCGTTCTCCGGGTGCTCGCTCAGCTCAAGATAATCTGCGCTGAAAGGATTGCTGACATCTGCGATGGCAGCCGCCTGGGCCTTGAAGTGATCATCCGTCGTGCCAGAATCCGCGCCGGTCATCACCATGTAAACATCAGAATCGCCGTTCGCCGGTCCTTTGATCGTCAAAGCGCCATGCTCATCATCCACAAAACTCCAGGTGGAATTGTTGAAGATCGCAGCCAGGGCATGATCCCGCATCCAGCGAATATCGGCAGAGATCAGCGCCGAGGTGGCATCATTGGCTTCCTGCACGGTCATCTTTTCACGCATGATCCGGGTAGTTCCCCAGGCCGCACCGCCAGATTGGATTGGAAAGCTAACATCATACTTACCGAGCGTCTTGATCGGCCGGGCACGCCCAAATTCATCAAGCGCCTGCAGGCGGGCAGCAGTCGGAGTCCGGTATGTGACCTTGAACTCCGTCACCGGTTTGGCCAACAGCCCCATGATCGCGGCCATTTGCCGGTTATGCTCAGCCACAGATTGATTGATCGCAGCATTGACCAGGCCCACGCCAATCTCGGTAACGCGCTTCGAGGCCAGATCCTTCAGACTTTCAAACCCATAGAGTAAAGACATTCAGACCTCCTAAAGATTGACCAGCAGCAGCCTGGCAAAAGAGCCCCCGAGCACTTCGCCGGCACCCGGCAGCACGCGCCCAACAACCACGCTGACCGTACCAGCAGCGTCACCCAGGCGGCCATCCGTGTCACTGACATAGATCACGGCATCATACGCCTGTGAAAAAGCATACCCATCCAGTACACCGCGCCGCACGGCCGTGACCGGCATACCCGCGCTGATGATGTGACTGCCTACCGCAATGCCATAGGTGCGCGCTTCTGCGGCCAGGCTGCCGTTTGAATTGGTAAACTTACCAGTGCTGGTATCCAGGCGCACTGCTGCGCCGGGCGTAATATCTTCAGCGGCGGGCAGGGTCATCTGTTCAATAGACTCGACCACCTCAACCCGCGCTGCAGTTGTAAGAGCAATAAGAGCCATTTTTCCTCCATCCGTAATTTATGGTTTCGATCCGTACTCAACGTCCAGACTAGCTCAGCAACAAGCCGATACATTGGCCGTTTTTACTGGCGCCCACGCGGTCATAGCATTTGCCTGAACCCTGGAGTATGCGCCGGGC
>JAPLGT010000323.1:0-10057 GCA_026390035.1 Chloroflexota bacterium
TGATCCGCAAGACATGCGATATATTGCAAAATTCAAGAAAAACTGATGGTTTGGCAAGCATATATCATTCGATCCAACATATCCACACAGGTTTGCACCCTTACCCCCGCAGCTTGCGAT
Source organism: Chloroflexota bacterium (assembly GCA_026390035.1). Classification (GTDB taxonomy): domain Bacteria; phylum Chloroflexota; class Anaerolineae; order Anaerolineales; family Villigracilaceae; genus UBA5195. The sequence goes on from JAPLGT010000323.1 coordinate 121, forward strand.
CACCAACAGCGATTTTGGCGATCTGCTGTTACTACATCACTGCCAGCAGATATTTACTGCAGCTCCAAGAAATGGGTATTTTAAGAGAAGCCGTGGTTGGTAAATATCATCTATTTGCCAATCATCAACTTCTCAGCATCTTGAGCAAATAAGCGTCAATGAAACCAGAATCCAACTATGCCGGGGGGGGGAAACGAGTTGGCTCAAAGCGGAATATAGCCCTTGACCACATCAATCCGATTATGCCCCAGTTCGTGTGCAATTTTTGGCGCGCCTGGCGGTCGGTCAGCCCTTTCGCACGCAGCTTTGTGTATTTATCCTGGGCATAGTTTGAGCGCAGGCGGTGCAGCCCGCTGATCTTGATACCCAGGGCGCGGGCCGCTTTACGCACGGCCTGGTAGAATTTGCTTTTCCAAGCCTGGTTGGGGGTGAACAAGTATTCCTTCGATTCGTTTAACTGCTCGGCTAGATCCACCGGGAGCTCCACTGTGCGCTTGCGCCCGCCCTTACCCTTGATATGCAGCACCAGGTTCTCCTTGTCCACATCGCTGCCTTTCAGTCCGGCCACTTCCGAACAGCGCAATCCGCAAAGCAGGATCACCTCGATAGGCAAGGCAAACACCGAGTCTTGGCTTGCATATACTCAATGATACGTGGAGCATCTTCGGGAAGATAGCCGAAGCGCGGGGTGCGGAGCACGCTTTGTGTGCGACCCGTTCGCTCGAAACCGGTATAAACCGGGGGATGAGCGGCAAGGTCTTTGTACTTTGACAACTGAGTGTCCCTGTAAGTGAAAGTCTTACTCTCCAGGTGGTGGAGTAAAAGCACCATCCCCAGGCGTGCGTCCGGCAAACGCGGGTCTAAAGCGGAAAGGAAAGGCGGTAAGCTGCAAACCGATACGGCAATCCCGTCGAGCAGGTGACTATGGATAACGAATGAAGGTGCGATTGAAGCGTCGTCATGCACAACTTGCCAAACCGGTTGACAGGCAAGCCCAAAAGGGACTGTGTTCAGGCCATGCCGTACATCGGCGCATGGTAACCACTCGAAAGGACACCGGCGTAAAGCACCATCCTAAAGTCACAAAACAAGGGACACCCGGAACGGGGAAACCCGCTATGGCTCTTTGCAAAAAGAAGGCGGCCAAGCCGTATGCTGTAGCGGAGTAGGATGCCCCCAAAGAAGCAAAGGTCTGGGGTAATGCTCGGAATATGCTGACGTGGGGCGGGTATAAGGGAAGACACAGGCATCGGAAGGTAACGGGTCTTATGGCAGGCGTCTTTGACGTACTGAAGACCGCGGAGTTCATCTCTGCTATTCTGACCGGTTCAGGTGTCAAGCCGCGACAATGGTAAGGTTCATTGTTGTGGTGCCGATGACAACGGCCCTTATGCTCAGGAGCCGGATGCAGTGAAATTCGCACGTCCGGTTCTGAAGTGGAGGTGGGGTCAGCGATGGCCCCACCTCCCATCACAGCCCGGTCTTGACCGCTATCACGAACCAACAGCTTGTTCACAGGGTTTCCAAGCTTGCCAGGTCGGAAATCGAAGAAATACAGGCGTCCAAATCCTTCAACAAGCCATCTGAGATCGCATAAATCCAGCCATGGATAGTCACGCTTTGATCTCTTTGCCATGCTTCTTGAATTATGGTCGTGTTTCCAACATTCTTTACTTGTTCAATTACGTTCAACTCGCAAAGCCGATTGAGCCTGTCCTCTGCCGTTGAAAACCGCGCCAAGTCGCTTCGCCGTCTTTGATAAATGTCACGAATGTGACGAAGCCAATTGTCGATCAACCCATGCGATTGACTTTCCAAAGCGGCTTTAACGCCACCACAACCATAATGACCACAAACAATGATATGTCTGACTTTTAGTATTTCTACAGCATATTGCAGTACGGAGAGACAATTCATGTCAGTATGAATTACAAGGTTGGCAACGTTGCGATGAACAAAGAGTTCTCCGGGTAGCAGACCGATGATTTCATTTGCCGGAACTCGACTATCTGAGCAACCGATCCAGAGAAACTCGGGGTTTTGCTGTTGGGCAAGCTTGGAAAAAAACGATGGGTTGTTTTGAGATGTTTGAGAAGCCCATTTTCGGTTATTTTCAAAAAGAGTGGGTAAATTTTTCATGAGTTATGCAAAGAGTACTTTCTACTATCCTGGAAGGCCTAACGTCAGCTGTTACCGGCGCTGGGGAAGCCGGAAATCTGCTTGCCGTAGGTGCCGCAGAATCCCCAACAGCCTGCCTTGAGCCTGTCGAAGGATCCAGTGCGCGCTTTTTTTGGGCAGCATGGAGAATAATCACGCTCATGGTGTTCCTCGTTCCAAAAATAATTGTAATATCAAAGACTGTTGTTTATAGTGAACCTTGTATTTCACCAATCTCCGATGTTGCCGTAAGCACCCATATCTATGAGGCTTCCATTGGGAAATGACTCTTGACTGAAATTGGAAGCAGGATCACCCGTATCCCGACACGGCGAATTGGGTAAAAGCCGGAAGTTTCCAGACTCTGCATCGACAAAATGAGGATCATCAAAGATATTGCTCACATCAAGATTTATGCCGGTGATGTTTGCCGTATTTTGAAAAAAGTCATTATAGGCGACTTGGCTTTGCCCGCTTTTATCTAAAATTCCGAAGCCGTCATTCCAGACAATAATATTGTTTTTTATCACGGTTCCCGCGGCTTCTGGCATGATTAGAATTCCACCAGCTCCGGTGTAGTGGGGACCGTTTTTGTAAATGGTGTTATTGGTGATCGTATTATTCTGACCGGCTTCAATCCCAATCCCAACTGAGCTGTTGAAGAGAATATTGTTTCGTATTAAGTTGTCATTGGCGGTGTGGAATTCAAAATATGGTTGGCGAGTTTGGTTAATCCAGATTGCTCCCCAGCCGGAGTTTGGTGACGTAACCCTGTTTTGATAAATTTCGTTATTCCAGGATGATTCAATACCAATTCCGGTCACTTCATTATCAAGGATATTATTGTTGAATACTTTAAGACCTGTAACCTGTCCTTCCATCATGATGCCACTGCTTCCAAGGTCTTCCCGTGGATTTCGATTTCGGGCAAGATAATTGTCATGGACACTTCCATCCCTGACGGTGCTGAGCCAAATTCCCTGCTCGCCGTTTTCAACGGACGTATTATTGTAGATTTCGATCCCGCGGCAGAAAAACCCCTTGTGTGTTTTTCGAAACTCAGTACTGACGGCAATTCCAAAGCCGTCGCTGGTTGAGCCGTTCGAGATATTGTCGTGTATCTTGATATTTGTAGAATCCCAAACGATTATACCGATTATGCGGTGATGTTCAAAGAATTGGATATCTCCGTTGTCTTTGACATGATTATTACCGATATCAACGCCATCTGCGCCGTCAACATGGATGCCGTTGTTCATGCGGTTGCCCGTGACTACATTGTCGTGAATACTAATATCTTCGATCTGTGGCGAATTTGGCGTGGATGAAACATAGATTCCATGTAGATTATTGGTGACTAGATTGCTGGCAATTTCGATGTGGGAAGAATCCTGAACATAGATCGCGTTGCCGTATATCCCTGTTTCGATGTCATCATAGTTTACATCGTGGATATAGTTGTCCCGGATGATGACATAAGAGCAATTGACAAGAGCAATGCCATTATCGTTGGGCGCTGAAATGTCCAATCCTTCGATCACAATAGGTTTTTCACGTGTTCCATGAATGTTAATTAGGCGAATAGGCTTTTCTGATTTGTATGGTTTAGGCAAGGCAGTAATATTTAATTGTGTTGATGATGAAATTCCTCTACTGTCCTTGACGGTAAGCGTCACTGCATAATTTCCCGGGATTCCATAAACAAATGATGGAGACTTGTGATTTTTATCAACTTGAATTCCGTCTGAGTTGTCGAAATCCCAATAATAATCATATGGAGGCGTGCCGCCGCCTGCATTAGCGCTAAAATGGATCGGCACAAGAGTGGGAGTTTTGGTCGCATTTGTGTGGGCGGAAACAAACATCGGAGAAGATGTCGTTGGCGTGTAGGGTACCGCTGATGGAAGTGGGGGAAAAGTTGGCGACACTGCCCGAGTTGGTTCTCTTGTCTGGAAATCAATTGGATTGCAACTTTGAATGCATAAAAGAATTGTTGTCGCATAAAGCAGTTTACTGAACATAAGCGGTCTCCTTGTTATCAGTGAGTCGCGATGTTCCCTGATTAGATCTGCGGGCTGTGGCGCTGGGGTGGGTGTGGCTTCTGTTCGGGAGCAGAAAAAACTCGAAGCCAGAAAAATACTCGCCGTAGGTGCCGCACTTTACCCCAGCGTCCAGTGTTAGCTTTGTTGGGCAAATTTTTCAAGAAGATTTTAATTTTGGTTTAATTTTGGTTTTCATTTGCCACTGCATATATCGGTGGGCAATCCCAATATCTTGCCTACCCTGCCATGAAATCATACCCATTAAGAACATAGTACCATACTATGACAAATGAGAAGATAACGAAGACATGCAACAGAATGAAATCCAAGCGATGCAGCGCTTTTGAGATCACGGAACGGATCAAAAGGAATTGAATAGTAGGATATAGGATGATGAACAGGAAGGAGGCTACGCTGGTAAGTTTGGCACCAAAAGGGATGCTAAGAGCCATACCGAAAAGTGCCAATGGCCACCCGACCATGCCAATACCCTGCCAGAGAAGAACTTCGAGCAATGTAGAGAATGAGTAACCTTCAAAAGGTGGTACTACGAATGGCACAAGTGTGCAGCACAGAAGGATGTTGACAGCTAAGGATAGGCTGAGATGGAAAAGAGGTTGACGTTGCATGCTGGGGACTCTGTTAGAACAATTATGCCACTCCATTAAAGACTTTCTATGAAACGCATCAGTTGCGCCCAGCACCCACTTGCTTCCTTGCTCAGTCTACGCTTCCGTGGCAGGCGTCTGCTGGATACGCTTGTTCGACGGGGCATTAACTCGCAGCCGCCATTGCCTACCCTATGGAAAACGGCATGACCACGAACGCCGTCATGAGCGCAACGAGCATTAGGAGCGCCAGCCCGAGAACCGAAATGGCAAGGCCCGCAATTGCGAGAGCGCCTTCGCGACGAGAGAGACTGACGACCTCCGTCACCAAGCCCATGCACAGTGAAAGCCCAGCCACGACCATGAGGGGGCAAAGTAGCAGTGCCACAGCCGGGCGTGCGGGGCTGAGCCAGCCGCCGAAAACGATAACGAAGCACAGCACGGCGCCCACAGTGCCTGCCGCAGTGAACTTGAGCGAGTTGCTCTGCCAGGGCTTTGTTGTGCGTGCAGTCCCTCGAGACTGCTCACCTTCGGGCATCAGCCCGCACCTGCACGGAAAGCTTCTGCGCCCCGCACTTTAAACAAAATATCATTCTTGCTTGTTTCCTCTTAACGCTTTATTGGCACAATCAGACAATTGCTACACTAGATGTATTGCCGTCCAACGGCTGGCTTCACCGGCAAGGGCAGGATTTGGCGGAAAAAGCCACCAGACGCCGAATCCGCCGTTTGGGGCTGCTTCTCCGAAAGTGTGGGCGAAAGCCCGCATTTATCCGATGCACCGGAATTGGGCGGGTTTTATCATAAGAATTCGGCAATTATATTTTCAATCTTGCATAAATCCTTTCCAAATCTGAATTATATCTTTTTCAAATATAGATTCCATTTCGCTTGGATTGTTGATGATAACGCCTTCGACACGTATTCCTGAGGGCAGCTTCCCATTATTTTGTCTTACTTTTGTGCACAAATCAGTACGAAAATCAAAAAGGCCAATGACGCCTTCAATATGTCTTAATATTAGTCTTTGTTTTATCCAGATTACATCCAAACTACAGCCACCCGCATTAGGATACATCGGTTTAACCAAAAAACCATCTGGTGTGCCTAGTTTCTTTACTGCTTCGTCAAATGTAATTTCATAACTTGGAGTGAGCCATAAAGACTCAAGTATGCCATTATCAAAAAACATGTTTACGCAAGTTAAGTTGGTTGGCTCTTTGCACAACAACCATGCGCTTTGCATCCCATATTTATTGGAAGTCCTAAAGCTTTCGCTATTTACAAAGGGAAGTTTCTTTGCTGTTTCGGTAGAAACCTTGCGAGGCGTTACGCCAGGTTCAAGTCCATTCCAGCAAGGAGAAGCACAAGGCTTTCCGATTAGCCAACTTATATCATACAGGTTTTGGTCAAGATTTTCTACATTAACACCTTCCATTGTCGAGCTGCAAGAACATAACAGTAAACTAGCCAATAGAATAAAAACTTTGCCTACAGAAAGATGCAATGGGTTTTTTAGCATATTATTCAAAATGAACCGCCCAACTATTGCTTCAGCTGTCGTTTTACCATCTGATGAGCTATGGTTTGGTACAATCTAAACGCCGAAATTAATATAGGCAATAAGTTGCGATAGGTTAAAATATGCGAAGCAACTTCGTTGATTTTAGCATACGCAATGGAGAAAAAGCATTGTCAGGAAAAACTACATTATCTCTTCAGCACCCTCAAAATCATCAACCTGAAGGGTCCAAACTCGAGAGTCTGACTAGCGAAACTGGGTCGAAACCGAAGAAGCTGCTGGATCAACGCTCTATTCCTTAAGCCCAAACTCTTTCGCCAAAGATGGGATCGTACGCTTTTCTTCTGTACCCCCGAAAAGCGCGGGGACTTCGTGGAGACGGTAGATTTCCACATCACGCGGATTGACCGGTACGGCGGCGGCTGGTAAATAATTGTGGCGAGAATCAAAACGTGAGAGGCTGGATTTGACCAACCTCTCACGTTTCAAACACACAACTATAATGTGCCCCCAAGCGACCAGGTATCATTTATGTAATAGATTTCTGAGAGGGTGGCATTTTATATGTTAATCAGATACCAGTTTTTCCAGCTCTTGCAACAACAGTGGCACGCTGATTGCAGCCGCTGACCAGATCCGATCTACTTTTATATCCCCGTATTCATGCGCCAATACATTTCGTTGGCCAATGATTTGCCGCCAAGCAATTTCAGGATGAGCATCCTGGAATTCATCCGATACATGGTTCGCGGCTTCGCCAATGATCATTAGGGAACGCTCGACTGCATAACGAACCATGTTATTTTGAACAAATTTGGCGTAAGGAATCCCTTTGAGAAAGGCTGCAATCTGTCTGGCCTCCTCCCGCATATCCCATAAATAAGCCAGGTCACGTTCCTCAGGCCGCATACACCACCTGCGCCGTATTGAGAATCTCACGCTTACGGTAGGGGTTGCGCAAAGCATCTTTTTCGAGAATGTCCACCGGACGGCTGAAAATACCCTGCAACTCAATTTGCATCTGCGCCATATCAAACAGGCTGATTTCTGCTTCTGGGGCAAATGTCACCAATACATCCACATCGCTTTCTGGAGAAAAATCATCGCGCAAAACCGAACCAAATAAAGCCAACTCAACCACCCACCAGCGATGGCAGAACGCAGTGATTTCTTGTCGATGAATGCTGATATGAGTCGTAAGCATGAATAAATTATACCCTATCTCCATGAATCAAAAATCCACCCTAAACGCGGTTCTTTTTGTCCCCGTCGCGCACTTTGCACTCTGGGACAAGCAAATTCAAACATCATCCCATCAACGGGGGCGTTGTTTGGAACAAACGACCGCCTTTCGGCGGTCAGAGTTGTGCCCCCAAGGGGGTACGTATCAAAGGTAGAGTCAGCCTTGAGAGGGTATTAGCGCACATTTTCCCATCTGCACTATTTTTTAGCGTTTCTCGCGAGACTCTGGCATTTACACCAGGCACTGGATGTTTTCACCAATGCGTCAAATATTTACTGACAGGATTTGTAATAATAGCCTTTCTTTCGATACACTTTCGTTGAGGCATCTTGGCTTATCTCATGGTTGGGATTTTAGCCAAGCATGCTTCATTTTTGTCAAAACCTCAAATTCCATTAGAACCAGGAATATTTATCAAAAACTGCTCGATATTGCTATAACCACCAAGCGTGCCTGTGGCGGTCTCGTTGATCCCAATGCGTAGATAGATACATTATTCGGCTAGTACAATACCGAATAGTGGCAGCCCTGGGATGCATTCAGGTCAAGCTAGATGCTATTTTTACAACTGAGGTGGCGGCAGGCTCAATTTCCAACCGCGGCCGGTTGGGTCTCGCTCACCAGGATGTAGATGCCGGTGTTGCTGGAGGTAACCTCAAGCGAGCTGACGATCACGCCATTTACCAGGCGGCTGACCAGCACCGTGCTCACTTCAGCCCAGCCACCCAGGCCGTTGTTGGCCGATTGATCCCAGAACAGGATCAGGCTGTGCCCGGCGCCAGTCACAAGCGGCAGTGCGAAAGAGATGGTCAGACCGTGTTGCAGCACTGTCATGGCTTGCGATCCATTCCAAACCTGGATCTTGAGACCGCTCTGGAAGGCATACTTGCCGGGCAGGCTGGGCAGGTTGCCCGATTGCAGCAGGCTGACATTGGCGCGCGTTCCGCTTCCGGCCACAAAACTAACCTGGCTGCCATTGGCCAGTTGCACCTGGCTGTTAGTGATGTCAGATAACACCACACTCTGCGAGATGATCTGATCCACAGACTGGCTGCCTGAGCGGTGATAGCTGTTCTCAGTGCTGGTGCCGGCACCCGGAGCGACTGCCGGACGGCTGACCACGGTCACAATTTCATTTTCCACTCCACCAATCCTGGTCAGCACGTAAGGATTGGCACCCAGGACAATCGCGACCATGTCATAGACGCGGTATTCGATCTGGTCATTGCCCATGCCGCCATCCAGGCCATTCACCTGTGCATCAGGGTTGAAGATGAAGGCATCATCACCTGCCCCACCCTGTAGGCTGACGTTTTGCTTACCGCTCAACTCGAAGGTGTCTGAACCACTGCCACCCACCAGCGTTTTGAAGGAGCTGAAAGTCAGGGTCGGGTTGACTGCGTAAGAGCCGCCGCTGCCCAGGTTCCAATGCGCATCGTGATCAATACCGGTCAGGCTGTCGTTGTTGTTGGGGTCGCTCGAGCCAACCAACCCGTTGATATGTGAGAAGCTGCCGGTCAGGGCCGGGATATCAGAAACGTCCAGACCAATGAAGCCATCTTCGTGCGAGTAATCGGTCAACCTGATGCTGCGGGCGGTCTTGAAATTGGAGAAGTCGAGCGTATCCTGACCCGGGCCGCCTTCCAGATCCGCCTGCAGAACCGAGCCATCCATGAAGACGAAGCGATCGTTGCCAGCGCCGCCATTCAACGCGAAGCTGAGCTGGCCGCTGATGGTAAAGCTATCATCACCCGCGCCGCCGGTCATGCCGTCAAAGCCGCTGAACTTCAGACTGCGGTTGTTGGTAGCGACCGTGGTTAGGATGGGTGAAAGCGTCCAACTGGCGGTCAGATCGGCGCCGGTGATGGTGTTGCCGCTGGCATTGCTGCCGAGCAGGGTGGTGATGTTCCTGAAGCCACCTGGCAGCACCGAGACCTGCCCGTTGAAGCCCGCCAGGCTGCCCGCGCCCGTCAGGGTGACCGGCAGATTTTCGGTAAAGGCTGAAAGGTCAAGCGTGTTATTGCCGCCGCTGCCATCCAGCAGGCCGGGTACAACCAATCCATTCGGGATGACAAAGCGATCGTTGCCGCTGCCACCGATGAAGCTCTCAAACAGCGCAACCAGCTCGGCGGTCAGGGTCAGGTCAACCGGCAGCAGTTTGGCCGAATAATCCAGTGTGTCAATGCCACCGTTGACCAGCTCAACGATGGTGTCATTGCCGGATGTGTCGCTCAGCTTGTAGGTGTCATTGCCATCCAGACCGGCCATGTAGTCATTGCCCAGGCCGCCGCTGAAGACGTTATCCGCCGCCGAACCAATCAGGTTATCATCTTTGGCCGTGCCGATGATATTTTCAATATTGAGC
>JAPLGT010000214.1:0-1572 GCA_026390035.1 Chloroflexota bacterium
CCACTCCGCGAAACCTACCACACTCAAAATACTTCACAAAAGAAACACATTCTGGAACCCGCGCTTTTGCGCTCGTTTCACCAACGCAAACAGGGAGAAGCTTCTGTTCTCTCTGTTTGCGTTTCACACACAACGCCGGGCCTTTCCCGGTTAGGAGATCACCATGCAACAGCTTTATACAGTCAAAATTACAAGGGTCATTATGTCGCAGAACCTGCAGGAGGCGCGCAGGCTGGCGTTATCAATCAAAAACGCGAATGACGTCGAGCTTGTCGAACCCATTCAGAATCTGTTCGATATCCCGACCGGCTGGGAAGATGCCATTCCCTACGGCGCTGAGACCCAAACCACCCGGCAGTGCCTGGTTGCCCAACTGGCCGCAGATACACGCTTCAATGGCTTCGAAATCCACCCCTGCCTGGAAGTGAGCAAGGATAAACATGGTCAGGTCAATCTGGAGCAGTGTGATGAGAACGATCCCGCCATTTCGGTCTGGTCCGTGTACGGGCACTTGGTCGAAGGTGGACTGGAATGCCTGGCGGATTTCGATGATAAGTTTCGGGCTGAAGAGTTCCGCGGACAGATCATAAAAGTCCAAGGTATGTGGGCTGAAGCGGATGAATATTTCTCTGCATACGGCACCCGGCCGGTCTTTGCCGAAGATGAGCATCTGGAGTCGTACTTCGAGGATCGCATCAGTAACGGCGACATCTATGGCGGTCAGCCGCTGGCTGAGGACTGGTAGGTGTGGCATGCAGAGCTCCTTTCTGACCACCCACAAACCATCCTTTGCATCCGAACACCGTCGTTTGCAGCCTGTTTTGGAGATGGCCCGCAAGCTGGATATCGGCACGAATCCTGCATCTGATGCTCTGTTTGAAGCTGGCTCCGCTGGTTTTCAGATCTGGTGCACACCCGTAGATCATCCCGCAGGTTGGGAGCAAGTGGTTTCCACCTTCTTCCCCGGTGCCTTCGCCAAGGACTGCGGCTATGTAGCTTCAGTTCACTGGAAATGGGACGGTGAGTGCATTGTCGGGCTCAATCTCTCCACAGCTGCTTACGCGCTGGCGGACAGACTGCCCCAACAGTTCACCGCTTCCGAGAATCGCTGCGATGTAAATGACAAACGCACTATTTACAACCGCTCTGAGGATCTCGCCTGGGCACAGAAGCAGATCCACCGATTGTTCAAATTGGCAGGGATGCACACCCCGCCGATTTATATCGAGAAAGAGTGACAGTTCGTATGACCATGATCAAAACCAATCGCGAAATCTGGGGCGTGGAATTCCCAGTCAATGGACAATGGGATGCCGGCTTTACTGCTCCGCATACACCTGCTGAGAAAGCCGGCCGCTGGACTGTGCACCGCGAACCGGAACGCTTTGCAGTCTACTTTCATCTGTTCAATTCAAGTCAGGATGTTCTGCTGAAGGCCTTCCCGAATACCGAGCAGGGCGAAGTGGATGCCAAGGTTTTCGCGCTTGTCTCTTGCCAGAACAAAACTTATCAAAATTAACAGAACTGCGCCACCCGCCCATGAGGAAACTCGTGAGCGGTTGAGGCAAATCC
>JAPLGT010000054.1:0-10461 GCA_026390035.1 Chloroflexota bacterium
ATTGTTTTGTCAGTGGATTTTTTGCATTCAGGGCTCGGTAATGCTAGCTGTGGGCCGGGTGTCTTGCCGCAGTACACCATTCCGGCCTGCCCGGTCAAACCTGGTCCTGTTTCGGATTTAAGGTTGCCCGAAGCTGGGCTGCCCCGTGAATATGTTTTTTCCCTGCGCTTGCGTCCGGTGCATCCGGGTGAATCGCTGTTAGAATTGGCCAATCATGAGAGTTGACCCCAAAAAAAAGCCCAAAACTCCATTTAGAGATGTGACGCCAGGTGTGATTTTTCAGCCTCGCGCTCACCAGCAATTCCAGCAGGGAATTGCCCGCATGGTGGATGCCATTCGCCCAACCCTGGGTCCGATGCCGCGTCTGGTTGCGGTTGCGCGTTCGCATGCCAGTGATCCACCCGAACTGCTCGATGATGGCGGCCTGATTGCTCGCCGAATTGTGGCGCTTAGTGATCGAGATGCGGATATGGGGGCAATGTTTGTCCGGCATGTGCTTTGGCGCTTACGCGAAGAAGTGGGTGATGGTACTGCTTCGGCGGCTGTGATGCTTAGAACAATATATGATGAAGGCATTAAGTACATCATTGCCGGTGGGAATGCCATGCTGCTGCGCGAGGCTCTTGAAGATCTTTTGCCTGGCCTGCTGGATAATCTATCCGGTTTGGCCAGCCCCATTCACGGACAGCTGGTCTTGTCTCATTTTGCCATGTCTGCCTGCCCCGATCCTGAGATCGCCGCGCTGCTTGCCGAGTTATTTTTCGTCATTGGCATGGATGGTCACATTGAGATTGAAAACGCTCGTAGTCAACAATCTGAATGTGAATACATTGAAGGTGCGCTATGGGAAGGCGGCCTGGCCAGCCGCAGTCTGCTAAATGACTCGCATCAGATGTCTGTCAGACTTGAAAATAGTGCCATTCTTAGTACCGATATTGAGATTAACGACCCGCAGGCTCTTTTACCGGTGCTGCGTGCTGTTCTGAATGCTGGATATAAGTCCCTGGCTATCCTGGCTCGAAAATTTTCAGAAGATACAGTCGCGTTGATGCTCAGTGCCACCCGTTCCGGGAATCTGACAGTCGTTGGTATTAAAACCCCGGGGACCGGGTTGACAGACCAGTTTGCCAATCTGCAGGATATCGTTACCCTGGCAGGTGGGCGTGCCATCTTGAGTGCCACTGGTGAGAGTCTTGATAACATTCGTCCTGAAGATTTTGGTCTTGTGCGCCGCTTGTGGGCAGATCAAGAATATTTTAGCCTGGTGGGCGGGAAGGGCGATCCATTGGTGCTGCGTGCTCACATTGCCAACCTGCGAGCTGCCCTGAACGCCTCCGATAGCACCGATACTCGCCGGAAATTGCAAGCCAGAATTGGGCGTCTGCATGGTGGTGCGGCGCGTCTGTTGGTGGGGGGTGCTACTGAGAGCGAGCAAAAGCACCGCCGCGAATTGGCTGAACACACCAGCCTGGTAATCCGTGCAGCTTTGCGCGATGGTATCTTGCCTGGCGGCGGGGCTGCTTACCTGGCTTGCCTTGATATCCTAAGTTTTAGGCCTGATCAGAATGATGCTCGGGTTGCAGCTCGAAGGATCCTGCAAAAAGCCCTCAGGCAGCCGGCTCTGGTGATCGCTGCAAACGCAGGGTATGAGCTTCACGGCCTGGAGCCCGGACTGGGTTTCGATGTGCGCACCGGTCAACCTGCTGACATGTTGGCGGTGGGCGTTTTGGATTCAGCTGGGGTTAGTAAAGCCGCGTTGAATGCTGCTGTGCGTGGTGCGGCGCTCGCGCTGACCGTTGATGTGCTTGTTCACAATGCCAGTCCCCAATTTTCCGTGGAGCCTTGATGACAGACATCGTTTATGCACTTGCTGCCTGTGGTGATACTGCTTTTTCTGCCAGTTCAACTGGATTATTGCGCAGTCTTGATGCTGGTCGAACCTGGAGCCCGGTTCGATTGGACTCGGGCTTGGTCATACCGGCCAGTGCTGTTGTGTTTTCGCCACAGTTTCCTGCCGATCAAATCGTTTTTGCTGCCGTTCCTGGCGGCATCCTGCGTTCTCTCGATGGCGGGAACGTTTGGGCATCGGCACAGCTGCCTACACCCGCTCCTTTTATTACGTCCATGGCGGTCTCCCCAGATTTCGAGCATGATCGTATACTGTTTGCTGCAAGCCTTGAAGATGGTGTATATCGTTCGATAGATGGTGGCGCAAATTGGGCTTCCTGGAATTTTGGGTTACTGGATTTTCAGGTGCTGAGCCTGGTGATTGCCCCTGGGGATACTCTATACGCAGGTACCGGTACCGGCCTGTTTGTCAGTCAAAACGCTGGGCGGGCCTGGATCGAAACTACACTACCCTGCGGTCACAGCCCCATTCTTTGCCTGGCCAGTGCTCCGGGTCTGCTCTTGGTGGGCACCGAAGGCAGTGGTCTTTACGCTAGTCTGGATGCCTCTCAGTCCTGGCAGCAGCTGGGAAATGATAAAACTCAGGAAAGCATTAACGCGCTTATTATGGATGGAAATATGATCATTGCTGCTATGCAGGATGTGCTGATAATTTCCCGCGATGCTGGTCAGACCTGGGATCGGGTGCTTGGGTTACCGGAAGATGATCTTCCAAGCCAGTTGGCAGCGCCATACGGCCTGGCGCCTGGTGCTGTGCTGCTGGTAGGTTGCAGCAGCGGCCATCTTTGTCGAATAGTGCTGATTTAGGGTATGAAAATTACTCGAATGATGATTTGACTCTGCTTCTTACCTGTGGTAATATCCCGCTACAATCAAATAGCCCCAATACGGCACTCTTATCCAGAGAGGCGGAGGGACCGGCCCTATGATGCCTCGACAACCGGTTGTTAGTCCGGTATGCTGCTTGTTTTTAGGTTTGATCGAGAAAAACCGATCAGGTCTTTTACCAAGCGCAATACCAGACGATTTGCCAAGCAAATCGCAACGCGGTGCCAATTCCGACAGAAATATCTGGGAGATGAGAGGGCAGCCGAGCCTCTGCGCAAAATGCCCTTTCAGTTTGACCGGAAGGGGCTTTTTTATATTAAGGAGACTGAACCTGATGAGCAACTCTTTCATGAATTCCAAAAAATTACTTTTCACATCCGAATCTGTGACCGAAGGTCACCCGGATAAAATCTGTGACCAGGTTTCGGACGCTGTACTCGATGCCTGCCTGGAACAAGATCCTTATTCTCGCGTGGCTTGTGAAACCGCTACAAAGACCGGGTTTATTGCCGTTCTTGGTGAGATCACGACCAATGCTTTTGTTAACTTTGATGAACTCGTCCGCAGGGTTGTCAAGGAAATTGGCTATGATAGCAGTGAAAAAGGTTTTGACGGTAATACCTGTGCCGTTCTCTCTGCTATTGCCAGTCAGAGCGCTGACATTGCACTGGGCGTCGACCATGCCATGGAAGATAAAAGCGGAGAAATGATCGACAAGGATATTGAGCACGTTGGCGCGGGTGATCAGGGCATGATGTTTGGCTTCGCCTGTAACGAAACCGCGACATTGATGCCCATGCCGATTTACATAGCGCACAAACTGGCTCGCCGGCTGAGCGAACTACGTAAAGATGGTACCTTGCCCTGGCTGCGCCCGGATGGTAAGAGCCAGGTGACAGTTGAATACTCCTACGGCCGGCCCAAGCGCATCGACACCGTTTTGATTTCTACCCAGCACGCCCCCGAGATCTCGCATGCTGAGATCGTTGAAGCCATCAGCGAATATGTCATCTTCCCAATTCTGCCAAAAGAATTGGTGGATGAAAAGTTGAATATCTATGTTAACCCCACCGGGCGCTTTGTCATTGGTGGTCCAATGGGTGATGCAGGCGTCACGGGTCGTAAGATTATTGTTGATACCTATGGCGGCATGGGCCGGCATGGCGGTGGTGCGTTCTCTGGCAAAGACCCCACGAAGGTCGATCGTTCGGCTGCTTATGCTGCACGTTGGGTGGCCAAGAATGTGGTCGCTGCCGGATTAGCTGATCGCTGCGAAATTCAGGTGGCCTATGCCATTGGTGTGGCGCACCCTCTCTCGATCAATGTCGAAACTTTTGGCACTGGTAAAATTGATGACACTCGAATTGTTGATCTGATCAACGAGTTCTTTGACCTGCGTCCCGGCGCTATCATTCGCGACTTGGATCTGCGCCGCCCAATTTACCGCAAGACGGCTGCCTACGGACATTTTGGACGTGACGATATCCAATTCCCGTGGGAGAACACGGAAAAAGCTGCCGCACTCAAACAAGCGGCTGGGCTCTAATCTGTAAACGAATAACAGCGCTCCCGATATAAATCGGGAGCGCTGTTGATTTAAGTGCTAAATAACATCAAGAATAGATGATGGCCACGACCGGATTGGGTTTTGTTCCTTTACGGTCCTGGTCGTTGCGTTTTGTTTGCCCCGCAGGTTTTTTTGCGTTATTTTGCGAAAATTGGGTCAAGGTGATAATGCGCCAGGTTGCAACGGTGTAGCAGCTCGTGGTCTTTTAGAATGTCCTGTGGACTGCCCGATGCAGTGATTTGATGTTCTTCATCAAATACATAAATCTTGGTAGCCACTTGTTCAGCTATGATCAGGTCATGCGTGGCAGTGATGACAGTTTTACCAATCTGGCGCTGCTGAAGTATAAAATCCACCAACCAGGATTGGCTGCGGGGATCCAGCCCGGTGGTTGGTTCATCCAATAACCAGACATCCGGGTCAAGCGTGAGAACAGAGGCCAGGGCAACCCGTCGTTTTTCGCCGCCTGATAACCGGTGGGGCGCGCGGTCGCGCAGTTTCTCGATCCGCAGTACTTCCATTGCAGATTCGACCCGCCGGTTAACCTCCTCACGTGAAATCCCTAGCTGGAGAGGCGCGAAGGCGACTTCATCCAATACAGAGGGCGAAAATAGTTGAACATCGGTATCCTGAAAAACTAATCCCACCCGGCGGCGAAATGCGTAGTTATAGCTGTCGTCACGCAAAGCATCTTCTGTGAGAGCTTTGCCAAAGGCAGAAATCGTGCCAGTGGTAGGGAAGTACAGGCCATCCAACAGTTTGAGTAATGTACTTTTTCCACAGCCATTGGCGCCCAGAATTACCAGGCACTCGCCGGCATGAATTGTCAGGTTGATATTTTCTAGCGCCAGTTGTTTTCCATCATAGGCAAACGAAGCCTGTTTGATTTCAAAAATAGGTTCAGCGCTTAAATTATTTTCGGAATTTAACATGATAATTACCTTCCCAAAAAAATGGCAGTGATCGCCAGAGTGAGTAAGCCTGCCAACCAGAGCCAATCACGGTATTGCATCTTGAAGGGCTTCAATGTAACAATGGAACCCCGGAATCCACGTGATTGCATAGCTAGATATACTTCGCTGCTCATATTGAGCGATTTGTTAAGCAGGGTCCCACTGATGGCAGCCAGCATCCGTCTGTCTTCAGCGGTATCCAGTTTCCCAACGACACGGCTCTTGCGGGAAAGAAACATATCGTTAGCGGTGTGCAACAGCAGGTAGATATATCGGTAAGTCATGCCCAGGATCAGGATGAAAACATCTGGAATGCGCAAAACTGTCAGCGCACTAAGTACTGTATTCCATGGCGTGGTCAGGATCAAGAGCAATGTGAGTGAAACCGATGTGCTGACTCGCATAAGCAGAAAAAGACTGCTGGTTGCACCCGTGCTTGTGATGGCCAGTCCCCAGGGTAGTTGAACCAGGGTTGGTCCGGGGGTGATAAATAAGGCTGGCAGGATGATCATGCCAGTGAAAAATGGCAGTGCCAGCCAGACCCGTTTGATAAAGAAGTCAGCCGGGATAGCCGAAGACAAAGCTGCGCCAAGTGTGAGTAAATAAATAGCGGCGATTATGACCAGGCTGCGTGAAGAACTTACCGCAATCAACAATGCCAGAATACCTAATACTTTGACACGCGGGTCGATTGATTGAAACAAACCCGCTCTGCTGCTGAGTTCTTCAGCGAACAAGGCTCGCTCAAGAGTCTCGGTGATGCCGCTCAGCGTGTGTTCCATTACATTGCTGTGCCGATGGGAGTGCTTGGGTTTGAATAATTTATCCATGGCGATCGCGGGGTGTCTGTTGTGCTGCGTACGGAACACCCAGAACGCTTCCTTTCTTTTTTATAGGTGAGTTACAGGCTTTGTTTTTGAGATCCAGGACTGGCTGTTATTAATAAAGTGAACAGCCAGACAACCAGTCCGGTAACCGCAATCCCTGTTATTGCCGAGAGCACATAGCCCAGATTGGTATTTCCCAGAGCGGGTAGATCATAACCGGAGAGCGGAGCCCCCCAGAGTGTAGATAACTTTTCCAAACCGCTGGGAATCGTCTGGAGGCCCATTCTAGATAACTCTTGTGTACCCCATTCACCCCATGCAGTTCCGGGTGCGAGCAAACCGAGTGGTGATGCAACGATCAAAACCGCCAGGGCGACCAATGCCCCGCGCATTTTCCGGAAATTTCCAGCCTGTGTAACCAGGGTCGCTTTTTTCGATGAGCCGAGAATTTCAATGTTGGAGCGTTGTAAATAAGCCACCACCAGGGCAGTTAAGACTCCTTCCACCACCGAGGCAACCAGCATGTGGGGAATTACCATTGCTGGAACTGCGATCGAGAGCGGAAAGGGCGCATATAGAGGCGAACCATCTGCTGCGTGGAAAAGAAGCGGCTGAAGCCCAAACTCGATCCCGGCCAGAAAAGCCGAAACAGTAACCCCTGCCCAACCACCCAATGCAGCTCCCAATACCCGGCGGGATGATTTTAGCGCAGTGTTCTTGGCGAAAATTTGGTAAATGGAATAGCTGACATAGGGAATAACCACTGCCATGTTGAAGCTGTTTGCACCAATAGCAAGGACGCCGCCATCGCCGAAGAAAAAGGCCTGGATGATCAGGGCAATTGAGATGGCGATTACCGCAACTTCAGGGCCGAGAACGATGGCTGCCAGTGCGGCAGCCGTGGCATGCCCGGTAGTTCCACCTGGCAGGGGGATGTTGAACATCATGATGACAAACGAGAATGCCGCCAGCAAGGCGATCAACGGTACACTGCGGGCGTTCATTGTCTCGCGGATTTTACGCACACCGATCATCCAGAAAGGCAGTACCAACAGGAACATGATCAGCGAAGTGATGGGGCTTAGATATCCATCGGGAATATGCATGGCAGTGGTGCCCAGCCAGATGAATAAAGTGGCGTAATATACCCCGGGCCATTTTAAATTTATGCTGGAATCTTGGCTTAACATTTGATTGGTTCCTTATAAACCTGTAAAAAGTTGAAAATTATCGACAATGTGGACATAACCCAAAAAAGGTCAGGTGACTGGTGGTCAAGCGGTAGCCTGTTAGATCTTCGATAGTGTGATAAAGATTGGAAAGCTGCGCATGCCCGACTTCCATCTCTCCGCCACATTTCTGACAGATGACATGGTGATGGTCATTTCCGCCCACCTGGTAGACCAATTTGCCACTGCCGATGTGGGCAGCCAAAGCGAAACCATTGTTTGCAAGGAACTCTAGAGTCCTGTAAACGGTTGTTTCTGTTAAACCAGGCATGCTCTGCCGCGCAATTTCATACACCTCAGATGGGGTCAGGTGTTCGCCGGAGTGTTGCAGTACCTGCAAAATAGTAAGCCGTTGGGGTGTAAGGCGGAATCCGCGCGAACGGATCTGGTTGGAAATATATTCTGTGCAGCTCATGATATCCTTGTTGCAACTATTATCAACTGCAAGTTTATTCTATTATCCTATCATAACCTATCCAAATTGTTCAACATCATGGCTGGTCGAAAAACCGGTACAACCGCATGGATGGTTTTGCGGTTGTACCGGTTGAGATATGGAGTTGTTGGAGTTTAGCGCGGCAGCCAGGCCAGCACGTTCTGGATCATCTTATCCCAAAATCCCCAGTTGTGTTCTCCAGAGCATTCTTCATAAGTCAGATTGAGCGACAGACTTCTGACATGCTCGCGAAAACGAAGATTGTCTGCATACAGGAAGTCCTCGGTGCCGCAGCATTGATATAACCTGGGCGTTCTGGCAGAGTTCTTTGCGATATTTTCAGTCAGTTTAAAAAGATCATGTTGACTGCCTGGTACTTTGCTCAGGTCTCCAAAGATATTGCGCATACCAGCCAGCCAGATTTCATCTTCGGGTTCGGCGTGGCCCTTTACCACTTCGCAGATATCTACTGCGCCGGAAAGGCTGGCTGCTGCTGCAAAACGGTCCGGATGGGTTAATGCCAGTTTGAAGGCTCCGTACCCGCCCATTGAAAGCCCGGCAACAAAATTGTCAGACCGTTTGTCGGAGAGTGGAAACATATCGCGAACCAGTGCCGGCACTTCTTCACTAATAAACTGCCAGTATTGACCACCGTGCACCATGTCTGCGTAAAAGCTAAGGTGCACAGAAGGCATGATCACAGCCAGATTCATGCCTTCCACATAGCGTTCGATTGAGGTCCAGCGCTGCCAGGCGGTCTGGTCATCAGAGTGTCCGTGCAGGAGGTACAGGCTGCGGTACTTTGCTTTGCGATTGTTTTGGGTTGTGCCGGGCATTTTGTCAGCCAGTGCGCGTTGTGGCAAAATCACATTCAGAGTGGCGCGCATTCCGAGGCTTTCCGAGAAAAAGTTGATTTCATTGGTAATCATAGTAGGGGGCCTTTGGTCAGAAAATTAGGATTGGTTGTGCATAATAGTAATTCTTGCTTGCAAGTTCAGCCAAGCGTTCCAATCGTTTCTTCGACCGCCTGTAGGATTTCGCCTGATTTGACCAGCGCTTTCATGGTGTTGTGATCGGCATACAGTGGGCGGTCTACTTCCAGGTGCGAGACGTGTTTTCGGATGGTTTCGCGCGCTTTGGCCGTGCCCTTCCCGGGGGTAAATTCGCGGAAATCGAGTGCCTGGGCGGCGGCCATGAACTCAATCCCCAATATTCCGAAGGCGTTATCCAGGATTTGCCCGTTCTTGATGGCGGTATTCATACCCATCGAGACAAAATCTTCCTGGTCGGCGGCCGCCGGGATGGACTGGATGGAGGCTGGCGCGGAAAGCATGCGTTGCTCAACGATTAGATGATCGGCGGTGTATTGGCTGAGCATCATGCCGGAGAAAAAGCCTGGACTGTGAGCCAGAAAATCTGGTAGGCCAGCACTAAGAGCCGGGTTGGTCAGACGGTTCAGGCGTCGTTCGGATAATACACAGACCATCGTGATGGCTATTCCGGCCATATCCATGGGAAGTGAAACTGGTGAGCCCTGGAAATTTGCGCCGGTCAGAGTTAGCTTTAGTTCGGGCACGAAAATGGGATTGTCGCCGACACCGTTCAGTTCAATCTCAACTTGTGAACGTGCATATGCGATCGCATCTCGCGCAGCACCGATTACTTGCGGAGTGGAGCGCATGGAATAAGCGTCCTGCACTTTCGTTTTTATTTTGCCGGTGGCCAGGTCAGAGCCTTCCAGGCATCTTAGAATGTTCTTTGCACTGACGATTGATCCACTGAATCCTCGTAGTTCGTGCAGTTTTGGATTGTAAGGTTTGATATTGCCGAGCAGAGCTTCGATCGACATGGCTGCGCAGATTTCGGCTTGTTTCAGGAAGTTTTCCATGTCGTGGATATGTAATGCGCTCATTGCTGTCAGTAGGTTTGAACCGTTAATGGCGGCCAGCCCATCCCTTGCCATTAGATCCGGGATTGGGATACCCGCTCTGTCCATGGCGATTTTGCCGGGCAGGCGTTCGCCCTGATAGTATGCTTCACCTTCGCCCATTAGTAGTAATGCAGCTTGCGCCATGGGGGCAAGATCGCCGCTGGCGCCAACCGAACCTTTCTGGCATACCACAGGGGTCACACCCTTGTTCAGCATTTCAACATAAGTCAGCGTGATTTCAGGCCGGCAGCCAGAGTTGCCATGCGCGTGGACATTTATACGCCCTGCCAGGGCTGCGCGTACATACTCAACTGGCGCCGGGTCACCAATCCCGGCGGCATGGTTATATACCAGGTAGCGTTGGAACTCTTTGACCTGCTCATCAGATAGAATTTTCTCCGAAAATTCGCCAATGCCAGTATTGGTGCCATACATGGTTTCGTGGTTGGCAAGCTTTTCTTCGAGCATGGCGCGGCAGATTTTGATTCGGTCCAAAGCAGCGGGCGCAAGCTCAACTCTGTCGCCATCGCGCGCGATGGCGACAAGTTTTTCGATAGTCAGTGATGACCCGTCGAGTATGATTGCCATTTAGTTATCTCCTTGAGGGTCTGGGCAATGCTAATATTTTCCTGACAACAGCACGCTAGTACACTTGGGCATAAATAGAAAAGAAGTTAGGCCTTGAGAGCCTTACCTTGATAGGTCCATTTGAATGGTTTCGCCATGGTGAGATTGTAATATTCGATAAAAGCCAGAACTTTGCGCTTCAAATCTTCAATTGAC
>JAPLGT010000298.1:0-2258 GCA_026390035.1 Chloroflexota bacterium
GCCCCACCAGTTACCGCTACCTTTGCCATGCGGGCAATTCTAACGGTAGCACGAGGCAGTTTCCTGTAGCAGTATTAATCTAAGCGAACTATGCCGCTTGGTGACTCAAGATGCACTGCAACGATGCCATTTTCTCCATCGTTATCGGCAGGTGATAACCACACAACTTCTACGTTATCGCCTAAAGCTTTTGCGGTATCTGACCCGAGATAGTTAGAGATTGTTTTTTCATCTCCGGCAATTTCAATTTTGACAATCTTTGCGATTGCTTTACCGTCAGTTGACGGATGGTGGTTTTCAATCCATTCGATGAAGAATGGAAGCTGGCGATCTTCTAACGTTCCAAGAACTCCGATCTGCTTCCAGCGAATATCCGTGCCATCTGGCTTAGTACGGTGACCAGCGACCGCTTGTCGACCAAGACGTGTTTCAATTGATGCAACATCATCGACTGCAACGACCCATGTAAGCCATCCGCCGCCTTCTGCCGCGCGACGAGATACTGCTTTACCAAATGGCGATGAATCCGATGCTGGGTGATCTAGTGGGCAAACAACTTCGATGTAGTGACCGTTTTGTAAGGGTAATGTGAAGTTGCGTGTGCCAAAGCGTGGATGAACTCCACCATCGACGAAAGTACTGCCTAAGCGCGAACCAAGGCGTTGAACTGTGTCGGCTAATTGATCATGGGATGTTACGTATGAGACATGGTCTAAGCGCATGGGTAATATCTTGCCCTATGAAAAGGGGTGCTAATTACCATCGAGTGAGGACTCCGGGTCGGAAAGTCACAATTACTGGGTAGCCGTTTATAGGGCGATTTTCTTCCTGCCGTACGCGATAACCTTCGCCTGATACCGACACCTAGGGAGAAGTTCTGATGACCAATTTAATGGCTGTCCTGGCCTGTCCTAAGTGCAAAAAGCTATTACAAGCTGAGGGCGCAGTTCTTGCTTGTCCAAGCTGTGTGGCAAGCTTCCCTGTACTAAGAGGAATTCCTCGATTTGTGCCGCAAGAGAATTATGCAGACAGTTTTGGTTTGCAATGGAATCGCTTCGCTAAGACACAAGTAGATTCGGCACTCAAGACAAATCGATCTCGGGATCGATTTATTCATGAAACTTTATGGGATGAAAGCCAATTACGCGGGAAATTGGTATTGGACGCTGGCTGTGGTTCAGGCAGGTTTTCGGAAATAGCTCTAAATCTTGGAGCTCAGTTGGTGGCCATCGATTATTCAAGCGCGGTAGACGCTGCATCAGAAAATCTGAACACTGAAAACTTATTGATAGTTCAAGGGGACTTGGCTGAACTTCCGATTCCGGACGAATCACTTGACTTTGCATACTGCATTGGAGTTTTACAACACACTAAAGAACCAGACAGGATTGTTGCTGAACTCCTACGATGCTTAAAGCCTGGTGGTGAATTAACGCTAACCTTTTATGAGAATTCATCGTGGCATGTCAAACTTTATGCAAAATACTTAATTCGCCCCCTCACAAAAAGAATTCCTAATGAACTTTTACTGAATTTTATCGACCGAAGTTCATCGATTTGGTTTCCCATAACAAGTTTCCTATTTGGTCTTCCGCACCCGATTTCACGGGCTTTTCGTTTCCTAATTCCAATTGCAAATTATGTTGAATTCAACTACACTACAAAGGAGGCCGCGCGAGCTGAAGCAATTTTGGACACATTTGACATGCTTTCTCCCTCGTATGACAATCCCATCAGGAAATCAGAAATCTTAAAATGGATTTCGTCTTCCAAATTTAAGGTGGCCCAACTGGACGCTACTTCAGATTCTGGGACTATGAGGTTCAAAAAGATATAACTGAAAAAAATTTCATTTGTTGGAGTTTGCCGAACTATCAGAGCGTGGATTTTACCCAGGTTCGCGTCGTCCAATCAGTAATATGCATTAGCGGGTATGCTGAATTCTCGGACATGAACTCATCGACAGCTTGTTTTGATCCCGCCCAGGCACCGTAATCATCCACAATACACACGCCTCCCAAGGACAATTTGGGGTAAAGGCTTGTCATCTCCTTTTTGGTGGAGTCATACCAATCCGTATCCAATCTAAGTAGAGCTATGTTGTCTGGAAGAGAATGATCTAAAGTTTCTAACACATTGCCCTCAATGAATTTTAATTTCTCCATTGGGTAATTTGTTGATCCCAGATTTGCCTTCACTTGGTCTAGGGAAATATTTGCCCAATCGGACCCAGAACTACTCCCATTCTTTTCCCGCCA
>JAPLGT010000230.1:0-3069 GCA_026390035.1 Chloroflexota bacterium
ATTGACATCCCTTTCATTCTCAGCAGGTAGGATCACCAGCTTGACACCGGAATCGATGGCTGCCATCAGTTTGGGTTGAACGCCGCCGATTGCCAGCACTTTGCCCATGATGGTAATCTCGCCGCTCATAGCAATATCATGCCGCACAGGGATGTTTTTCAGCGCGGAAACGATGCCGGTCACAATGGTGATACCCGCCGATGGGCCCTCCTTGGGGATGGCCATCATGGTCGCCAGAACAGCGATATCAAAGTTTTCGTGCCAATCTGCCGAAACACCCAGGTCAGCAGAATAAACCTTGATGTACTGCGCCGCCGCTTCAATCGACTCGCGCATGACGCGCTGGATCGAACCGAGCGGGACGATGCGCCCATGCCCCTTGGTGGCCTGCATCTCAAAGCGCAAGATGACACCTTGTTCGCCGGCCACGGCCAGTCCGATGACCTCACCCACCATCGGTTTGATAGGCATATCGACATGCACTTTTCGGTCGCCTTCCAGTAAGGTCGGTTTGACAGTTTTGCCCGATTCGACAAAACGAGCCGAGATTTGCACAGGCGAGAACTCGCCAGGCGCCATCAGATGCAGTTGGTTGCGCACACGCTGGCGGCCTTCGATAGCCAGCAGCAGGACTTCTTCGAGCTGATCATCGGTAACCTGTCCATGCGGGTAGAGCAGCTTCAATAAGCCAGATAAGGTTTTGTAAATGGCGCGCACATCCCGGGAAGTCAGCCCCGGCCCGGTGCCGGAAGCGTCAAAGAGCTCAAAGCGGCTCTTGAGCAAGCCGGAAACATCTATGCGCCTGAGTTCGTGCATGATTTCGCAGAAGTAATCGGTGATAAATCCGTAATCAATGCTGGATGCGGCAGGACCTATTTTGGGGATTTCCCAGCCAGGCAGGTAGTAGTGCAGGCGGTCGATCAGCGCCTCAACCTGCATGAAACTGGGCAACGGCTCAAAAAGGTGAAAATACTTTTCGTGCGGCAGCCTGCCCTGAACATCCAGGTTACCGACCAGCACGATGGAACCAAAGGCCAGGATTTCCTTCTTCCCGCGGCTGAACTTGCCATCCTGCATAAAACCCTGCATGATGCTGACCATCGCTTTGGGGTCGGTAAAGTCGGTGTTGGCGATTTCGTCAAAAACAACCGCCTCACGCGTGCCGACCAGCCCGACATTGCCGGTGTTCAGGTTGATAAATAACCCGGCTGGCGTGGCCTTGCCACCCGAAAGAACATGAGCATAGTAAGAGACGTTGCGGAACAGGTAGGTTTTACCAGTTTCACGCGGACCCAGTTCGATCATGTTGTGGTTGGCCTCAACCAGCGGCACGGCGCGGGAAACGTAAAGCAGCTTTTCCCGGCGGGTCATTTTATCGGGATTGAGGCCAAATGAGTTGACCAGGATATCCAGCCATTCGGTGTCCAAGAACTGTTTGCGTTTTTCGATGAATTCCTTCAGGTCAATCAGCGAGATCTGGAAGGGGGTGAACTCGCTGACTTTGAAAGGCCGGATCTTCTTGTTGTGGACCTCACTTTCATCATAGGTCAGCGAGATGGTGCCCCACATGCCACCCGCCAGCAGCATCGGATACTGCTTGACCAGCGGTTCCGGAATATTGACGAAACTCTCATTGATGGAACTGATGCTGCCCCAATATTTATCTTCGGTCTCGACCAGGCGCACTTCCAGGTTGGCGATGATGGAATGTTCGCGGTGCTCACGGATGTAAGAACGGATTCGCTCAGCCTCGGCGCCGTGCACAAAGTTTTCGCGCAGGCGGCGTTTGACGCGCTCAAAATCCTCGGTGAAGTTTTCCTCGGTACAGTAGTTGTCAATCAGGTATTCGAGTACATAACGCGGAAACTCGTCCATGCCGGTATTGAAGGTCAGCTTTTTATTGACGACTTTGCCAGTGAAGATTTCCTTAAAATGTAAATTCATAGATAACTCCATGTGTTATTCGAACAAATCCATCTGTTTCTTTTTGGTCTTTTTTGTTTTTGCTTCCGCCACGCTGCCGCGTTTAACGCAGATCTGGTAATCTTCTTCCACCTGCATCTGCGAATCATCGCCCAGGCTGTCGAAGCGCAGGCCGCCGCGTTCGTAAAGCGTTCGCCCCAGATCATACAGCCCAGAGCGGCGGCACTGGTAGATCCACTCAGCCAGGGTGGCAGCATTGGATGGGCGGTCGCGCTCAGCCGGCGGGACGCCGGCGCTGAGGGCATTGGCAAAGCGCTTGATGTGCCGTAGTTCCCCGCTCAGGCGCAGACTAGTTTTGATCTGGCGTTCATCGTCATTAATGGGCAGACGCCAGGTACCTTCCGTGGTCTTGTAGAAGTATTCGGGCAGCCAGTCCTGTAGCAGGCGGCGCGGTTTGTCGCTGACCGGCAGGTATTCCTCGAACAGGTTGGAATAGTGTACGCCGCCTTCGCCGGGATGCGCTTGGATGTATTTGCCCATAAAGGCTTCCAATCGTGCGGCCGCAGCGTTTTCTTTTTGGCCCTCAGTTTCATCCAACTGATCGGCGGTTTCGAGTAGATACCACCTGCCGCCGGTCTCTTCAGCTACGCTTCGTAGAAGCGCCTCGAAGTTGTGACGCTGGAATTCGCCTTTTCGAACCATCCGGCTAACCAGTTCATCGTATAACCGATCGGCTGGTGCGCCGGGAAGCCGCTCGAGCGCATCGCGCAGGATGAGCTGCGCCTTCTCACTAAAACTAGCCAGATCTTCATCGCCGCTCAACAATAACTTAGCAGCTAATTCACCTTCGCGCGGCTTGCGAAAGCTGATCACCAAGTCGCGCTTGGTCACTTTTTCTGCAGATAATTGGTTTAATGTCTTTTGGGACGCATCGATAAACAAAGTTATATCTGATTTATCAAATACAAAACCTATTTCTGCCATAATGTCTTGCAATAATTGCCAGGTGCCTTCACTTGTATCATGATAACAAACAGAGATCCAACGTCCTGGCTTCAATACTCTAAAGCATTCCTGTAACGCTTCTGACATCATTACGGCCCAATCCGCATCGGTTCTTTCTCTAACTTTGTTCACAATGATTTC
>JAPLGT010000062.1:0-55112 GCA_026390035.1 Chloroflexota bacterium
CGTTTTATAGGGCTTGTAATGATGGCCTTTTCTTTGGTACACTGTCGTTGAGGCATTTTGGCAATTCTCTTGGTCGAGTTTTAGCCAATTTTGCCTCATTTTTGTCAAAACCACAAATTCCATTAGAACCAGAAATTTTTTATTAATCCCAACAAACTGGTACTGTACCCAATCGTTTTTGTATTGGTCGTCATTTGGAAGGACACTGGTCAGAAAAATAAATTCAAACATGCGGTTACCGGTCGAGCGCATATTCTCACCATTTGATCACGGGTCGACGAGCCCGGTAACTTTATCTTTCACTCAGAAGAATATTGCAACGGCTACAATATCTGACGATTTTGACCGTTACATCAATGCTGTTTTCTAGCAGATCGCCCTTTATATGCAGCACATCTGTGGAATGACTTATTTTCGCCATAAGGTCCCCAACAAGCAACGGCGCAAGTATGGCGGTGATCTCCGATCGAAGAGCACGGAGTGGCATACCAATCGCCGAATATGGAAGTAGCAGGTGGGCTATCGCAGGAACCAAAACTGGCGTGGACATACAGGCTGCCTGAATCAATTGTAGACTGAACAGAATCACTCTAAATCTGGTTATCGAGTTCAGATTAAATGATAGAAAATAAACAGATAATTTCATGTAGCCCATTGGGACTATAGGTTTTCCAATTGGTATTTTAAACCTACAGGATGACCATGTATCGGCCTGGCATGGTAAAGCCAGGCAATATACATGATTTTCCTGCCCTACACAAGGATAAATTATCAAATACAGAAACTACCCAATTGTCTCTTGCCCATCAACCCAAGATAAGCCCAGATAGGTAGACCCTGTCTGCAGGGGCAGGCCGGGTTCTTTCATTAGGCTAAATCCATCCGAGTATTCCCGCAAAGACACCCAGCATGAGCACATCCAACCCGGCCAGCGAAACGATAAAAAATACCTGTTTTTTGGGTTTCCAGTCATAGCAATAGAACGCAGCCAGGAAAAAGGGAATATAAACTGTCACAAAAACTGGAAAGGCTCCCCACCAGGAATACACCCAGACAAAAGCGGGCGTTCGAGCAAGAAATATTTCCACAACAGCAAAGAAGGCTGCATTTCCAATTGCAAATAATATGCGATTGTTAATCCCCAATAATTTCAAATCTGGATCTGCTGGCAATAGTTTGCTCATCACCAGCCCTGCAATCGAAAACATAAAACTCAATTCAATGCCAACGCCCACCAACAACAAAAAGGCTGTGCCTGTTGGAACTGTCCAAAGAGCATGACCGCTGAAATGCTGGATCAGGGCATTCAAAATTTCATAAAACCAATGAACAGCATAGAGCGACAGGCCTGCGGCAATACCCTTCCAGTTCCGTAGAGAAATTTCTGACGCATAAACATATACCACCAGCGCCAGCAGCGCAATTAGATACCACTGAAAATTATCACCCTTGCGCAGGATGCTCAAGGCCATTTGGGTTGATTCAGGATGGTTCATATTTTTTAGCTCCTAAGGACGGGCTTCTACAAACACTTCCACCCGCTGAATTGAAGTGCCAAGGCTGTAGACCGGCAGGATAAAAGGCTGGGAGCCACCTGGCTGCAGCGCTCCGCTCCATTCCCAGCGACGGTACCCAACAATCTGATCTTGGATATCATAGGCTACTGCAGCCAGCCATATACTGGTCGCAGGCTTTTCAGTCTCGGCAAGCAAAACCAAACCCTGCACATTGGCAGAAAGCCCATCCCAATTGATGCTGACCAGCTGGTTCTGGATAGAAGTCTGCAGATAACGATGGTCTCCGGGTTCCAGCCGCATGGAAGTCACCAATCCGGCCTGTGCAGACACACCGGCTGTTGATGTGCTAAAAAAAACAACTGCAGGTAGAACCTTGTCCGGTGGCAGAAGGTTCAACGGCAAGACGGCTTCCTGGCTTGCCAACGACTGTCCACTCTCATCATATAAAGTCACTTGCACTTTTACATTTTCCAGTGCCTGAGGGTAAGGATTATGAACCGGGATCAGGCATATAACCCCATTACCAGAAGGCTGGCATATACTAGGGCCAAGGTCAAGCGGCACAGGCGTGGAACTTAGCGCCGTAACTGCACTCTGCGAAGCAGATGGAATGATGAGCGTCTGGCCCACAGAAAGAGATTCTGGAATAATACCGGGGTTGGCAGCCAGAAGTGCTTCAAGAACAACCCCGTAACGACTGGCGATGCCACTCAAAGTGTCATTGCGGGCAATCGTATAGATCATGGGAGTAAGTGTGGGAACCGCAGTCTGGGTGACAGGCAGTGTCAGAGAAGCCGTAATGAATGGAGTTCGAGTAAAATATGGAGATAAACTTATAGGCAAGACTGACTGACGCGAATCGAGTGAAGAACTGCAACCTGCAAAAATAATAAAGCCAGGAATTAATGCAAATAACCAGAAAATACGCATCTGACTCCTTATTTAACAACCAATTGTCCATTGGAATTGACCACATGAACGCATTGGATAATAATTGATTATATCAACCAACTTACTTGCACGATTCTCGAACAAGGACACTTGCCGCACCTGCATGGCTGTGCTAAACTCAACTTATGGTCCAAAATAATCTCACGCCCGCACCGCCCCCCGAAGAAAGTATGCTCCAGCAGGCTATAGCTGCCATTCGTGCCGAGCAGTTCGTGCAAGCGCGAGAAATATTAACAAATCTGCTGCATACCGACCAGCAAAACCCCGAATATTGGATTTGGCTGAGTGCAGCGATGGAAACACAACGAGAGCGTCTGTACTGTTTACAAACCGCCTTCAAGCTCGATCCAACCAACGCAACTACTCGACGCGGCCTGGCCTTATTAGGAGCACTGCCACAGACTGGACCGATCCAACCGTTCCCATTAAGCTACCCGCCCCTGTGGGAAGAAAAGGCGAAACAAGAAGAAAAAAGAAATAAACCAAAGTTTTCGATGAGCCTTGTTTTCAGACTGGCGACAGCAATAGGTCTGATCAGTTTTGTTTTAATCGGAACAATTGTTGGGGTAGGCATTTTGACCAAGCCACCAGCTGCCACCTTGGTTATCCAAGGTACGATGCGGCCAACTGTAACGCCATATGCTACAAATAGCAACAAATCCGCTCCAGCGGCATCCACTCTGCGACCACTGGCCGGGCTACTAAGCACACCCTACACCCCAACACCTATTTATGCGGCCACACCGCATGGTGAAGCGGCGGGCGATAGTTACAAAGGCGCTATTCGTGCTTACAATAACAGCCAATGGGAAAATGTAGCCGTCATGATGGCGCAGGTGGCTACATCCCAACCAGGTTCGGCCGACGCGCTATATTTTATCGGAGAAGCCAACCGCTTGAGCGGAAAATACCAGGAAGCCATCAATTATTACAGGACTGCCATCGAGTTAAATTCAACATTTGCCCCTTCATACCTGGGGCGCGCTCGCGCCAATATTGCTCTCAACCCTCTGCAAGATGTAATCGGCGATTTGAACCTTGCCATCCGTACCGATCCAAATTACTCCGAAGCGTATTTGGAAAGGGGGCTGTACTTTATAAAGAAAAAAGACCTGAAATCTGCTCAAACTGACCTGGAAATGGCTTCAGGATTAGGCGATTCTCCACTTGTTGAGATTAACCTGGCACGAGTCTTGCTAGCCCAGCATGAAAACGCTGCCGGGTTGGAAGCCGCCCAACGCGCCAATCAGATGGATGTTACCATGCTGGAAGGCTACCTGGTTCTGGGCATGGCTTTACAGGCCAATGGCCAGATTGACCAGGCCGTGGACGAATTGGAAACCTACCTACAATACCAGCCTGATAATGCCGAGGCCTTTGCCATGCTTGGTGCGGCCTATTACAGCCACGGCGATTACATCAATGCTGAAGACAACTTAACACAATCCTTGCGACTCAATGCAAACAACGCCGATGGCTATTTCTGGTTGGGGCAGACTTATCTAGCCCAAAAGAATAATGAGAAAGCCTTGGTGAATTACCAAAAAGCTCGCAGCCTGATTCCGGAATCGTTTGACTTCAGCGAAGGACTGGCGAAAGCTTATATGGCAATTGGAGAGTACAATAATTCTTATGTCGTTATTAATAAAGCAGAAAAATACGCAGAGTCCCCATCTGAACTTGCCCGCTTTCTCTTTATTCGCGCCCAGTCTTTAGAACAACTAAATCAAGGCGATTCAGCCTTCCTGGATTG
Organism: Chloroflexota bacterium; assembly: GCA_026390035.1. GTDB lineage: Bacteria > Chloroflexota > Anaerolineae > Anaerolineales > Villigracilaceae > UBA5195. Next base: position 4,222 of record JAPLGT010000062.1, read on the forward strand.
GAGTAACCTACTGGCATTGCCAGTAGGAGCAGCTACGGAAGAAATGCGCCAAATAGCTCAAGCGCGCATAGCAACACTGCATTCGCCGACTCCGGCTGCCAAAGCTGTCAAACTTACACTTACCGCAACTGCTACAGTTACGCCAGCCCCGCTCAAACCTTCAAATACGCCCAGGCCAACAGATACACGCATGCCAAGGAGTACCGCACTGGCATCACCCACTCCCACCCGCTAAGAACTCTCCAGAACCTGTTAGAAGACTTTGAGCCTTTAGCCCGAAAGCGCACAGTGCAATTCAGCCTGTGCGCAAATTTTGTGCAAGTAAGAGGAAGCCATGGCAAAAAAACGATCCAACATTCGTAAAAGCAACAATCCGATCTCACGATATTTGCGCTTGCCATCCGTGCAAATTGGGCTGGGTGTATTTGTAGTTTTGTTAATCATCATCATGATTTACATCGGGAACAGCAATAAATCCGCGGCATTGGCAGCGGAAATCAACACTGCTCAGGCTTACCAGATGTACCAGCAAAAAACAGCTTTTTTTGTTGATGTGCGCGAACAAGCTGAATGGGATTCGTTTCACATCCCCGGAACTACACTTATTCCGCTCGGAACGCTGGCGGACCGATTGCAGGAAGTCCCTAAAGACCAACAAGTGGTGGTGGTCTGCCGTTCAGGAAATCGTTCGGTACAAGGAAGAGATATCTTGAAACAAGCCGGCTACACCAATGTTACCAGTATGAGTGGTGGCGTGAACGATTGGAAAGCAAAGGGCTACCCGATAGAACCATAGCAAAAATTCGGCTCTGACGCGATATAAAAATTACTTCTGCTGGGCGAAAATGAGCAAAAATCTACCCAACGATTACTGTTATCATAAAAATGGGAGACCTTTCCAGGCCTCCCATTTTTATTTGTTTTTTCCACGTCGGCACACAGGACAGGGACATAAAGCCCGCAAAAAATGCCAGTTATAAATACCATAGTCGTGACCGTCTTCCCAAACAATGGTGATTGCATAGGAGCCCGTTGGTTTAACAGTCACAAGCCGGGAAGCAGGAGAGTTATCGAGCTGGAAGTTAAATACATCTGCATCCGGCTCTGACTTCATATTTTCATGCCCCCCACGGCATTGGGCACACGGACAGGCTGCCCGCAGTAATGTAAATGGGTAAATGCTGGTATGACCATCAGCCCAGGTGATCGTCATTTCCAACGCAGGCCGGTTTGCTGTTATTCCACCAGGTTTTTCAGAGATCATGGTTTCCTTTTATGGATTGATAATAGGTGTCAAGAAATTGGAGGCCGCCCAGCCAGTACGCTTCTGGTCATTGATGGCCGCCAGATAATACCAGCTATAGCCATCCACAGCGCGGGGGCCGTCCATCACAGTGTATGCTTCAGTATCAAAGCCCAAAAACAATTGCTTTCCATTCAAACCGGGCTCAGAGCGGATACGCAGACCTTCGCCCTGGGTCCCGGATATCTGTACAAATGAACCAATACCAAATTCGCCAGGCGCAAGCGTAGGCGTGGGCGTGGATGCATAAGCATCAAACGTGGGAGTGGCTGCCGGCGCTGGGGTACCAGTCGGCATGGGAATAACAGTAACCGCAGCCATCAGTCCAGCAGCGTCTGGAGGCGGTGGAGCCGACCAGGCAACCCATAAGAAAGTCATGACCAACATAATGATCGCCACAATAATCGCCCCCACAAATACTCCAGGAGTAAATAGGCGCTTATTATCAGTCGTGGCGTTAGCCCTTGCCCGAGATGAACGAGGTCTCATAATGAAAATTATAACCCAGCATTCGATTGGCGGATTTTAAATTTAAGGACTCTTTGGAAATTCAGGGAAAAAGCATACGGAGCCATCCAGATATCCATCCCATAAACTACCTACTAATTTGGCAAACCATATTTCCAATAAAACTTGTAGGTTATCAGGAACGGCCCTTGCACTTGAAGTACAATAACCTTGACCTTGAAGAATTTTATAAATTCCGGGCCAAAAAAAATTACCCGTCGATACATACTACCCGCCACTATCGAATAACCACTTATAAAAATGAACAGGGCCATCATGCGACCACTCGAAATTATCATTCCAGCCATACTCGCCATCAATATCATCTGGCCGCTTATCGGGTCACGCTTGCGGATCATTACAGTTTTACCGGCCATCGCAATTGTGCTGATATCGATTCACCTCGCCACTGAAGGTGCGCGCTGGCAAATGTACCCCATCTATTTCTTCACAGCTGTTTTATTTATTATTGGGCTGCCAGCGCTGTTTAATAGCGGACTCGTAGCATCAACTCGGATCCATGGCTGGTCACTGACCTTACCCATCCTTGCGCTTATCCTGTTAAGCATTTCTACTACCATCCCGGTGCTGCTGCCAGTCCCCAACCTGTCGGTACCCAGTGGTCCATATACAGTAGGCACGCGAACAATTGTAATCACCGACCAGAACAGAAAAGAAATTTACTCTGGCAAAGACGAAGCGCGCCAGTTTATGATCGAAGTATGGTACCCGGCCGTCCCGCCCGCGCCAGGGACTAAACCGGCACTCTGGATGCCGGAAGCCAAAATTGTGGCCCCGGCGATTGCAGATTATATTAAGTTACCGCACTTCTTCTTGGACCACCTGGTCTTGGCAAAATCATCTTCATACGAAAATATTCCCGCAAACTATAGCAGCAGTCCTTACCCAGTGTTGATTTTTTCGCATGGTTGGAACGGGTTCCGCCAGCAAAGCACTTTTTTAATGCAGGAACTTGCCAGTCACGGATATTTTGTAGTGGCCATGGAACACCCCTACGGCGCACGGCTGACGGTTTACCCCGATGGCAGGATTATTCCAAATAACCCAGCAGCCTTGCCAAAAGGGAAGCCAACCGATGAATACGAAACTGCGGCACGAATCCTGGTAAACCAGTGGTCTGAAGATATTAGCTACACGCTGGATTACCTGGTAGCATTAAATCAAAGCGATCCCCAGAACCAGTTCACGAATCTGCTTGACACAGATAAGGTAGGCATATTCGGACATTCCACCGGCGGTGGGGCAACCATCCAATTCTGCGGCACCGACTCACGCTGCAAAGCCGGGTTAACCCTGGATGCTTTCACGCGCCCAATCAGCCTGAATGTGCTGGATCACGGTACCAAACAACCCTTTTTCTATATGTTTAGCGAATTATGGCCCTTCGAGCGCAATACGGAATTATTCAACCGTTATTATAGTCATGGCAGCCCTTCCAACCATGTTATTACGATCCTCGGCGCCGACCATTACGATTTCAGCGACCTGCCCGCTCTCAGCCCACTTGCGCCACAGTTAGGGCTGAAAGGCCCAATCAATGGCAGCCGTGTCCAAAAAATAATCAATACCTATGTACTGGCATTCTTCAATCAACAATTTAAAGGAATCCCGACCAATCTATTTGATGGGCAGCAGGTCGCTTTTCCGGATGTACGTTACGATCACTGAACCACGGAAACCCAGCCTGGGCAACATTCGTCCCTGCGTACCAAGCTGGGTGGCAGGAAAATTCCATCTCAAACTTTTGAGATGCAGCAGACATTGAATTACTCATATTATGGTTTTTCCGGACCTGGGTCTCTTTTTCTACCCCTATTGCCAGGCAAGTTGTCTGAAGGCTACCGAAAAGGCTAATTTTCGTGATATCAAAAATTCGTCATGTCTTTGGATTTACCAGGCAGTCTTATGCGCTGCTCAGCATCTTCATGCTGACCTGTCTGTTGATCATTTATATCTGGTGGCCCTTAGTGGAAGAGTACCTGGCTTACATGGACGGGGGCTTTCCCTGGTATTACTACGTCGACTGGCTGCTGCTTGGCATCTTCACTTTTATGTCGTTAAGCATCATGGCTCGCGCAGATTTAAAGACCGATGGATTGATCATATTTGTCGGTCTGTGCGGAGGATTGGCAATTGAAAGTTGGGGGACTCAGACCAATCTGTGGCATTATTACACTGCAGAACGCCCGCCACTCTGGATCATCCCAGCCTGGCCAATTGCATCACTATCCATTGACCGTATCACTCGTAGTCTGGAACATATTTCCAACAGATTTTTAGAAGCCCAGGGATCAGAATCAAACCTGAAGGTCATTGGCAAATCCATATATTGGTTTGTTTTTGGGGGTTTCTATATTTTAATGTTGTGGTTCATTGCCCCAACTTTGGGAAAATCCTACACGATTGCGGCGTTGGTCATTTGCGCTTTAATGATCCTGACCCCGCCAGACATGCGGAAAGCGTTTTTGGTTTTTGCTGCCGGGTCTGGGCTTGGTTATTTTCTGGAACGATGGGGCACAACTCGCGAATGCTGGGTCTATTACACAAACCAAACACCGCCACTATTTGCAGTCCTGGCACACGGCATGGCTGCGGTTGCATTCTGGCGAACCGGTATTTTGATACAAAGTGTATGGGAAAAGGTAAAAAGCTTATTATCATCCAGCTACAGGGATCACTCAACCGAATAAAACGCATACGCTGTGTGTTATTAGGTAAAAAAAGATACCCTTTGTGCCAGGTTCACGTATAATTTCCGGCATGAATAATATTGGAGTCATATGCGCACTCACAACGTTCCTGAATGTCTGGCTGGGGCACGTGATAGTCAGATATATTGAGGCACGCGCGGTTTCAATAAAACTACCCGCTGCAACATTTCTAATTGCCGGCCTTATACTCGTGGCTGGCGCGCTGAAAACCCCTTCGCTGCCGGTTTCAGCGGTTATGGGAATTATGGGGGTTATCACGATCTGGGATGCATTTGAATTCGTTCGGCAACAACGCAGAATCACCAGGGGACATGCACCTGCCAACCTAAAAAATCCACGCCACCAACGAATTCTGGCCCAATATCCATCAGCAACCTGCATTCATTGGCTACAGCGTGAACCGCTGGGCCGACCAGTTTCCAGCGCTGAACAAAACGCTATCCAGGAGGCTTCTGAATGAACTGGTTTGGACTTATCCTTGGAATTACGACCCTCTTTGTTATTGGGTTGGGCTTTTTTTGGGTCATCCGTGGGGAACGTTATTTTGGCCTACATTGGTGGCCCTATTTGATCTTGATGGGAATAACAATCATCCTGGGTTCACTCTTCATTCCATCAAATTGGGGATCGGGATTCATGGGGATTGTTGGTGCATCCATCCTTTGGGGCGCAACAGAGTTTAAGGAACAAGCCGTACGCACAGAACTGGGCTGGTATCCATTCCATGAGGAAAAAATTCAGCCTCCCTTCGTAGAAATCATCAAAAAATGGCGTCCACCCCACCTATAAACCCAAAAACCAAACTCCCCGGTGCCTGTGGGTACCGGGGAGTTTCAATCTCGACAAGTTTCGTCTATTTCTGCATATTTTCTGCATATTTGGCGATTATGCTTGTGATTGTGGTCCCGGTTTCGGCACGGGATGAAAATTTTCGGAGGATTCGACATGGCATTGAACGTGAATCTAGAAAGCAAAAAAAAATCTAACCGGGTCTACTGGCTGATTGCCGGTCTATTCCTGTTAGTTGCGGCTGGCGGATCTTATTTATGGGTAAACCAGGCACAGATCACAGAACGCGGTACTTACCAGACGAGTACTGCAACCCTGGGCACACTGACTGCCAACGTAGGTGCTACTGGAACTATACGCGCAGGACATTCAGCAATATTGGTATGGAATACAAGTGGTCGGGTGGAAATTGTTAACGCCGGCCTAGGCACAAAAATCAAAACTGACCAGGTTCTGGCTGCGCTATCGCCAGATTCAGTTTCGAAAAATATCATCCTGGCCGAAGCAGACCTGGTGACAGCCCAGAAAAATCTCGATACACTGCTGCTATCAAACAGCACCGAATCGCTAGCCATGCAAAAGCTAGCCGATGCCAAACAAACCGTATCCGATGCGCAGGATAAGTACGATTTCATTACCCAGGAACGTGTTCCAGGCGAAGTAATTCAAGACGCATCAGATCAAATTGTAAAAGCCAAAAAACAACTAAAACAACTGGAATTTTTTTACAACCTGTTTTATTCCAATCGGCCGGATGGCGCCACAGATAAAGCCTTGATGATTGTCCAGCTAACCAAATCCAAACAAAATATCGCAGACCTGACATCCAAATACAACTGGTACACCAGCCAGGCAAGTCCAATCGAAATTGAGAAAACCCTGGCCGCGTTGAACCTGGCAAAAGCCAAACAGGAAGATGCACAACGCGCCCTGGACCGGCTGAAAAATGGTGGTAAATTAGCCGATATTACCGCAGCCAAAGCCAGGGTCGCTGCAGCAACGGCAACCATCAATCAGGCACAGATCGTCGCCCCTTTTGATGGCACAGTTACCCAATCCACGATCCAGGCGGGAGATCGCGTATCTACCGGTCAGACCGCTTTCCGAGTGGACGACCTCACTTTGTTGATGGTAGATTTGCAAATTTCAGAAGTTGACATCAATAATGTAGCGGTAGGCCAAGCCGTTACCGTCAGTATGGATGCCGTGCCCGACAAGACGTACCAAGGTATTGTTTCCAAAGTTAATCAATCGGCAAAAGCCGGACAGGTTGGCATCAATTTTACGGTAAGTGTGACCCTGACCGATAATGATGAACTCGTTAAACCTGGCATGACGGCTGATGTCACAATTATAGTGAAACAGGTGGCGGATGCCTTGTTGGTGCCGAACCGCGCCGTGCGCATGGTGAGCGGAAAGCGTATTGTTTATATTCTCAAAGACAAACAACCCCTGCCCGTGGCCATTCGCCTGGGCGCCAGCGCAGATGAAAACAGCCAGGTGATCGGCGGCGACTTAAAGGCGGGTGATCTGATTATTTTGAACCCACCCAATGCAGCCAACCCAGACGCTCAAAGCGCCAGTCCAACATTGACACCCGTGAAATAAAAGCGGAAAAGGTGGTCAGTGATCAACACAGTGCAAGAACAGCGCCTGACCGATTGAAATCAATCTAAGAATAATGTGCCCGATGGTAGCTTGCACCAGGCACACTGAAATAGACCAAGCAATAAGTACCCGGAGGATTGTTATGAAAATTGGAAGCTTTTTAAAAAAATATTGGATCGTTATTCTCGTGGTAATCGCAGCCGTCGCCGCAGGGCTCATCTGGCAAAATAGCCGGAAAGCAGCCAGCGACAGTGTCTACCAGACAGTTGCCACCTCGCGCGGCACACTGACAGCCAACATAGGCGCCACAGGTACAGTTCGCGCCGGACAGAGCGCCAGCCTTACCTGGCAAACCAGCGGCCGCGTGGAAAGCGTCAAAGGTTCGATTGGGGACGCGGTAAAAACTGATGATGTGCTGGCTTCACTCTTGCAGACATCCATGTCGCAAAACATTATCCTGGCCGAAGCCGATCTGATTACGGCTCAGAAAAACTTGGACGATTTAATGGCCTCAAAAACCAGCCTTGCTCAGGCTCAACAAAGCCTGGCCAATGCAAAACAGGCCGTGGAAGATGCGCAAGAGAAGGTCGACAGCCTCAGTTTCGACCGCGCATCCGATAACTTGATCCAACAAACCCAGGCCAATATTGACCTTGCCAAACGCGACGTTACCCGGGCCGAAGATAACTATAAGCTGTATGTAAAAAAACCTGAAGGTGACTCAAATAAAGCGCAAGCTCTTTTGACCCTGACAAACGCGCGCCAAAAGCTAACCGATATGACTAACAAGTACAACTGGTATACAGGCAAAGCTACTGATCTGGACGCTGAAAAATACCGCGCCAATCTGGCAGTTGCTCAGGCTCAAGAAGCCGATGCCCAACGTGAAGTAGACCGCATAAAGAATGGCCCCAGCGCAGATGATATCGCTGCCGCCAAAGCCAGGGTCGCCGCAGCCGAATCGACTCTGAACCAATCCAGAATCGTTGCACCTTTTGATGGTGTGCTCACCCAGGTTGAGCCCGTGCCAGGTGACATGGTTTCGCCCGGCACAACAGCCTTCCGCATCGATGATCTCGTGCACCTTTTAGTCGACCTACAAATATCGGAAGTGGATATCAACAACGTGACCGAGGGACAACCCGTCACGATAACATTCGATGCCGTACAGGGCAAAACCTACAACGGGATTGTATCCAAGATCAGCCAGGCTGGTAACTCGAGTGGCTCTGGAGTCAACTTCACCGTTACAGTTGCATTGACCGAAATAGATGAACTGGTCAAGCCCGGCATGACCGCGGCGGTAAATATCACTGTCCGAGAACTGAGTAATGCCTTACTGGTCCAGAATCGAGCGGTACGCCAGGTCAATGGCAAACGCGTTGTGTATGTGCTTAAAGACAACAAACCTGTGGCCGTGGAAATTCGCCTGGGCGCTACATCTGATACTACCAGCGAAGTGGCCGGTGGTGACTTGAAGGAAGGCGATCTGATCATTCTTAATCCGCCATCCACAAGTGGTGGACCTTTCGGCGGGTAAGTGAGGAATTCATGACTGAACCTGTAATTATTGCAGAAGACCTGGTCAAAACATACCTGATGGGTGATGTAGAAGTAAATGCCCTGCGCGGGCTGACCATGAGCATCGACCGAGGTGAAGTGGTAGCGATCGTAGGACCCTCGGGGTCGGGTAAATCTACCTTGATGAATATTCTGGGTTGTCTCGACCGCCCGACCACTGGCACATACACACTGGATGGCGAATCGGTTGCCGGACTAAGCGATGACCAGTTGGCCAATATTCGTAACCGCAAGGTTGGCTTCATTTTTCAAAGCTTCAACCTGCTCTCACGCCAAACAGCACTTTCAAACGTCGAGTTACCTTTACGTTACTCTGGAAAAAAAGAAGGCCGCAAAGAACGCGCCCGGCAGTCACTGATATCAGTCGGATTGCAGGATCGCATCAACCACAAACCTTACGAACTTTCCGGTGGACAGCAACAGCGTGTGGCCATTGCGCGGGCATTAGTCAATGATCCGGCCATCATCATGGCCGATGAACCCACCGGCAACCTGGATTCAAAGGTTGGACAGGAGATCATGGACCTCTTGCTTAATCTTAACAGACAGGTGGGCACAACCCTGATTATTGTGACCCACGACCCTAAAATTGCCGCACAAACTCAACGCATCATCCGCATCCGTGACGGAATGGTAGATACGGAGATCCAATGAACGCAACTCAAATCCTTGTTGAAGCTTTAGAAAGCCTGAATTCCAATAAAATGCGCTCAGGGCTGACCATTTTGGGCATCGTCATCGGTGTAGCAGCCGTAATCGCCATGCTGGCAGTTGGGCAGGGTGCACAGAATTCCATTACCGGATCCATCAATGGGATTGGGACCAATGTGCTTTTCGTCTTCACAGGCAACCAAATGGGCCCTCCCGGACGAAACCAGGGCGCTTCAAAAAATGTACGCCCACTGACCATGAACGATGCACAGGCTATCAATGATGTCTTTGCGGCGCCCTCTGTGTCGGCAGTTGCACCAGTTTTACAGGGTTCAGCCGAAGCTGCTGCCCTGGGTCAGACCAGTAATACCACAGTTAATGGGGTTACCCCAGCCTACGGAGCGGTCCGCAACGAAACAGTTACCGAGGGTGAATTTATCAACAATGAACAATATCTGGGACACGCTTCCGTTGCAGTAATCGGCCCTGACCTGGCAGATAAGTTATTCGGCCGGAAAGAAGGGTTGGTTGGGGAAACCATGCGCCTGGCCGGACAGCCTTTCCGCATTATTGGTGTGCTTGGCAGTAAAGGCGGCTCAGCCTTTGGGAATGCCGATAACCAGGTTGTTATCCCATTAACAACGGCAAGAGATCGTGTCACCCACCGTAGTGGCGATAATGTAGATGTCATCTTTGTCGAATCAGTCAGCGCCGATGCCACCACCCTGGCCGCAGACGAGATCAAGCAGATCATGCAGACGCGCCACAACATCCCGGTTGGAGGCGAAAATGACTTTACCGTATTTACCCAACAGGACATGCTGCAGACAGCCTCATCAATCACTGGCATCCTGACAATTTTTCTGGGTGGAATTGCTGGTATTTCGCTGCTGGTAGGTGGTATCGGCATCATGAACATCATGCTGGTCTCAGTGGCAGAACGTACCCGCGAGATTGGTTTACGTAAAGCTCTGGGTGCCAGAAAACGAGACATTCTGACCCAATTCCTGGCCGAATCTTCGCTGCTCAGCCTTTTGGGCGGCATCATAGGCATCATGCTCGGTTGGACCATCTCATTTATCGTTGGCAGGGTAGCGGTGGCAACAGGCAACGCATTTGAACCATCGATAACGGTCAGCTCTGTGCTGCTTGCCACGATTTTTTCGGCAGCCATAGGCATGTTCTTTGGAATATATCCGGCCAATCGAGCCGCCGGCCTGCAGCCAGTTGAAGCTCTGCGGTACGAATAGAAAAGCAATGATCGATTGCAATCATTATTAATCATTGCAATATTCGAATTATCCTTCAGTCCTATTTTCCACCCAGCGGCAACCTTATGCCAAAAAAAATCCTCGTCATCGATGACGAACCCAAGATCGTCGAAATCTGCCAAGATTACCTCAAAGCATCTGGCTTTGAGGTAATTTCGGCCCGCGATGGACTGCAGGGGCTAAATATTGCCCGCCGCGAAAAACCTGATCTAATCGTGCTCGACCTGATGATGCCCGGTATGGATGGTCTGGATGTGTGCAGGAACTTGCGCCGCGAAGGCAACATCCCCATCATCATGCTGACTGCGCGCGTGGAAGAAAGCGATAAGCTGGTCGGTTTGGAGCTTGGAGCAGATGATTACATTACCAAGCCATTCAGCCCACGCGAATTGGTGGCACGAGTACGGGTGGTGCTGCGACGCGCAAGCGGAGACGCAACCAGTGAGATTATCCGAGTTGGCGAAGTTAGTATTGACCGTACTCGTTATGAAGCCATTTTGCCAGACAAGACCATCCTGCTCACACCTACTGAATTTGAAATCCTGACAACTTTGATGAAACAACCCGGACGTATTTTCTCGCGTGCGCAATTGCTGACAGCCGTACACGGCATCGCCTTTGAAAGCTACGAACGGGCTATCGATTCGCACATCCGCAACCTACGTCGAAAGCTTGAAACAGCAGCTGGAGATGCCCGTTACATCATCACTGTTCATGGTGTTGGATATAAATTTGAAGGCTAATATGACCAATACTACTGTGCGCTCGATCCAAACCCGCCTTTTTACCTTGCTGCTGCGAGCGTTTAGTGCTGCCGTTTTATTCATAACATTGGTAATTCTGGCTGCAATGGCATATTTTTTGACTTATCCATCCAGCTATAATCCTATCGAGCGCTTACCAATCATTACCCGGCTGGAGACCTTTTACCTGGTAAAAAACAGTTGGCAGGGAGTGGAAGTACTGCCTAAAAATGATATCGATGCAGATTACCACCGTTTCTGGGCCAGATCAATTCTGCTGGATGCGCAAGGAAAAGTTGTTCTAGACCATGGCAGCACCCAAACAGCTCTGATTGGTACGACTTATATCAAGAAAAAAAGCGACCCGGCCATCCCGATCCTGACCCACGGAAAATTGACAGCCACATTGTTGTTTGATGAATCTTTTTTTCCAGCGCAGCAACAGCTATCCTTCGACTTTTTACTACCGATTGGCATGATCGCAATGGTCATGGCCATTCCCACTATTATCATTGGGCTTGTGCTGATGCGCCGTTTTGTAACCCCACTGGCGGAGGTCATCGCCGCAGCGCGAGCCGTTGCCGGGGGAGATTTATCGACTCGTGTGCGTGCTTCCGGACCGGATGATCTGCGCGCACTCTCAGATAGCTTTAACCATATGGCCGCTTCCCTGGAACAAAGCGACAGCGAACGCCGTAACATGCTGGCAGATATAGCACATGAACTGCGCACGCCTTTAACGGTCATGCGTGGGCGTCTGGAAGGCATTGTAGACGGCATCTACGACGCCAGCCCAGATCAAATTAGCCCGGCGCTCGAAGAGACCTATTTACTCGAACGCCTGGTGGAAGACCTGCGCTTGCTAACTCTGGCGGAAACACGGCAGTTACACTTTGAACACAAGCATGTGAATCTTGGCGAGGTCGTTACTTATGTCATCGATTTATTCCAGGCCGAGGCAGATGATAAAAACATCAAGCTCAGCTTTGAAGATATCGACAAAACTGCAGCTGCCATGCTAGACCCTCAGCGCATAAAACAGGTGGTGGGAAATCTCGTCAGCAATGCTTTGCGCTACACGCCTGAAGGCGGGAATGTAATCCTGACAGTCGTCAACACTGCCGGGATGGTGCTCCTAACCATCAGCGATGACGGCCCGGGAGTACCAGCCGAAGATCTATCCAGCATTTTCAAACGCTTCTGGCGTGGAGAAAAATCACGTTCACGCGCATCCGGTGGGGCGGGCCTGGGCCTTGCAATTGCCCGGCAGCTGGTAGAAGCCCAAGGCGGCCAAATTCATGCTAAAAACCGCGACCTTGGCGGGTTAAATATCTCTATCCAATTCCCCGCATTGACATAACAATTTCTTCTATTCTTGGGAAAAACCTGAAAAACAAATAATATGGAACTCTATTTTATTCGTCACGGACAATCACAAAATAATGCCAATGTGCAAAACCCTGAATATAGGGAGAGCCCAGACCCTGAGCTAACTGAAATTGGGTCTGCGCAAGCCAACTACCTGGTTGAATTTTTCAAGAAAAACCAGGTGCTTGATCAAAAAGCTGGATGGAATATCCAAAATCAGTATGGATTTGGTTTTACTCACATCTACACCAGCCTGATGATCCGAGCAGTAGGCACGGCTGCCCCCACCGCTCGCGTCCTGGGGATCCCGTTCACAGCATGGCCAGAAATACACGAGGAAGGGGGCATTTTCAACCGGGATGATAAAACCATCCGGAGCGGGCTGCCAGGAAAAACACGCTCCTACTTTGAACAGAATTTCCCTGAATTAAGCTTACCAAATGACCTGGATGAAACCGGCTGGTGGAACCGGCCCTTCGAGGCTGAGGACCAACGCCAGGCGCGCGCTGAAAACTTCCTGGCTGATCTGCTGGCGCGCCACAGCGACCGGGATGGCCAACCAGAAGATCGCGTCGTTTTATTCAGCCACGGCGGTTTTTTTGTACGCCTGGTGTGTGCCATGCTAAAGCTTCCCTGGCGACAGGCCACCCATGACCTGAAATCATGGTTTTTATTGAACAATGGCTCAATCAGTCGTTTTGACATCCACCAGAATGAACTGACAATCTGTTATTTGAACCGCACAGATCATTTTCCTTCTGGCCTGATCACATAACAAACTTGAACGGCTTGCCATCGGCGAAAAATTGTTCGAATTCGGAAAAGTCATATACTTGCAAAAAATTGTGCCGTGGCTGATCCGAGCATAGAAATAAACCAGTTAATTCACATCTTCCACAGTACCCAGAACCCCATTCGGCTGTAGCCGAATGGGGTTCTGGGTTAAGAATTGCTATCAGATTGGGGTTTTTACACTGATTTTTCAAATATTTGGCCAAAAAACAGTACTTAAGTAATGCTAGACTCGTGGAACGAAAAGCTTTACTATTGTGGTACGCTTGGTCTGACCACCAAACCACAGGAGACTTATGAAAATTCAACCGGTTGCCCGTCACTCACTGGCCGAGGCCGTGGCAGGAAAAATAGCCAGCACATTATTAGATGGAAGCCTGAAACCTGGAGCTCAACTGCCCCCAGAAAGAGAATTAATCAGCCAATTGGAAATCAGCCGGGCTACGCTGCGCGAAGCACTCAAGGCCCTGGAAGAAAATCAGTTGATCGAATCCCGGCCAGGGGTTGGATGGTTCGCATGTGCTATCAGCGCAAAGAATGTCTCGCAAGCACACGAACTGGCTCGCGAAGTGGCAACACCTCCAGCTCAGCGCAAAGCCGGGGATGAGCCCAAAACTGGGCCGCGCCGTGTGCCAATTGCGCCCGAAAAACCGATCCACATTCCCAACCTGCGTACCGATCGCCTCGGTACCTTTGAATTTATTTCCTGGTGGGAACGCGATAAGGTTGCAGATGCAAAAGTGATGGTGGTGGGAGCTGGAGCCCTTGGAAATGAAGTCATCAAGAACCTGGCACTGATGGGCGTTGGAAATATTTTTATTGTTGACTTTGACACTATTGAAGCCGCCAACCTGAGCCGCTCTGTGCTCTTCCGCGAATCAGACAATCAGCGCAGCAAAGCAGAAGTGGCGGCAGCGCGAGCAAAATCAATCAACCCACAATTAAATGTGCAGTACCTAAACGGTGATATCACATCCGGACTGGGATTAGGAGTCATCCGAAGAATGGATGTTGTGATTGGCTGCCTGGATAATCGCGAAGCCCGATTGGCAGTCAACCGCTTCTGTTATTGGATGAACAAACCCTGGGTCGATGGAGCCATTCAAGAACTGCTGGGCCTCGCGCGCGTCTTTGTCCCCGGAAAAGGCGCCTGCTACGAATGCACTCTGACAGAAGCAGCCATCCGCGATCTCTCACTGCGCTATTCCTGCCCACTGCTGGCCCGCCAGAACATTCTGCTCGGCAAAGTTCCGACCACTCCAACGATTGCTTCGATCATTGGTGGCATCCAATCCCAGGAGGCCCTCAAACTGATCCATTCAATGCCGGTGGATGCAGGGAAGGTCACACATTATAACGGGCTGAACAATGAGATGCACACCACCGCCTATGTGCCCCGCGAAGACTGCGAGAGCCATTGGACCTATGGTGAGATTATCGAACTGCCCGCCCGCGCCGAAAGCACAACCCTTGAAGACCTGCTGCGCATCGTTCGGGCAGATCTCGGGCCGCAAGCAATCATCGAATTGGACCAGGAGCTTTTGACCTCACTAGATTGCCCGGTCTGCCATACCAGCGAGCAAATTTTTCTTCCATTAAGTGAGGTTAGTTTTGAAGAAGGCCATTGTGCTGTCTGCGGCACATTGCGTGACACAGTGCTGACCCACTCAATTACCGGCGGAGAAAATTTTCTGCACCGCACCCTGGCGAGCATTGGCGTTCCGTCCTTGCATATTCTGCGCGCCAATAATGGAGAAGAGTATCGCTTTTACGAACTAACCGGCGACCTTTCTGATGCGCTGCACTTCAAGCATTTTACAAAAACCGAAGAACTGGCTTCCGGGCCTGCACGCGGACGTATCCGCATCAAAGGTGATTTACAACCATCAGACACACTCCACATCAAGGTTCACGGGCGCGTAAAACTGCGCAATTAGAAAATGGCAGTACGGACAACCACGATGAGCGACTCGAGCGTACAACCAGCTTTACCTTTGCGATCTGAATTTCCACGCAAAGTAACCTTGCTATTTTTGCTCATCACCGATACGGCCGTCGGCATATTCTTTTTATTCAAGTTCAGACCTGAAACCCACCTGCTGGTGCGCCTGATCTTTGCAGATTTGGTCATCGGCATCGTGGCTGGGTTTGCAGCCCGGATCTTATTTCGAAGACGAGCCTGGTTTATCCGCTTTATCTCAGCGGCAGCAGCTGTGATCATCGGGCTACTCATCTTGGGAGTTCTGACAAGATTCCGACTGGGTTTTGGCCCTCTCTATTTCTGGCGTAACACCATCGATTGGTCTGGCCTGGCACATATCACCCTTGGCTTAAACTGCATGCTGCTGGCAATGCAGGCATGGTCAAAACCAAGGCAGGCAAGGACAAATCAAAGTTCAGCAACGCCAGGCACAGCTACACCAGCCCCAGCACAGGTTCACTCACGGACAAGGCCAAAACGGAAAAGGACAAAATCAGCGCTTTCCAGTGGGACGCCTTCCAACAATGAAACCACCCGGACAGAGCATCGCGCAAAACCTATTATTACCAGGAAGCGAAACGCAAAAACAGAAAGCAAATCAGTTCCCAATCTTTTTCACCGCAAGCCGCAAGTCCGCTTATCACTGGTCGAGAAACACCTTTGCCCGTACTGTCTGGAGCCTGTTGTTCAAAAAGATCCGCGCGGGATCGTGGAATGTGACATCTGCCACACCCTGCACCACGGAGATTGTTGGGCCATTGCCGGATACTGCCAGGTGCCGCACTATACCGCCTAAGTCATTGTTTTAGCAACAAGGAGAGAGCATGCCCGATTTAAATATCACCATCATTCTACCCAGCGGCGGCGCCCGCAATGCCGATATCCCCGACGATGTCGCCATCCACGATCTGATGACCGAACTGGCCTCACTACTGCAGCTCCCAACGGTCGGCCCGGATGGTCGCCCTATGGGTTATCGCCTGGACAGCAAAGGCCTGGGCCGCGAACTGAAAGAGACAGAGACGCTATCCTCGGCTGGAGTGCCCAATAACGACCGTCTGATGCTTACGGCCGATATCACTGCCGGTGGTGTTGACCTGAACCAGAGCCCAAGAATTCGGCGATTACGCGCAGACGCAGAGCTAATGCGTGAATTGGCTGCCCGCAGCGACCTGATCTCCTTCACCGCGCAATCCCCGCAACCCAACGTTCCGCCAGATAGATATATCATAACCTTCAAATGCAAAAGTATCGTCGGAGTGGATCTACTCGGAAAACCAAAATACAGCGAACATCACCAGGTTGAGATCTATCTGCATAACCAGTACCCTCAACGTTGGCCTGGGATGAAATGGATGACACCCATCTGGCATCCCAATATTAACCATTTGAATGGGACAGTCTGCATCGATGCCGCCTGGTGGACAGCCAGCCGCTCGCTCGACCGGCTCGTGATTATGCTGGGTGAAATGCTCCAATGGAAAAACTTCCACGATGACCCAACCAAACCTCCTTTTCCCTGGGACGCGGATGCTGCGCGCTGGTCACGTGAATATCGCAAGAAAAATCCTGATGCTTTTCCTCTGGATAAACGCGAACTGCTGCGACCAGAACGAATCAAGATTATCGAAGAAGCCGCAAAACCCAGGCCAAAAATTCACCTCAAATGATATCTTCCGCTGCTGCATGTTGTACATGCACAGAATATTATTCCAGGACTGAACCCAGTCCTTCTCATCCCGCCTGACCCCATTTTCATCGAGGGTCAGCCAGCGGGGCCCATAAAAAAAGGAGAAATAAACCATGTCAGACACACCTGTAACAATCGTACTTCCTTCTGGTGGCAGCCGAAACGCAGAAATCCCCAACGACGTACCCGTAAAAGAGTTGCTCCCTGAGCTAACCACCTCGCTCGAGCTGCCAACCACGGGCCCAGATGGGCGACCAGTATCCTACCGGTTGGACAGCAAAGCATTAGGTCGTGAGCTTAAAGAAGTTGAAACCCTCTCGCAGGCCGGCGTACCCGAAGGGGACCGGCTGATGATGACTGCTGATGTAACTGCCGGGTAGCTCATCCAGCCCACCTACCCCCAGCTTTTCGGGGCGGTCAGATCCGGGATCCATTCAACACTTGCCTCTCACCTGCGGTCATTACCAGGCCGCAGGGAGAGGGGTAAGCATAAAGCACACGAGCACATATGAAGCCCAAACATTCCATCCGAATCCAACCTATAGAAGTTCAGAAACCAAACCCGGCGCCCATGCCCATCGAGACGGCTCAGCATTGGCGTTCTCCTTTCGACGGAAATGGATTGGCAACAGCGGTAAAGGTCTTTGTGACCCAGCCAGCTTACGCGATCATGTGTGTCCACGCCAGTGGCGATATGGAACAAGAGACAGGCGGCATGCTGGTAGGACAGTGGTGCGCGGATATTGATACAAACGAAGAGTTTATTGTTGTCGAGCACGCTCTTCCGGCCCGTTATACCCGCCAGGGAAGTGTTTATTTAACCTTTACACAAGATACGATCGTAACAATACACGACGAAATCGAAAAACGCTATCCGGGCAAACAGATTGTCGGTTGGTATCATACCCACCCCAAAATGGGCATTTTTCTCTCGCATTATGACACCTGGCTGCACAGCAATTTTTTCCCTGAACCCTGGCAGGTGGCACTGGTGATCGAACCGCACAAAAAACTGGGCGGTTTGTTTATCCGCCAGACCAACGGTGAGTTTGATCCTTCGCGTTATTTCGGGTTTTATGAATTAGAAGATAACCCCCAATGGAGTATCGTACATTGGAACAATTTACACCGCAGTTTTGAAAACACCCATGAAGGAGGCTAGTATTTTATGAACAGACGCATGCGAACCTATTATTACGCAGTTTTGGGCGCAATTGGTGGCCTGGTTGGCTGGAAGGTCAGTGATCTTTTAGGACTTTCCTTTGTCTCCAACATATATCTAAGTGAGGCAATCGTTGGCGCGCTGATCGGGCTGAGCATTGGCTTTTTCATCGGTATCACCGAAGGCGCACTGACTCGCAACCCTGTACAGGCGGGAAAATCCGGACTGACGAGCGGCGTACTTGGCCTGATTGCCGGAGCCATTGGGCTGCCCCTCAGCGAACTTCTTTTTCAGGGCGTAGGCGCTGGCTGGATCGGCCGCATGTTAGGCTGGGGCATCTTTGGCTTGCTGATCGGGCTGGCCGAAGGAGTGCTCGGAAAAAACCAGGCCTGGAAAGGTATGTTGGGCGGTCTGCTAGGCGGCGCATTGGGGGGTCTTCTACTGGAAAGTACCCATACCTGGCTCAAAGATCCGCTGATTGGAAAGGTGGTCGGGCTCATCCTGCTCGGGGCTTCTACCGGGGCTTTTATCTCATTGATCGTAGTGCTGCTTTCAAAAGCCTGGTTGGAAGTTGCGTCGGGCAAACTAAAGGGCACGGAATTCATTTTGGATAAGTTCATGAAACAAGGCGGCCCAGCCATCGCGATTGGAAGCTCGGCACTTAAATCTGAGATCGTCTTTCCAGATCCGGATATTGCCCCACAGCACGCCATGCTCACCAGTGATGGACTCGTTTTCTCCCTCAAAGACATGAGCATGAACGGTACCTTTATCAACAATAAACGTATTGAGCGCTCCCAACTCTCCAACGGTCAGAGCATCCGCATGGGAAACACCGAGTTGGTTTACCACGAAAAGAGGTCCTAATGAACTCAACAATTCGACGATCATGCCAGGCTCTCACGATCCTGTTCGTAACTTTGATGGCAATCTCCCCGGTGGTATCTGTCAGGGCACAGGATGATACCCAGATTCGAATTACCCAGGTTGATAACTCAAAATTTCCTGAAGTCACAGTATATGTCTCGGTAACCAACGCGGCAGGGGAACCGGTTGGCATCGACCCCAGCAAGATCCAGCTCTCTGAAAACGGAAAGCTGATGAATACCAAGGATGCTGGCGGCGCTGGAGAAATCGGCCCGCTGACAACCCTGCTGGTAATCGATGTCTCAGGCAGCATGCTGCAGGCTGGCAAGCTGAACGGAGCCAAGGAAGCTGCCAGAGCCTACGTTGAACAAATGCGCCCAGGAGACCAGGCCGGCTTGGTGACCTTTAACACCGAGGTCAGGTATGTACAACCGCTAACCACAGACTTGAAAGAGTTAACCGCAGCAATTAACAAATTGAATGCGTATGAAGATACGGCCATGTTTGATGCGCTTGCCCAGGGCACCCAGATACTGAAGGATGTTACCGGACGTAAAGCCATCATTGTTCTGACTGATGGGCTTGACAACGTCAGCAAAAATACACCAGATCAGGTCATCGAGGGCATTGGCCCAATCGGTTTATCAATTTCCACCATCGGCCTGGGAGACCCGAAGAAAACGGGCGTAAACTCAGGGTTAGACGAAACTGGTCTGCGGACCTTCTCGGAACGGGCCGGAGGAATATATTCCTACGCCAACGATCCAGACACCTTGCAGGGCTTATATCAACTATATGCACGCGCCTTGCAAAGCGAATATCGTATCATATACACATCCCCAGCCACACTACGCGATGGCGCCAACCGTACCCTGAGCATTAATCTGGACAGGGCAGGTGGTGTATCCAGCAGCAGCACACAAGTGGAATACAATCCGGGTGGGGTACTGCCAGAAGTGGCACAATCTGCCTCATGGCCCATCTTTGGAGCCTTGCTTGCCGGACTGTTGGTGCTTTTATTCATTCCCTTCGCTCTCGGGAACCTGAAGAAACAGCCGGCCAACTCATCAGCAAGCCCAAAATCTGGCCCGGCTCCAACAAAAAAGCCAAATATCAAGCTGAAATAAAGCCTGCCCGAACCCGCCGGACCACCTGACAAGGAACCGGCAACCCAGGACACAAAAATCAGAAGGACACACTCATAGTAGAAACGCCCGCGAACCGGGCGTTTCTACTATGAACGGGATGATATAATTTCATCATAATGGCTGAACCCGCCCTACTAAACAACCGTTACCAACTGCTCGAACCGCTCGGCACAGGCGGAATGGCACAGGTATACCGTGCCCGCGACCTGATGCTGGAGCGGTATGTTGCTATTAAAATGCTGCGGGCGGATTATTCTGCAGACCCCACCGTGCAAATACGCTTCCGGCAGGAGGCCAAATCAGCCGCCAATCTTTCGCACCCCAATATCGTTACCGTACATGATTTCGGTTTTGATCAGGGGAAATTATTCATCGTGATGGAACACATCCCCGGCACCAACCTGAAGGTTATGATCGACAACCTTGGCAAATTTGGGCCGGAGGACGCACTTCCAATCATTATCCAGGTTTGTGCCGGACTGGGATATGCACATCGGGCTGGAATTGTCCACTGCGATGTAAAACCACACAATATTCTGATCACGCCAGACCGCCGGGTAAAGGTCACCGATTTCGGCATTGCCCGGGCGATTTCGGGGATCCACCCGGACGAGCACAACGATGTGGTTTGGGGATCGCCGCTATACTTTTCGCCAGAACAGGCCTCCGGGCAAGCTCCATCGCCAGCATCAGATGTCTATTCTTTAGGCGTGGTCATGTATGAAATGCTCGCTGGACGTCCACCCTTTGTAGCAAAAACGCCAGAAACACTGGCGCGCCTGCACCGTGAAATGGCACCTCAGGCACCAAGTACGTTCAACCCACGGATCAAGCCAGAATTGGAACAGATCATACTGAAGGTACTCTCAAAAGAGCCTTCAGCACGATACCGAACCGCAGATCAGCTTGGGCGCGTTCTGACAACTTTCGGGCAACACAGGCCCGCTGCACCTCGGTCCGTTGCTGCGGCGACCTCCAGCCCACGCCCCAGCGCCGCCACAGTGGCCGTCAGGCCCACCAATTCTCAGCCTATTCCAGTATTTTCAGAACCTGCGGCCGAACCTGAACCCTACGAAGAAGCAGAAGGAATGGATTGGATTTCCATCGGACTTGGACTGGTGGCACTGGCAGCTGTAGGCGGTCTGATACCCTTGTGGCTGGCCATATTCTTCCGTTGGAATAATGCGCTGCCCTAAATGCCTACAAATGTGATTGCCCCATCGATTCTTTCTGCTAACTTCTCCCGCTTGGGGGTTGATCTGGTTGCCTGCGAAAACGCGGGAGCTGATTGGATTCACATCGATGTAATGGATGGGCACTTTGTTCCGAATATGACGATTGGACCGCTGGTGGTAGCAGCCTGCCGGCAGGCTACAAAACTTCCGCTTGATGTGCATCTGATGGTCGAAAAACCAGAAAATATGCTGGAAGCCTTTGCCAAAGCAGGTGCAGACCGGCTAACCGTGCATGTAGAAACCTGCCCGCATTTGCACCGGACCATTCAACAAATTAAATCATTAGGCATAAAAGCTGGCATTACGCTCAACCCGGCCACCCCAGCAATCATGCTGCAAGAAGTCTACGCTGAGGTGGACCTGGTACTGGTAATGACCGTCAATCCGGGTTTTGGTGGACAAAGTTTTATATCGGGAATGCTTCCCAAGGTTGCCGGCATTCGACAGGCACTCAACCAGATTGGTTCACTTGCCTGGCTGGAAGTGGACGGCGGTGTATCAGAAAAAACATTACCGGCATTGCTAAGCGCCGGAGCAAATGCCTTTGTTGCCGGGAATTCCGTCTTCAACCACCCAGGTGGAATTGCGAACGGCATTAAATCTTTAAAAGACTGCATCGAGCTGAATACCTGATATGAACTCCAGGTGCTTAAACAAAAATCACCGGCATTGCACCCAGAAATCGAGTGCCAGGCCGTGATCTTTGATGAGAAGGAAGAAATTGATTAGACTGTTTTTACCATTGTGCGAATGCACTTGGTGCACAGCGTCTTCTTGGTCTTGGTACCCTTCTCGTAAACGGTCACCTTCTGCAAGTTCGGTAAGAACTTGCGATTGGTAGCCCGCAATGAGAAAGAACGGTTGTGACCAAAAGTGGTAGTCTTACCACAGTGAGCGCATTTAGCCATCGTGAATTGTCCTTTCTTGCTATAATACCATTGAGCCATTTGGTTCTGGTTCAGGCCAAAAATTTTACCACAAAGCGTATCCTTCTACAAGTCAAGTGTTAATACTCACGCAAAGGATTGAAACTATGGGACAGGAAAAGACTACATTGGGAAGTATTCATATATCGCCAAGCGCAATTGCCACTATCAGCTATCACGCCACCTTGCAATCGTACGGCGTTGTTGGGCTGGCCCCCAAAAATTTAGCTGAGGGTATCGCATCCACCATCACCCGCGAACCTACTCGCGGCGTCAGCGTGCACTTCGAACATGACAATCTGGATATCGATATTTATATTATCGTCGAGTTCGGCACGCGTATCGCCTCGGTGGCTCAGAGTGTGGCCAACGCAGTCCGCTATTCGGTGGAAAAAAATATTGGGTTGAAAGTTCACGAAGTAAACGTTCATGTACAGGGATTGCGGGTCAGTAATCCTGATTAACACAACAGACCGTGGCGCCATTACTTTCTGATGCATTTTCGTGCACCAGAAGCTGCGCTGATCTTTTATCAACATCCACAGAAATTCAAATTATGATCGTCCGCGCGAGGAGATTCTTACGCATGCAAAGCAAGTCTTTTGACGGTTTGATGTTAAAACAGCTGGTGGAAGCAGGACTAACCTGGTTGCGGACCAATCATCAGTTAGTAAATGCGTTAAATGTATTTCCAGTGCCCGATGGCGATACCGGGACGAATATGCTCCTGACCATGACATCTGCATACAACGAGGTCAGCAGCCTGGGACATCATAATGCGGGGCAGATGGCAGCCGCAGTAGCACAAGGCGCCTTGATGGGCGCACGAGGCAACTCTGGGGTGATATTATCGCAGATATGGCGCGGCTTTTCACGCGCCCTGCACGGAAAAGATATCATTGATGGCCCGGCATTGGCAGCAGCGTTTGCTGAGGCGCGTGATACAGCTTACAAAGGGGTTGTCCGCCCTGTGGAAGGTACTATTCTGACTGTCTCCAAAGATATTGCCGCTGCGGCCGCCCTGGCAATTCTGGATACTGATGATGCCGTGCTTGTACTGCGACGCTGCGTGGCAGCTGCAGATGTATCCGTCCAGAGTACACCTGAATTCCTGCCTATTCTGAAACAAGCTGGAGTGGTAGATTCAGGCGGTAAGGGACTGTTCTTCATTCTCGAAGGCATGCTGCGCTATCTGGATGGTGAATCACTTGATGCAGCCTTGGTCTCAGTTCAGCCTCTCTCTGCTATGAATCTGGAAAACGCGCTGGAAGATGTTGAAGAGGGTCAAGATTGGGAAGTAGTGGTAGATTTCCGCCCAAACAATGATTTCGAACTTCAGAAGTTCTACAACCAACTTGAAACAATGGGAACATCCATCCAGGTGGGTGAAGGCGAAGGCATGTACCGCATGCATATCCATACACCCTTAGAAAAACGCTACGAACCGATAGATTATATCTTGGGGATAGGCACCATCACCAAAGTAGCCATGGAAAACCTGCTGGCCCAAATGGACGATATTGAAAACCGGGCAATCCATTCCCGGCTCGAATTGACGACGATTGAGCCTGGACAAATCGCTGTTGTAACTGTTTCACCGGGAACTGGTTTATCGCGCATCTTTGCCAGCTTGGGGGCAGCAGCGGTCATCAGCGGTGGGCAAACGATGAATCCTTCTACCAAGGATATTCTGGAAGCCTTTGAAAACCTACCCACTGATCGGGTCATCATTCTACCGAATAATAAAAATATCGTGCTGGCAGCTAACCAGGCCAAGGACGTGACCGCAAAAAATGTGCGTGTTGTTCCCAGCCGGAATGTACCCCAAGGTTTCTCTGCCATGCTGCACATGAACCCGGATGGCGACCTGGATGCAGTTGCTGAAAAAATGGCGAGCGCAATGGAAAATGTGGTCACAGGCGAAGTGACAATTGCCACCCGTTCAGTGGAAATTGATGGGGTAACAGTCAAAGATGGACAGGTGATCGCCCTGCTCAACGGTAAGCTGGCAGTCTCTGCCGACAACCTGGAGCAGGCTTGCATGGAATTACTCGAAAAAGCAAATGCCGGCGATTACGAACTGATCACTATGTTCTATGGCGAAGAATTAAAACACACCGAAGCCAATCGCATAGCTGACCTGATTCGTGAAAAATACCGCGACCAGGAAATCGAAGTACAAGAAGGCGGGCAGCCGCACTACCAATTTATCTTCTCTATAGAATAACTTGTGTCGGATACCTTTGCCATTTCCTCAACCAAGAAATCACTGATTTCAGGTTCCGGGCCGCTGCTTACACTCATCGTATTATGTGGCTTGGTACTACGTATAGGTGAGTTGAATGGTCCGGTCGAGTACGACGAAGCGTATTCGGTGGTTGAATTTGCAAGTCGCTCATGGTGGACAGTCATTTCAGATTATTCACTGCCCAACAACCACATTTTTCACAACCTGCTGGTGCGCTCCAGCCTGCTGAGCCTGGGCTTGCACGCCTGGAGCATCCGGCTGCCCGCTCTGGTGGCCGGGCTGGGAATGATTGCTGCGGCTTACTTCATGGGCAAGGCATTCTACAGTAAAGAAACGGGGCTGGTCGCCGCTTCCCTGACGGCGTTCTTCCCTGAACTGGTGCACTTCTCAACCATCGCCAGGGGCTACACCCTTGTAGGACTCTTTAGCCTGCTAATTTTCTGGCTGGCCCAGCAAATTATTACCAGACCAGCCAGGCGGTACTGGGTCATGATGACAGCCTGCAGTGCCTTGGGCTTATGGACCATTCCAATTATGCTTTACCCCGCCAGTGCTGCTTACCTGTGGGTCGCGCTCGAAGGTCCGCGCAACCGCAAATTTTTTACTGGTTGGCTGACATCCGGACTGGCAATTGGGCTGTTCGCTGGGTTGCTTTACAGCCCAGCGCTGGCCATTTCAGGGTGGAGGCGCATACTGGACAACGGCTTTGTGCAACCAGTCGACGCTAAAAAATTTTTTGATTGGCTGCTTCTGGCACGCCTGGAGCAAACCTGGGGGAATTGGACAAACCAACTTCCCTGGCAGCTAACCAGCGTCCTAGTGTGCGGGTTTCTGTTATCAGTGATATTGCACCGCAAACTTGGATCCAGCCGCTGGCCACTTTCCGTACTGTTATTGGGATGGTGCGCCTTGTTAGTGCTCGCCCGCCGCCCCGATGCTTTTGATCGCTTTTGGTCCTGGATGATTGCGCCTCTGTTGGTCTGGTCAGCAGCCGGTCTGGTGGAAACAACCCGCCGGATCCGAAACCAGCAGGTAAGTTGGCCCACGATTTTAAGCTGGCTTGCGATCGTTGGATTAGCTATCAGCGCCATAATAAGCTTGCCAGGCATGCCCCTGCGGTGGGCCAAGGTAAGTAATGTCCAGGCATCTGCATTGTATTTGGCAGCAGAGCTTCAACCAGGGGATGCAATCCTGGCAGGTTATCCAAATAACGCAGCACTGTGGTATTACCTGAAAGAATATGGCGTATCAGACACTGCCTGGCAGGCACACGCAAATGCCGGACGTTATCTGGTACTACTGGCAACTAATCAGAAGGACCAAAGCATAGAAACCATTTTCAAATCATACGGTCTGGACCCAACCCGCATTGACCTGAAAAATGTAATCGCCCTTGGGGAATATGGAAAAATAAGAATCTTTGCGTGCAAACCTTTGAAATAAAGCAAGCGTTCTGAATACATCCCGCTTTCTTGGACCCAGCAAGGTAAATTTATAACATGAGCCTGTGCATCCTGACCAATGCAACCGCACTTTTTCCGCCCACATCATCAACCAGTATAGGGCTTATCCGCAGCATGCCGCTGGAGATAGATGAAAATGGTATTATCCTGCCTGGTATTGAGGATTTTAGCCGCTTGTATAACGATTTGGAGCGCGAATTCAAAACTATTCTGGTGTTGACCGCTTGCGACTCTGTATTACCGATTGCAAGAACAGCTCAATTAGCAGCTCAGAGTCATGGTGGAACAGCCAACATCAAGATCCTTAATACAATGCAATTAGGTCCCGGCGTTGGCATTTTGGCGCAACTGGCTGCTCGAAAAGCTGCCGCGGGCGCTTCCTTATCAGAATTGGAAGAATACATCCGCTCAGTAATCCCTCACATATTTACACTTCTTTACCCAGATAGGACTCCCCTTTACTCAGACGGAAAAAACAACAACCATAAACCTGCGCGCAGTAGTGACCAGATGAGCACGCTGCCCGTTTACATTCTCGACGAAGGACTGCTCATACCTTACAAGAAGGTACGGACTCAACGGCATCTGCTTGAAAGTTTACAGGAGTTCGTGGGAGAATTTGAAAAACCACAGCATCTGGCCTATTTCCATGGCAAGGAAGCCACCTTACACACCCGCCCCTTGCGGGAAACAGCCGGTAGTTTGTTCCCGGGCACCCATTATAACGATCTTGATCTGAACATAGAGCTTACCGCTCTTTTTGGCGACCATACAGTAGGGCTAACTGTGTTGGAAATGCCAGAGATTGGCTGGATTTAGCCTTTATGCAGATTGGGCTAGTCACCGACTCCGCAGCAGATCTACCTGATGACCTTGTCGAGCGCTTCAATATTGAGGTTGTGCCCGCCATTCTCGTAATAGATGGCCAATCTTACCTGGACGGTATTGAAATTACACGTAGCGAGTTTTATACCCGTCTGCCATCGCTTGGCATTTCGCCAACAACCGCGGCCCCATCGGGTGAACAATTTTCAACCCGCTATCGAAAATTACTCGCATCAGGATGTGAATACGTTGTTGGCATATTCACGGCTGAAAAGCTAACCGCCATTGCTGATATCGCGCGTAAAGCCGCAGAGGATTTTGGTGACAAGGTCATTGTGATCGAATCCGGCTCGCTTTCGATGGGAAGCGGTTACCAGGTTTTAGCCGCCGCCGAGGCTGTGGAGCAAAGGTTGCCGCTGGCGGATGTACTTGCCCGCGTACAAAACCTGCGCAAGCGGCTGAAGGTGTATGCGGCCCTGGACACGATCGAATATCTGCGTCGTTCAGGACGGGTACCACAGGCAGTGGCAACGCTGGGAGGTTTGTTAAAAATCAAACCGGTCGTTGAATTATTGGAGGGGGTTGTAAAACCTTTGGACGCGCCACGTACCAACGGTCAAGCAGCCGATAAGCTGATTGGCTTGCTCAATAATCTGGGCTCTATCGAAAAGTTATGTATTTTACATACCAATGCCGAACTTCGCGCCCAGGATTTTTTTGCCCAAATAGCAACCAGCCAGGGTAAGCTTTTACCAGACGATATTCGAATCGTTAACGTCACAACAGTAATCGGCACGCATGTTGGGCCAAACGGATTGGGCCTCGTAGCGGTAAAGAAAAAACCATAAGACAAGGATTATTGGGCTTAAATCCTTACTTCAGCCTCGATTTTGCCGAAATTCACCTTTACACCAACCACCAGCGTCACACTCTTCCCGGGTTCTACGTCTTTGATACTTCCATCCAGAGCAGTAATCACCCACTTCTCATTCGTCAGGTTTTTCAACCCCCAAATTTTTTGATCAGTTGGGTGGCGAATAACTCTGGCAACAGGCATAGAAAAATCATACAACCGCCCATGATCAATATGATGTGGGAACAATTGCGTATCATTATTTAGCATAACAATGCTAGCTCCGATCCGAATATGAAAAGGTAGCATTATTTCTTTTTTGCAATTCCAGCAAACATTCGGTTTTTTATTATTCTTAAGCATCTCAGGGTCATAAAAGTTCTCACTCTGGCACGCCGGGCAAAAAATTATAGTATCGCGCAAAGTTGCCAGTGCACTACGCCATTCACTTTCTCTGACCCGCGCTCGAACATCATGAAGCCCATCTGTAAAAGCCTTTGTAAACAGATCACGCACAAATTGTGGGTAGATAGGCCAGTACGCGAGAGCATTGTCATGAATTCCTTTTACAGGCCGGTTCGACTTGTTTTTTGGATCAAAAATAAAAACCGGGTCCGAGCCATAAATCTTATTCATCGCGGGAAGATCAAAACAGCGAATCGAAGCTTCCTTATCTCCCTCGAGCGGATGGCTAACCATCAACATGTAAAATAATAATACAGACAACGAGAAAAGATCAGTCTGCGTGCTGGGTCTGGCATCACCGCGTACAATTTCCGGAGCCATAAAACGAGGCGTACCCAACACACCTGCAATTCCATCTCCATCCACACCTACATTATCATTATCACAGATTAATATTGTGCCAGCATCTGGATGAAAAAATACATTTCCAAAAGAAATATCCCGGTAACAAAGACCTTTGGCGTGTAATTGCAAAAAGCTGTTGGATAAATCAAGCCCAGCCGTGATCAGAGCTTTAAAAGTCGGTTCAACCCGGCGCTTCATCAAGTCAACAATACTCTTATAGCCAGATTCGCGCAGCAGCATAAGATAACCAAAACCTGGTACACCTTGAGCAGAAGCCAATTCAATCGGCCACAAAAAACGATCATTCGGAGCACCACGCTTAATCAATATATCCAATGCAGCGCGTTGTTGGGGCGTGGCTGTGTGTTGAAAGTACCACTTTAAAGCAATCGGTTTGCCACCCAGGGTAGCTCTATAAACTTCACCCTGCCCGCCTCCGCCCAAAAATTGTTCAACGGTACAGGCAAGGTGGGAAGATTCTGTGGTTACAATTTGTTTCAACTTCAGGGTTTGGCCAGAAGAAACCATAATACTTCATTCCTTATTGATATTTTATCGGATAAATTTCAATAGATTTCCTCCATTATAGAACAAATCTCGGCGCTTAGAGCCCGTCTGACTTTACCATAAGCACCTAAATGCTATCCTGAATTCCGATAGCGTTAAATTATCATAATCGGCTTAAGCTGCTGACAACTTTATGGTCGCTTTCATCTCCGATTATTTATTATTAAGCGCTGGGAATATTTTACAGGAATTCCACTTTTTGACTATTTTCGATATTCGAGATGGCGAAAACCCCCTTATTGCCAATTAATACATAATTCAATCAGAAATTCTTCGCACAATTCTTACAGTTACGTCCTCGCATCGGTCAAGCATTGTAGTAAACCTAAAAGATCAATCGAATCATGGATTGGCTGGGGTTGATGCATTTTGCTGAAATTGAGACTGCCTAATGAGCTCTTTACAAAATTGACCTTGCTGCTAGGGCATAATTTCATAATATGGATATCACATTCTTCAAGATGCAATGTGCCACTGTCGGTGTCTATTTTTTCAATATTGCAGTTACTGGCCAATAATTTCGAGGATTCTCCAATTACTCTAATCTCTCCGAGCACCTGGCAACCGCACAAATCTAATCGTCCTTTTTCAACAGAACAGAAGCCTCGCAACGTGACATTCTGAATTTTTGAATGTTCACAAGCTGTCACCATACAGGCTTCAGAATCTACGACAACATCACCGGGCTGTCCGTCACCAATCACTTCAAGCGACTTATTTAATACGATGGTTTCTTTATAATGCCCCGGCTTGACGATTATTCTCATTCCTGGGGTAGCGGCATGAATGGCTTCGCTGATGCTCTTATAATGACCCCCACCAAATCTTGAAACGATCAATGCTGGTCGCCCATCGGATACCAAAGCTGACCGAAAACCCCCTGTTTTTTGCGCAACCGATTGAGCACAAGGATTAGAAAAATCAGACAACTCAGGCAGTGTAATATAACTTAACGCCAGTGCCCATGCTTCAACAACCCAACGAGCAGCTTCTGGGGTAATTGAATAGCCATTGATCATACGCGTTTCAAACTGGCAAAGAATAAGGTGCTTTGGAAAAGTTCTTTCTGTGATTGAACCGTTTGAGGACTGATCGCCAAATTCTGCCACGCCATCCAAATTGCTAATTTGATTGAATAAATCTTGCGGAATACCTTCCTTCAGCGCCATGATTAACAGGTTAACTTCACGCTTATAGACACCGGAACAATCTCGAAGCAGGCCCTCGCAACGTCGACGATCAGTAACCACTGCACAACCGTACGTACCAACTAATTCGACCAGTTTTTGTCGCGAAATTTCATTCATCGTATACACAGCGCTGTTATTGTGCACAGGTTTTTTATCGGCAGGCAAGGGCACGTTATTGGAATACAAACGCAAATTGCTATTGCGGAATGAATCCTGGGTGCTTGTTGTGCTGTCGGATATTACGTTGATAGATGGAAAAACATTTGTTGTCGTGACCATTTTCACCTGGCGCTTTACCTTCGGCCGCGAAATCTGGCAAAAGATGCTAATAACGATGTGAACAGCAACAGCCAAACAATTATTTCTAAGAATCTTGTCGATAAATTAATGGTAGCGCATATTCATATCCGTAAATATAACAAATAAAGGCATTCTCCGCATCCATGTGGTGTTTCTATTTTGTGTAAGTTTTGTTTAGGCAAGTCTCAACAATTGTTGAGCGAAACATGAACATATTTCCCCGAAACCCAGTTTCATATTGATACGATTTAACAGATTACCGAAAAATCAACCCACTACACCAATTCACTTTTTCTTACCAACCTATTGATGATTAACCTATTTCACCAAATCTAATAAAGTCACCGGTCATTTTCAGTATTCATCGATTCAATCACACCCTTTATTTCACCTGTTGCCCCACACCAGGGACAGGTAAGCAAACGGCCTTCGCCATCCCAGCAGGCTATCTTACCGCAGCCACACTTGAAGAAACCAGGTGCATGGCAATGTGGGCAGCCCGGATAATGCGCGGCATCAATCGCAAATGAACCCCGAATTTCGGTGCGATCATAGCCCTCTTTAACAGCTTTGTTTTCCGGAATGGAGAAAGCCCAATCAGCAATCCACTGAGCTTTATATTTTTCCTCAATCCGAATCCCAAAAGATTTTCTTGAACCACGGCACCGGGCAATCGAAACGATAACTTTTGGCAGCTCTTGCATACTTATCTTCTCTTTTTTACTTTGCTGATAGTTGGATTGGGAGACCAAGAAACTTGAGCCAATCCTGAAAAACCTGTTTGGTGCACCTCAAAATTGACAACAGGCCAGATAGCCATTTAATGCGCACCAAGATCAAGGGCATCCTGGCGATAAATTATTCCAAGCGTAATATCATCACCGCTACCCGATTGCGATGCTTCATTCAACCAATCTGGTATGGCCCGTCTCACAGATTCGGGGGTATCCTGACGCAGCATTTCCAAAACATCTGTCCCAACTTTTAAAAAGCTTTCATCATCACGAAATGAATTTGAATATCCATCGGTAGACAACAAAATTAGTGCTGGAGGCGTGGTGATGATGGGTAAAAGGCTCGTACGAAAATCCTGCCATGGGGATTTATCGGACAATGAGGTGGTTTCGTTCGCAATCAGCCGTTCATCTTTCGGCAAAGGCCGGCCGACTTCGCCAGCATCAGACACAACCAGTATGTCGCCATCGCCAAGCTGTAAAATTGCGAGAAAAGTCTCTGTTACAAAAACGGCAAGAAGGGTTGCCCCGTAAGCCAGGTAATTGTTGTCTTCCACCTTTATTCGAGCCGATGAACCTTCTTTTTCTTCCAGGCCGATTAATTCTTCGCTCGTAAATGGATTATCCCGAATATGCCGATCCACAGATCTTCGCCAGTTTTGGACAAGGTCGCGGGGCAGGCGTTCCTCAAAAAGATGTTTCACAATGGATAGATCTGAGAGCGAAATATCCGAAGACAGGAATTGCTTGATGACATCCTTGGCGCTTTTTGTGGCAAACTGGGCGCCTAAATTACTTCTAAAACATTTAGAACTGCCATGACCGTCCGAAAGCGTCATAATTATCGGTAGGCCAAATGCCTTCGCAGATCTAGGAGACCAATCTATTCCGTCCTGATTTACCAGGCCATTCCGCATGTGGGCTGCCCCGCGAACAGAATCGCCCAGGGCGTGCCAGATGTAACCCGGGGTACTACCTGACATAAAATCACTTTTACCAGACATCAGTAGCCGATGACGCTGTTACATCTGGCGGAGTTGGTATGGGAACATTGTTGGTCATGACCGTTGCATCAGCACTCTGGCTGGCTGGTGATGATGCAGACTGAAGAACAGCGGTTGAGACCCATTTAATGTACTTGACCAGGGTTTCGGAGTTGTTTGCCTGCAGCGGCTTGATCTCTGAATTACCAATAAACTTTTGAAGGACATCGGTATCGGCATCTTCACCAATCGCGATGGAAATTCGAACCGCTTTTTTGCCCCACTGCAAACTCATCAGGTCCTTGAGCCCCGCATCAAAATTATCAGTTGGCTGCCCATCTGAAATCAGGACAAGAACCGGGGGCAAACCACGATCAGAAAGCAGCTTGAGCTGTTCGGCCACCATTGAGAGCGCCTTGCCCATATCGGTCACGCCGTCCGCAGTCAGATCCTGCCATTTAAAATCGGCCGCCATAACTGGTTGAGAGATAGTCCATTGGGCGCCATTTGAAAACTTGATTGCGCGCACCAGCACGTCTGCATTCGGATTTTCATCCGCAATTTTTTGCATATCAGGTATTGCATTTTGAATAGCGTAATTTAAGGACTGAACCTTGCCATCCACGGCCATTGAACCCGAACAATCGCATATCCAGATAAAATGTAATGGGCGTGTCGCTAATTCTCCACCAGGTCTATTGGGCATGTTTACTCCTCGTTTCGTTGATTTTGGTTAAATCAGAGATAGATTTCCATAAAAGCAAGCTTGAAATTCGTTTTTACGAGTGGATACTCAACCTTGCCAGACACCATGATGAGTATTCCCTGGTTTCCGCCAGACCAAAACGATAATTTCAGAGAGACGGGTGGATCTCATAAAAATTCTGGCCCCAAATCTCGGCTGATTTTTCTTTTTGTCAAGCAAATTCCATGTAACTGATTTATACTTGAACACTGCAGCACAACAATTGTAGAAAGTCGAGCCGTTGGGAATTGGTCATAAACCAAACAAATAATCCAATTTACATAGTTTACTACTGTTTCAATTTTACATATTAATCGAAAACCTGCAAATAAATGAAAACGGGGATAGTCACTTTCCGGGCAGTAATTCTTAGCGGATTCAATCCCAGACAGCGGACGTTTCGTGTTTCAGGTTTCACATAGGGTAAAATAACTTCATGCAATCATCTCTCGAAAAACTAAGAAAATTTTTTCGCCTCGAAGCCGAGAATAAGTACGCCAACACTGCCGTCATCGGCGGTCTGGCGAAGATATTGGATTTCTGGGAAGCCGAAGCCCGTAATGAAGGCCTGTCCGAAGAGCTCGTCCAACTTGTAGCAACACGCCTGCGAGATTACCAACGTTTAACGCCAACATCTCGTGCCGATACGCTCAAGGGTGTTTGGAAGCGCATTCAAGGCCAGATCCCGGATGCGGGCCTGCCGACCCCGGTGTATGCAGATGACCAACTAAAGCAGCTACCAGAAAAATCTGTGGAACCGCCTTTACATGAAGAAAGACCTTCTGCACCCAGGCCGCAGCAGCCTCAATCCCAATCCCAGGCACAACCAAAACCTCAGCCGGCGCGAACCGAGCGCAAACCGGTTCCATCGCGAGCATCATCCTACCCCGGTGCGCAAACATCCCAAACGCCAGTGGCATTGAACGCCAGCCTGACCGTATTGCAAGGGGTTGGACCCAAAAATGCCACTTCACTCGAAAAACTGGGCATGTTTACCCTGGGCGATATGCTCTATTACTTTCCACGCCGCTACGACGATTACAGTCAGCTCAAACCAATCCGTTCGCTGGTTTACGGTGAAGTGGTAACGGTAATTGGTCAAATCCAGACCGTCATTAGCCGACCAATTCGTGGTGGCAAGATGCAGATTGTTGAAGCTGTCATCAGCGATGGAACTGGTGGACTGCGCATCAGCTGGTTTAACCATCCCTGGCTTATGAACCGCTTGAGTGAAGGAATGAATATCGCGGTAGCAGGTAAAATTGAACAATATCTGGGCCGGCTGGTGTTAAACAGCCCTGACTGGGAACCCATTGAAACTGAGCACCTGCACACCAACCGTATTGTGCCCATCTATCCGTTGACCGCCAATGTCACTCAAAAATGGCTGCGTCAGCTGATGGATCAGGTGATCAAGTTCTGGTCGCCCCGGGTGGCAGATCCGCTCCCCGAATCGGTAAAACAAGCCGCGGGTCTGAACAGTTTGGGCGAATCGATTCACCAGGCTCACTTTCCAGATTCGCAAGAATCGCTAAAAGCATCGCGCGAACGCCTCGCCTTTGACGAAATTTTCTATCTGCAAATGGGCGTCCTGCGCCAAAAGCGTGATTGGCAAGCTGTTGTCGGTCGAATTTTTGATGTACCAGAAGATTGGCTAAGCGAACGAATTTCTGCGCTACCTTTTACCTTGACTGGAGCGCAGAAAAAGACTGTAGATGACATTTGTGTGGACGTTGGTTCTGGTCGCCCAATGAACCGGCTGATTCAGGGTGATGTTGGTTCCGGAAAGACCGTTGTAGCGGCGATGGCAGCCTTGATGATTGTGCGAAGTGGTGCCCAGGCAGCCATCATGGCACCGACTTCGATTTTGGCCGAACAACATCTCAAGAGCTTTAGCCGGCTGATGACAGGGGAAGGTCTTCTGGCAGAAAACCAGATCCGCCTATTAACCGGCGATACAAATACATCAGAGCGCGCAGCCATCCAGGATGGCCTCGCATCAGGCGATGTGAAGGTATTAATTGGAACCCATGCGTTGATCGAAGATCCAATAACATTTAAGGATCTACAGCTGACCGTGATTGACGAACAGCACCGCTTTGGTGTCGATCAACGCGCCGCATTGCGCAGCAAAGGCACCAATCCACACCTGCTGGTTATGACAGCCACCCCCATTCCGCGATCTCTGGCGCTGACCCTCTATGGTGATTTGGACATTTCGGTAATGGATGAGATGCCCGCCGGGCGCGAACCCGTTTCAACACATATATTGCGGCCCCAAGAGCGCGAGCGCGGCTATTCGCTGATTAAAGGCCAGATTGAGATTGGTAGGCAAGCATTCATCGTCTACCCCCTGATCGAGGAAAGCGAAAAGTTGGAAACGCTCAAAGCAGCCGTGGATGACCACGAACGCCTCTCAAAAGAGATATTCCCAACTCTCAAATTGGGATTGCTGCAT
Organism: Chloroflexota bacterium; assembly: GCA_026390035.1. Lineage (GTDB taxonomy): Bacteria > Chloroflexota > Anaerolineae > Anaerolineales > Villigracilaceae > UBA5195. The sequence continues at coordinate 39,752 of JAPLGT010000062.1, forward strand.
GGCAAAATGAAGCCAGATGAAAAGGACCAAATCATGGCTGATTTTCGAGACCAAAAATATGACATTCTGGTCTCGACAACCGTCATAGAAGTCGGTGTGGATGTTCCCAACGCAACCGTAATGCTGATCGAAGGCGCAAATCGGTTTGGCCTGGCACAGCTGCACCAACTGCGTGGACGAGTTGGCCGCGGTGGTGGAGAATCCTTCTGCTTGCTGATCCCCGACCAGGCAGATGGAGCCGAGAATGAACGACTGCAAGCCATGACCGAAACCAATGATGGTTTCAAACTGGCCGAACTTGACCTCAAACAGCGTGGCCCCGGAGAATTTCTTGGCACGCGCCAATCCGGGAATGCTACCACCTTGAAAATGGCATCGCTCACCGATGTGACCCTGATCGAGAAAGCTCGCGTCCATGCCAAGAAAATGTTTGAAATCGACGCAGAACTGAAAGCCCCCGAACATGCCCTGCTGGCCGAAGCCTTGGATCGTTTTTGGGGTCACAAAGGCGACATGAGCTAGTTTATTATGGTATCGGGTTAGTCCATGACACCCCGGTTAGCCGCAAGAAAATATGCAGGCAGGAGAATAATCACAAATGGTCCGAGCCATGTTCCCCGGCACATTCGACCCAATCCACTATGGTCACATGGACATAGCCGAACGTGCTGCGAGGTTGTTTGATGAAGTTGTAATCGCCGTTTACGACAAACCGCTCAAATCACTTTTATTTTCGCCAGAAGAACGCATAAGCCTGGTTCAGCAGTCTTTTATCAACCATCCAAAAATCCGCATTACCGGCTATAGTGGTTTAACTGTCAATATGGCGCACGATAATAATGCCCAGGTAATTGTCCGTGGATTGCGCGTTTTTTCCGATTTCGAGTTTGAGTTTCGCATGGCACTTGCCAATCACCGCCTGGCAAAAGATGTCGAAACCATCGCATTTATCACCAACGAAGAGCACACCTTTATCTCGTCCACGACGGTCCGGGAGATTGCCATGCTCGACGGCGATATTTCAAGCATGGTGCCGCCGCATGTGGAAGCTGCACTCAAACATAAAGTACTCGGAATGAGTGACAGTCAGCGCCCGGCAAACGCATTGCGAGATTAATTTTGAATAGTTGTTATATAATTGTTATTATATATATGTTCATTTCAGATGAAAATATACCATCTGTTCTGTAGGGAACGGAGGAGCCCATGGATATCCTGCATCTTGTAGACCGCATAGAAGAACTCTTCAATGAAAGCCGCGCCGTGCCGTTCACCCGCAACGTAGTTGTGGATGAGGATAAAATGCTGGACATTATTGACCAGATGCGCGTCACCATTCCCGAAGAAGTCAAAAAAGCCCAACAGATTGTTGCGCAGAAAGACCGCATCGTTGCCCAGGCCCAGGAAGAAGCCAGCCGGATTGTGGCACTTGCCAAGGAAAAGGCCGAGCAAATTGTGGAACGTGAGGCCATCGTAAAAAGTGCTCAAACCCGTGGCGCGCAGATTGTTGCCCAGTCCCGTGAAGACGCCGCCACGACCCGCCATGATGCAGATGATTATGTCGTCGACTCATTACAAACCCTGGAAGAGGAAGTCACCAAACTGCTCACACAGGTACGTAACGGCATCCGCAAAATAGAAGAAGACCGCCTGCATGGGTCAGCCCTTACAACACCAGAAGCCCGAGAATCGGTACAGGCAAAAAATAACTAAAAAAAGTCCCCGTGCAGGGGACTTTTTTTACATGATCGAACGTGGATATTGGTATTCTTTGTCAGGATAAATCTTATCAGGCTGGGTACACATCCGCATAAACGAAGGTTGGCGAGCCGGTAACATCCGTCAAAACACGAAATAGCCCACCCGAGGCAGGAAATGCAGCCAGATCTGCCGAATCCAAACCTTTTCGCGCAGTTGTAATAAATAACTGATCCAGCCTTGGACCGCCGAATACACATGAAGTGACATTTTTGGCAGGGATGGCAATTTTCTCCACCAGGGCACCATTCTTCGGATTCCAGACCGAAAGGGCCGCGCCGCCCCATAGGGCGACCCACAGGTAACCATTAGAGTCTGACGTCATTCCATCCGGCCAGCCCATTTCTGCAGGAACGCTTACTACAGCACGAGGGTTCGCGATATCTCCGCTTGCGAGATCGTAATCGTAGGCCATCACCTGGCGCGTGGGGGTATCGATAAAATACATGATTGTCCGATCAGGACTCCAGGTCAGACCATTCGAGATACCGATACCCGAGAGCAGGGTCTGAAGCGTACCATCAGACGCCAGAGAATAAAGTGAGCCGCTGGCATCCACCTCAGCATTATCCATCGACCCAACCAGAAAGCGCCCATCAGGACCACATTTGCCATCATTAAAACGGTTGCCCGGCAAGTGACTCTCGGGGTACATAATATTAGTTATGTGAGAATTCGTAGGGTCAAGTATTGCCAGGCTGTTCTGTAGCCCCAGGATCAGCCTACCGCTGCGCGTGGGAGCTGCGCAGCCAAGCGGCTGGCCTACATCGATAATTTGATCCTGGCGACTGCCTGGATCAAAACAATGCAAATGGCCGGCAATTATATCGACCCAATACAGCTGCTGCCGGGCGGCATCCCAGGTGGGACCTTCGCCAAGAAAAGCCTGAGTATCAAGAATTAATTCAGGAGCAGAAAGGCGCATAGCTGGTTACCATTCTTTATGAGAAGTAGAATACTGAACAAAGTATACAACTAAAGGTACGGCACTGGCTATTGGTAACCTGATTCAATTAAAAGGTTCTTTTAGAATCTCCGTGGTACCCAAAAAATATGGGGGTAGGTTGAGGTGGTAAAATATTGGAAAATCTTGATGAGACGAGTAGATCCATGACAAAACTACAAGTATCCATTCCTTTAGATTTAGCAGATTAAATCTCGCGAATCAGATTAAAGTGAGTGTGGCAAAGAGTCAGATCGCCAGGCCTTGATTACTTTGGTTGATGGCAAAGGTACGCATTACCTCCTCTGCCGAACCTTGACCATCTACAAAATTGGAGATTAACATGCATCGTCCACAAGATGTTGCCCCCACTTATACGGAAATCATGACGGGAATTCTGGACTCCACTACGGGCCCGATCCCAGTCAAGGAATTTTCCGAACTAGTCCTGGCTCAGCGCCCAAGCACGGCCAAAGATCCAAAGCAGGCGATTCGAAACCAACTCCGACAGGAAAATGGACATCTGCTGGTTTTTCTGGATGATGAGACTATTTTGCCAACACGCCTGGCATTGCAGGGCGCGCGCTTTCGTATCCAGATTGATCACGGAGCTATTAACACCGGGTTGATTGAAATTGATAATCTCCTGTCTTCCTATCTACCCAAGCAGTTCCCAATCGAGAAGGTTTGCTTTTTTGACACAGAACAACAACCTATTGAGTTTAAGACGAAATCGGTTACCCAAAAGGTGAAATCCATCTTGGGAACCTATAACATTTCAGTATTATATGCAAACCTTGGCGGCTGGCTGCGTAAACAAAAGGCGTATCTCAAAGATTACATAATATTTACAGTGGTGGATTGGCAAAATGGTGTTTTCCAACTTGAACGCGAACAATACGCCAAGCGTCAGGTTGTCTTATTGGAGCAGCAAAACCAGTTGCTGGCTAACATGTTCTATGAATTGCTGGAGAATGCGGCGAAAGAGGAACTTTACACTTACGTTGCCGTTCCAACAGTTTACGCCCGCCTGCCAGAGAAAAGCGCTTATCCACCCGATCATTGGGTGATCGCGTTAAAGGGTGATAAACGCATGAGCGTTAACGATTGGAGTATTCGCTACAGCGAACACCGGTTGTCTCCGTTGGAAAAACTGGCCAAGGATATTACCGGTGAATCGAGAAGAATGCCCAACCGCCCCATTCAAAAGGAGCAGGCCGGTCAAGTCTACCGCTTCAAGGCCGAGCTCAAACACAACCCGAAAATATGGCGAGAGGTTGAAATCTTAGGTAAGCAATCACTTGCAGAACTGAGCACGACCCTGGTAAACGCCTTCAAACATGACTCGGACCACATGAGCGGTTTTTGGAAACTTGTTCCACGCAAAGCCACAAGCCGCGGTGTAACGCGATACCGCGAAGTGGAATTGGGAAATATAAACCCTTTTGGAGAAGGGGATGGCTCTGATGTGAAAATTGCCGGGCTTGAACTTTCCGTAGATGCCAAACTCAAATTTGTCTTTGACTTTGGCGATTGGATCGAACACATTTTGACACTCATTGCCATCGAGCCCCCACTAACAAGTACGCAATACCCGCGCGAGATTGCCCGCAATCAGCCAAAACATATCTACTGTGTCGAATGCGCGGATAAAGCTAAAAAAACGGTGGCAAAATGGATTTGCGTGACCTGCACTAATGAACAGCAAAAGAAATTGGCGTTCTGCCAAAAATGCGGCGCAAATCATGAAGATCATTATTTGGAAGAAATAATGTATTAAAGAGCATGCTTGACCATATCCACCTACACCGCCACCGCCATCTCGAACCCCAACATCGCAGTGGCTATGTTGGTACAAGGGATTGTCAATTACGGTGTCAACAAGACTTGTTATCCCCGAACATAGTGATACTCAGGGGTAGGATTACAAACAATTACGCTCCCAAAAATTGGGAGCGTAATTGTTTGTAAAAATGCCGGTATTTGCGTAATGCTGACAATGACAGCACTCTTATTGCATTTGGCGCGGTGCTTTGGTATATGGGAATTGACCCGATTCGCATAACCTGGTGAGCAAATCGTTAATTCAGGGTAGGGTGATCGTAGCATTGAATTATTCCCTTTCAGCTTATGTCCAACCCGGGCCATGATTGCAATGTCAGTTCCTGCCAACTACTGGCTGTTTTTATATTAGGTCTTTTTTATCTGATATAGACTATAATAAATTATGTTATCACCAATTTTAGCCACGAAACTTTACATTCCCCCGCCACGGCCTAAAATTGTCGCGCGTCTTCCCCTGATCGAGAAACTCAACGAAGGTCTCGCTGCGGGCCGCAAACTAACCCTAATCTCTGCTCCGGCAGGCTTCGGGAAAACCACGCTGATCAGCGAATGGGTCGCCAACTGTGGGCGGCCGGTTGCCTGGTTTTCGCTGGATGAAAGGGATAACGACCCCACACGTTTTCTAACTTATCTCGTCACTGCTTTGCAGACGATATTACCGGATATTGGAGCGGGGGTTATGGATGCACTCCAATCCCATCAGCCACCGCCGACAGAATCGATCCTGACAAGCCTGCTCAATGAAATCGTCGCAATCCCAAAGAATTTCATGCTCGTGCTTGACGACTACCACGTGATTGATGCCAGGGCGGTTGACGAGGCCCTGGCTTTTCTGCTTAAGCACCTGCCGCCACAGATGCATCTGGTCATCACCACACGTGAGGATCCAAATCTGCCCCTAGCCCGTTTGCGCGCCCGGGGTCAATTGACCGAGCTGCGCGCCGCCGATCTGCGTTTCAGCCCATCCGAAGCCGCGGGATTTCTCGAAGATATGATGGGGCTGCAGCTTTCCGCCGAAGATATCGCCGTTTTGGAAACCCGCACGGAAGGCTGGATTGCAGGACTGCAACTCGCTGCTCTCGCCATACTCGCCATGCAAGGACACGCATCGCGAGACGCTGCGGGCTTCATAAAATCATTTACGGGTACCCACCATTTCGTGATGGACTATCTTGTTGAAGAAGTGCTGCAGCAACAATCTGAAAAGATCCAGACTTTTCTACTGCGCACATCCATCCTAGACCGCCTGTGTGGACCTCTTTGTGACGCCATTCTGCTCGACTCCTTCGTAAATGGGCAGGAAACCCTCGAGTATATCGAACACGCCAACCTGTTCCTGATTTCTCTGGATAACGAACGGCGTTGGTACCGGTATCACCATCTCTTTACAGATTTGCTGCGGCAGCGGCTGGGAAAAATCCAGACACCCGAAGAGATAGCCCAATACCATATCTGCGCCAGCGAATGGTATGAAAAGAACGGCGATAAGGCTGAAGCATTTCGCCATCTCATCGCTGCCAGGGATTTCAGCCGGGCGGCAGGGTTGGCTGAAACATCCTGGCAAAGGATGAACGAAAATTATCAGTCCGCTGCCTGGCTTGGTTGGGTGAAACAGCTGCCCGAGGAGTTGATCTGCTCCCGTCCAGTGCTCTGCACACAGATAGCCTGGGGATTTATGGATTCTGGCGAAGTGGATGTCAGCGAGTCACGCCTGAGGGACGCTGAGCGGTGTCTGGAGGGTCCATCCGATGGGATGGTTATCGTGGATCAGGAGCAGTATCGAATACTGCCAGCCAGGATCGCGTTTGCCCGTTGTTACAATGCTCAGACTCAGCGTGATTTTGTCTCCGCAATGAAGTTCGCAGAACTGGTCTTCAAACTCATTCCTGAAGAAAACCATTTCTTGCGCGCTCAAACCGCTGCAATTCTGGGAGCCACCTATTGGGCGCATGGTAACCTGGAGGCGGCCTGCAGGTCTTTAAGCGATTGGATCGACAGTGCGCTAAAGGTTGGTAATTTTATATTTGCCATTGCCGGCGCATCTGGTAAAGCAGACATTCTGACGGCGCAGGGACATCTCCGCGAAGCCTTAGGAACCTTGCAGCAATCTTTACAACTGGCTGCAAAGCATGAAACGGAGGCACAGCAGGTTACAGCCCAAAATTATTTAGGGGCGGGGATGCTGTACCACGAAATGGGGGATGATGAAGCTGCCACACTGCACATTCAAAAAAGCCATGTCCTGGGTGACCAGTTCATCAGGGTTGACTGGCCCTACCGCAAGAATCTCGCCCAGGCTCGAATAAGCGAGTCTGCGGGAGAACTGGAAACTGCAATCGACCTGTTGGATGAAGCCAAGCGTTTTTACATTAAGACGCTTATCCCTTACACACGCCCCATTGAAGCGATAAAGGCGAGAATTTATCTAAAGCAAGGACGATTGCTCAAAGCAGAAGAGTGGGTGCGCGAGCATGAACTTTCTATTGAGGATGAACTCAGTTACTTGCGCGAGTTCGAACATATTACGCTTTTACGGGTGCTGCTCGCCGAGTATCAGAGCAACCGGGCAGAACATTTTATTCTTGAGGCATTGGGCTTGTTAGAACGCCTTTTGAAGGCAGCAGAAGATGGAAAAAGGATGGGCAGCGTGCTCGAGATCCTGGTGACACAGGTACTCGTTTACCAGGCGCAGGGCAGCACATCCCAGGCTTTCAAGTCGCTGGAACGCGCCTTGACCCTGGCACAGCCAGAAGGCTACGCCCGAATCTTTATCAATGAGGGCGAACCGATGCGATCGTTGCTGTTGGATTTTAGAGCATCCATTGAAAAGCAATTGCGTGGCAATGATTATCAACTGAAGGAATATATAGATAAGCTTCTGTCTGCCTTTCCGAAACCCAGGAATGTGCCGCAACCCGGGCTAAGCGAGTCGTTGCTGAGCCAACGCGAGTTGGAGGTTCTGGGCCTGGTTGCGCAAGGACTTTCGAATCGGGAAATTAGCGAGCGACTTTTCATCGCCTTGAGTTCTGTTAAAGGACACAATCAGATAATCTTTAGCAAGCTACACGTTCAAAGCCGCACCGAGGCTGTCGCCCGGGCCCGTGAATTGGGTCTTGTTGTAACCTGAACATCCATTTACCTGCGAACCAGATCCAGAACTGAACGCTGCTGATCAATAAGCCAGCGTTTTAAAATATCCCCCATCTATTAATCAACAACAGTACCTCCTGACCCTACTTAAGTATCTAGGGTTAGTTTCACATTGTAGATAAACTATATCTATATTCAACGAGTGGCACGGGTAGGTATCGCCGGCCATGAAAGGTGGACGGTAATGTCGAATGAACGCAACCAAAAAACAGATCCAAGTCAGCCAGTGATCTATGAAATCAGGCTCAAAGGTCATCTGGACCATGGATGGACAGACTGGTTTGATGGACTGACCATCACCCTGGATGACAACGGCGATACGCTGATAACCGGCCCGGTGGTAGATCAGGCCGCGCTGCACGGATTGCTCAAAAAGGTGCGTGATTTGGGCATGCCCTTGCTCTCGGTCATTCCTATAGGGCCCGACCAGCCCGATGCGCCAAATGTTAAACCGTAAGTTGAGGCAAGAAACTTAGCATGAAGGTATCCAAATAAGGGATTTGATAAAGAAAGCAGATGAGCGTTATGTGTAAGACTTTATTGATTGTCAACCATATTCACAAGGAGAAAATACGATGACTACCAAACAAGAAATGACTACCGTGAACTCACCAAAACGTCTTGCAAGAATCGCCGGCGTCTTCTACCTATTTGTGGCCATCTTCGGCGGTTTTGCTGAAGGGTTCGCGGATTCCAAGATGTACGTTGCCGGCAATGCGGCAGCCACGGCAGCGAATGTGCTCGCGAACCTGGGACTTGTCCGACTGAGCGTCGCTTCCCACTTTCTGGATGCGACCTTCTTGATTCTCACAGCCATGGCCCTTTATAGCCTGCTTCAAAACGTTAATAAAAACGTCGCGAGGGCTATGGTCGTTTTCGTGATCCTTGCAGCCGGCATCAAATCTCTCAATGCGGTCTTCCAGTTCGAGGCCTTGCAGGTCGCGACAGGCGGATCCTACGTAACCGCTTTCAGCGCTGCCGGCTCGAATGCGCTCGTGCTGCTCCTGCTCGACATCCAGCACTATGGGACGCTGAGCGCTCAGGTCTTCTTCGGCCTGTGGCTGGCGCCGCTCGGCTACCTGGCCTACAAATCCGAGCTGTTCTCCAAGGCTCTGGGAGTCACCCTCATCGCGGCGACTGTCTGCTACCTGGTGGATTTGTACGCGGCGTTCCTGGTGCCCGACTTCGGCAGCCAGATCCACCCGTTCATCGTCATCGTGCCCATCCTCGCCGAGATCTGGATGCTCCTGTACCTGCTAGTGGTTGGTGTTAGGAGCGTGAAACCAGGCAAGGAAATCCTTGCCGCCGCTGCGGCGTAAATGCTGCTGCACCCTGGCAGCCCTTTCATTGGCTGCCAGGGTGGACAAAGTGGTAGAAGAAACCGATAAGAAAGCAGATAAGCACGAAGCATAAGATTCCATTAAATTGTCAACCATCATCCAAGGAGAAAACATAATGGCTACCAAAGAAAAGTTAAATACATACAGAACGACGGCTACAGTCGTAGGGATCGTGTACCTGGCGGGGTTCGTTGTAGGCATTTTGGGAAACATAATGATCCTATCCATTCTTGACGCGCCGGATCACCTTTCCACGATTACATCGAACAGCATGATGCTGGCATTCGCCGCGGTACTCTGGCTGATGGCAGTCATTGGCGACGCCGCTCACGGTATCTTGATGTTCCCCATCCTGAAGCAGCACAGTGAGCGCATGGCCATTGGCTACCTCGCCTTCAGGATTGTTGACGCCATCTTTATTGCCGTCATGGTTCTCATCGTACTGATTCAAATACCGCTGGGAAGCGAGTACTTGAAAGCAGCGGCATCCAACGTTTCCTTTTTTCAAGCTCTGAGCACTCTATTGTTACAGGGGAAGCTTTATGCCTATGAAATCGGAATGAGCGCTCTTGGAGTGTCAGGTTTGATACTTTGCTACACATTGTACAAGGCAAAGCTGGTTCCGGGTTGGATGGCCATCTGGGGACTCGTTGGATATGCAACCATTTTTATCGGGATGTTGTCTGCAGTCATGGGGTCTGGTCTCGGTGATCTATCCTCGTATCTGGGCGGCCTATGGGAAGCGTTCATAGGAGTGTGGCTGATCGCCAGAGGATTCAATTCCTCTGCCTTTATTTCCCAGCCCACAAAAACCGGTTACGTGGCAGAACCGCTTTACCCATCGGCAAAGCCAACAAATTCGTGAATAGCGATCAATAAGCGTAATTTCCCAAAAGGGGGCTGGGCAGCCCGGCCCAGTCCACGCAAGCAAAAGAAACCAACTGCCTCATTAAGCCAAATCATTTGTACAAATTCAATTAAAAGGAAAAATACTCATGAAAGCAATTGTGTACACAAAATACGGATCACCGGATAATCTTGAATTAAAAGATATGGAAAAACCTACTTTCAAGGATGATGAAGTCCTGGTCAAGGTTATTGCGGTGTCCGTAAATGCGGCTGACCTGCATCTATTGAGGGCTGAGCCATTCCCGATCCGCTTCATGTCCGGACTTCTCGAACCAAAGAATAAGATACTCGGATCAGACATTGCCGGTCGTGTTGAAGCGGTTGGTAGCAATGTAAAAATGTTTAAGCCAGGCGATGATGTCTTCGGGGATATATCCGCGTGCGGTTGGGGCGGTTTTGCCGAGTATGCGTGCGCCCGGGAAGAAGCGCTGGTCTTGAAACCGGCCAATATTTCCTTCGAGCAAGCGGCAGCTGTGCCGATGGCGGCAGTCACTGCCCTGCAAGGCATTCACTACGCCGGCCAGATTCGACCTGGGCAAAAGGTTTTGATCAACGGAGCATCCGGCGGTGTGGGCACATTTGCAGTACAGCTCGCGAAATCGTTCGGGGCGGAGGTCACGGCCGTGTGCAGTACGAAAAATTTGGATATGGCGCGCTCGATTGGCGCAGACCATGTCATTGACTATACTAAAGAAGATTTCGCCAAGAACGGACAACAGTATGACCTGATCCTTGCCGCAAACGGAGACCGCTCGATTTCAGATTACAGGCGCGCATTAAGCCCCAATGGGATTTACGTTCAGATGGGAGGTTCCATGGCACAAATGTCTCAGGCCATGCTTCAGGGACCCTGGATTTCAATGACCGGGAGTAAGAAAATGGGTAACATGGGAGTAGCGAAACCCAACCAAAACGATTTGGTTATTATAAAGGAACTCATCGAAAGGGGCAAAGTAAGGCCTGTGGTTGATAAATGTTTCCCACTGAATAGAACGGCTGAAGCGATTCGATATCTTGAAGAAGGACATGCCCAGGGAAAAGTCGTCATCACAGTGACGTAGAAAAACCAAACCTGACCAGATCTGAGAGGATTATTTATGAAGGCAATTGTATGGACAAAATACGGACCGCCAGATGGTCTTGAACTCAGAGAGATCGAAAAACCGACTCTTAAGGACAATGAAGTACTGGTAAGAATAATGGCGACAACCGTAACTGCCGGGGACTGTGAGATGCGCAGTCTCAAAATCCCTTTCTTGTTCCGGTTTCCCATGCGAATATTGATGGGTTTCAGAAAACCAAGAGATATTATCCTTGGCCAGGAACTGGCTGGGGAAGTTGATTCCGTTGGCAAAGATGTCAAACTGTTCAAGAGAGGTGACCAGGTTTTCGCAACCACCGGTCTTGGTTTTGGTGCTTACGCCGAGTACAAATGTCTGCCTGAGCATCCCAAAATGGGGGTGTTGGCAAATAAGCCGGTCAATATGACCTATGAGGAAGCCGCCGCTGTTCCCACCGGAGGACTTGAGGCATTGCATTTTCTCAGAAGAGGAAATATCCAAAAAGGACAAAAGGTTTTGATTATCGGCGCCGGAGGAAGTATCGGTACTTTTGCTGTCCAGCTTGCCAGGTACTTTGGGGCGGAAGTGACCGGTGTGGACAGCGCGGGCAAATTGGACGTGCTGCGCTCGATTGGCGCAAGCCACGTCATAGATTACACTCAAGAGGATTTCACGAAACGGGCTGAAACCTATGATGTTATTTTTGATGTGATGGGCAAGGGTTCGTTTTCGGGTACTGTCGGTTGTTTAAAGCAAAATGGTAGTTATCTTTTAGGAAATCCCGGGCCAGCCCAGATAATTCGAGGGCGATTGACTTCGATGGGAAAAGGCAAGAAAGTAATTTTTGGGGCAGCCAACCAGAAGTCTGAAGATTTAATTTTCATCAAAGAGCTTATTGAAACGGGAAAGATAAAATCGGTGATTGATAGATGCTATCCCTTGGAGCAAATTGCCGAGGCTCACAGATATGTTGATTCTGGACAAAAAAAAGGGAATGTAGTCGTAACCGTGGCTCGTTCGTTGGATGGGTAACTAAAATGCACTGGTCTGACTCGCGTGCGGTTTAACTGGATACGGATTGGATGGTTTGATTTGCAAGGCTGTCTTCGCTTGGAACAACGCCAGCAGGTTGGTGACCTGACAATCTGTCGATTTTGGGTATATCCGATCTTTTTTATAAAATTTAGACTATAATAATTGTATGTTAAAAACAATTTTAGCCACTAAACTTTACATACCGCCGCCACGGTCTAAAATTGTCGCGCGTCCTGATCTGATCGGGAAGCTCAACAAGGGTCTCGCTGTTGGCCGCAAACTGACCCTTATCGTTGCCCCGGCCGGTTTTGGCAAAACCACGCTGCTCAGCGAATGGATTGCGACCCTCACACCCAACCCCTTTCCCAATGGGAGTGGAGAAGGTGTGAGGGTCGCCTGGTTTTCGTTGGACGAAGGCGATACCGACCCCACCCGCTTTCTGACGTATTTCGTCAGGGCTTTGCAGTCGATTGAGCCGGATATTGGAGCGGGGGTACTGGGAGTGCTGCAGGACACCCAATCACCGCTGATTGAATTGATCCTGACAACCCTGCTCAATGAGATCTCCGCGATCCCAAAGAATTTCATCTTCGTTCTTGATGATTACCACATGCTCGATTCCAAGGCAGTTGACAATGCCCTGACTTTTTTGCTCGAGCACCAGCCGCCACACATGCACCTGGTCATCACCTCCCGTGAAGATCCCAATCTACCCCTGGCGCGCTTACGTGTGCGGGGCCAATTGACCGAACTGCGCGCCGCTGATTTGCGTTTTAGCCCATCTGAAGCTGCCGAATTTCTCAACCAGGTAATGGGCCTGAACCTCACCGGTGAAAACATCGCCGTGCTGGAAGCCCGAACGGAAGGCTGGGTTGCCGGTCTGCAATTGGCCGCGCTTTCGATGCAGGGGCATCAAGATGTTTCAGGTTTCATCCAGGCCTTTGCCGGAGATCACCGCTATATTGTCGACTATCTGGTCGAAGAGGTCTTGAAGCGCCAGTCTGAAGCTGTTCGAAACTTCCTGATCCAGACCGCCATCCTTGAGCGCTTGAATGGTTCGCTGTGCGAGGCTGTCACCGGCCAGCCGGGAGGCAAGGCGCGCCTGGAGAACTTGCAGCGCGGCAACTTCTTTCTTATTGCGCTGGATGACAGGCGTTACTGGTTTCGCTATCACCATCTTTTTGCCGATGTCCTTCATATGCACTTGCTGGCGGAGCAGCCCGATCTGGTGTCTACTCTGCATCGACGCGCCAGTGAATGGTACGAGCAGAATGGTTCGACAGCCGATGCGATCCGCCACGCGCTGGCTGGCGGGGACTTCGAGCGGGCGGCGGACCTGGTTGAACAAATATTTCCAGCGATGAGCCGGAACAGGCAGGATGTCATCCTGCTTGGCTGGCTTAAGGCGCTTCCGGATGCGCTGGTCCGTGACCGTCCTGTGCTCTGTAATTTGTATGCCGGGGCAATAATGCGAAACGGCGAGATCCAGGGTGTGGAAACCTGGCTATTGGCCGCTGAGCGCTGGCTGATCCTGACGGATGACGGGCGTGAGTGGTCGGATGTTGTGTCTGAGACAATGGTTGTAGCTGATCCAGAAGAGTTTCGCCGGTTGCCTGGTGCGGTCGCTGTACACCGCGCAGGACAGGCCTTGCTACTCGGCAATGTGCCCGGCGCAATGGAATACGCCCGGAGGGCTCTCGATGTCGCGGCGGAAGACGACTTTCTCAGGCGCGGCGGGGCAGCGACACTTCTGGGGCTCGCATACTGGACAGATGGAGATCTCGATGCAGCCCAGCGCATGTATGCCGATGGCATTTCCTGGATTCGGCGGGCTGGTTTCATCTCTGATGTAATCGGCTGTGCCCTCGCCCTAGCGGATATTACCATTGCGCAGGGTCATCTCCGCGAGGCCATCCGCACCTACGAGCGAGCATTACAGCTCGCGGCTGAGCACGGAACGCCAACCATGCGAGGCACAGCCGATATGCTGGTGGGGATGAGCGAGCTTTACCTTGAGCAGAACGATCTGCAGGCCGCCAGCCAATACCTGCAGAAAAGCAAGGATCAGGGCGAACATACCGGGTTACCCCAAAACCCGTATCGCTGGTGCGTGGCGCTGGCGCGCATCCGGGAGGCCGAGGGCGCTCTGGACGGCGCGCTCGACCTGCTCGATGAGGCGGAGCGCCTGTATATAGGCGACTTTTCCCCAAATGTGCGACCAATCCCGGCATTGAAGACACGCGTGTGGATCGCACAGGGTCGGCTGACTGAAGTTCTTGATTGGGCGCGTGAGCAGGGACTGTCCAACCAGGACGAGCTCACTTACCTGCGCGAGTTTGAACACATCACCCTGGCTCGGGTACTCTTAGCCCAATCTAAAAACAACCCTAAAGACAGCTCCACTCTTGATGCAATGAAACTACTCGAGCGGCTCCTGAAAGCAGCGCAAGAAGGCGGGCGGTTAGGAAATGTCATTGAAATCCTGGGATTGCAGGCGCTTGCTTACCAGGCGCAAGGCGACATCCCGGCTGCTGTCAAGCTGCTGCAGCAAGCCCTGACGCTGGCGGAGCCGGAGGGCTACATGCGCATGTTTCTGGATGAAGGTTTACCCATGGCGCAACTGCTTCGCGAAGCTGCCGCTCGCAGGATCATGCCAGGCTATACGGGCAAGCTGTTGGCAGGATTTGAAGCTGAGGGACAAAGCAGCGCAGGCGAAGCGCCTCTCCTTACTACTCCTGCTTCACAATCTCTGATCGAACCGCTCAGCCAGCGCGAGCTTGAAATTCTGCACTTGTTCAAAACCGAGCTGTCTGGACCCGAAATCGCCCGCGAACTCGTGATCGCCTTGAGCACAGTGCGCACACACACCAAGAGCATCTTCAGCAAACTCAACGTTAATGATCGACGGGCGGCCGTCAAGCGCGCCGCCGAACTCGGTTTGATCTAACCGCACAAAAGCACCACACTTAGCCCTGCCAGGTATGCCAGCATTCATGGTTTACCTGGCAGGGTCTATATTTTCTCTGGCCCCCCTGAGAAATTCTCGCATACTTTACCTTATATCCCCACATATATCCCCACACATGGGGATGACAGCTCCCCACATTTATTTGTATATTGTACTTAGTCGAACCCAAACAGGCAGTTATGCCTTTCAACACTTATCGATATCGTTCAAAAAAGGAGACAAACTCATGACCATCAATACAAAGACCGCGATCAAGGAGAACAAAATGCAGATAACAAGCTCGAAAGTCATCCGTTGGGCAGGTTTGGCAGCGATGGGGTCAGGGATCCTGTATATCACTGTTCAGGCGATC
>JAPLGT010000047.1:0-74748 GCA_026390035.1 Chloroflexota bacterium
ATGTCTGTTTTTGGCCTTGCGCGCTCCAAAGCAATGCTCTTCCTGGCTGACGTACTGGATACCTTAAACACTCTGGCTCGCCTGGTGCGCGAAGCTACTTTGGCCAGCCTGACGACCTGATCGCCATGCCCGATCTTCGCACTGCAGGAGGTCCGACGGAGAATCTCTTCTTCGGCCTATTCAACGCGACTATTCCAGGCTTTTCTCCCTGAATTTCCATCCAACTCAGCCACTCTCCAAGGCTTTTCGTGCTTCAGAAGACCGAAAGACTTTGCCTCTCGGCCTTGTGCGCCCGTACTGCTTCGTTCTGGATGCCCTGCCCAGGTAATTCTACGTTCGTCAACCCCCGTTTGAGCTGGGCTTTTCCCCTTTTATCCGCCTACTGCTTCGAAGTCCCACGATAGCCAATCAACCAAATGCAAACCAATGGGTAGAGTATAATAGCCGCCATGTCCTCAATATATACACAAACCGGCGACGAAGGCAGCACCGGGCTGCTTGGCGAAGGTCGCGTCCCAAAATTTGACTTGCGCATCGAGGCATTAGGTGCTTTGGATGAAGCCACCGCTGCCTTGGGCTTAGCCCGTGCCAGCGCAAATACCCCCGAGATTGCCCCATTGATTGTAAAGGTACAGCGCGATCTGTATAAATTGATGGCCGAAGTGGGCGCCACACCTGAAAATGCTGCCAAATTCCGCTCAATCGATGCAACCCACGTCCATTGGCTGGAGGCACAAACAGATGCCATCACTACCGTGGTAGAAGTACCCCGGGAATTTATTCTGCCTGGCGAAGTTCCATCAAGCGCAGCCATGGGTCTGGCCCGAACAATTATTCGCCGCGCAGAACGCCGAGTGGTAGAACTTTACCATGCCGGCGGATTGGAGAATCTTCACCTGCTGGCATATCTCAATCGACTCTCATCATTATGTTTTGCCCTCGAATTACTTGAGAACCAACAAGCTGGACAAATCACAAGAATGGCGAAGGAAAAATGACAGGTACTATTATCAACATCGTTGCAATCATTATAGGCAGCACAGTGGGTGTGCTCTTTGGCTCACGCCTTTCTGAAAACCTAAAAAACACTGTCATCGCTGGCATGGGTTTATTTACCACAGCTGTTGGTTTGCAGATGTTCTTAAAATCTGAGAACGCACTGGTTGTGTTAGGGGCGCTTATTTTCGGTGCCATACTTGGGGATTGGTGGAACATAGAAGACCGTCTCCAGAATCTGGGTGTTTGGTTGGAAAAACGGCTTTCTGGCAGCTCCGAAGGTGGATCCAGTCACTTTGTGCGTGGTTTTTTAACCGCGTCCGTGCTTTTCTGCACCGGACCTATGGCCGTGCTCGGCGCGATTAGTGACGGTTTGAAAGGTGATTACCTTACTTTATCCATTAAATCCGTTCTGGATGGATTTATCTCAATTGCCTTTGCATCAACACTCGGCATCGGCGTTGTATTTTCAACAATCCCCGTGCTTATCTACCAGGGCGGTATCAGCCTATTAGCTGCCCAGTTAAATGCCATCGTGAGTACGAGCATGATGAATGAAATGACTGCGACTGGTGGAGTCTTGTTAATGGGAATAGGCATCAGCAGCTTGTTGGAAATAAAAAAAATCCGGGTTGGAAATTTTCTACCAGCCCTTGTGATCGCCCCGATTATTGTCTATATTCTGAGTCTGATCATAAAATAAGCCCCAATAATTCCAATCAAAATACAACGCGCTAATAACAAGAAAAGCCGCCTCAATTTCGAGACGGCTTTTCTTGTTACAGCTTTTAGCATTCAGCCATTTTTACGAAGAGCACATCCGTTGATGATAAATAACCCAGGATATGCTGAAGGTAAAGGTTGTATTATTTGAGCAGGGCGTCAATCTCTGTTTGGAAAGCTGAAAAAGGTTGCGCCCCTTCGACCAGTTTTCCGTTGATCACAAACGAGGGCGTAGCCTTAACGCCAGACTGGGTGGCTTCCAAGCCATCCTGCTTGACCTGGGCCAAATACTTACCACTCGTAAAGCAATCACTGAACTTACCTGCATCCAAACCAATCTTTCCGGCAAAAGCAGTCAGACGCTTATCTGAGAATGCGCCCACGTTTTCACCAGTCTGGTTGGCGAAGATAATATCGTGCATTTCCCAAAATTTATCCTGATCTCCAGCACAGTAAGCAGCTTCAGCAGTGCGACCAGATTCAACTCCAATAAATTCGCCGAAGGAATGATATTCAAAATATACTTTTCCCGTAGCGATATAAGCATCAATAATCTGCTGCTCGGTCTGCGTCACGAATTTCGCGCAATACGGGCACTGAAAATCAGAATATTCGATAATCTTCACCGGCGCGTTCGGATCACCCATCGCATTGAATTTAACCTGCGGACGGTTCATCAGTGGGTGATCTGCAATTGCCCCAACTGGCTGCAGGGTTGGCAGAATCAACATCAAAGCAACCGCAATGGCAACCACAGACACACCTACAATAACCAAAATTCTCTGGCTTCGCTCCTGGCGCGCACGCTTCTCGCGCATTTCCTGGCGTTTACTCATTTTCACTCCATCCTTTTAATAAATCATTATGAAAAATAACCCGACCTGCCAATTGGATCTCCAGTGCTTTCAACCCAAGAAAACACCTTCGTTATCCCATGGAATACTTACCTTTTCACAGGTTGGCATGTCGGAAAATTTAGACAGGTTTTTTATCCCTGATTGAATAGGATTTTGCCATGTTCAGAGGCTTTTGTCCAGTAATAACAGATAAGAATTGCATTAATAGAACCAAGATCAGCACCCAGATTATCTAAGATCCAAATCTCGGTCACCAGACAAGATGCGCATACACTCACGCATTGAAAGCATTATGTGCATTCAAAAATATTCGAGGAAATTCCTTTCAAGAGCTAAATATTACGATCCAACCAATCGACCATGGTCTGAATTACTTCGCCCTTCTCCGGTTCATTGTGAATCTCATGGTAAAAGCCTTCCCAAATGCGCAGGGTAACTAAATTACCTGCTTTCGCCGCAAATTCCTGCGAGGCCAGCGCGGATGTAAGCTTATCAGCGGAACCGTGCATAAGCAGCATCGGTATTTTTAGTTCAGCTGCCCGTTGTAAGGCCCCGAGACCATTAGCATATATACTTGTATACAATCTCGCTGAGATTTTATCGTGTACCAATGGGTCTGACGCATATTTGCTAACAATAGCTGGATCACGCGAAAGGGCCGCCTGATCCAGTCCGCTGGCGAGTGTAAAAGATGGGACAACATTGTTCAAAAGTTTGGCTAACATCACCTGAACAGCAGGTGGGTCAAAAGCTAATTTTAGCCAGGGACCGGTGGCAATTACGCCTTTCAGAGCCTGGGGAAAACGCAGTGCATAATTTATGACCTGATTGCCACCCATGCTGTGCCCATACAAAAAGACCGGAAAACCAGGGAAGCGCTTCTGGGCATCACCAATGAAATCAGAGATGTCATCCATCAAATTGTCATAGGTCGGAGTATGCCCACGCTGGCCAGTGGATTGCCCGTGTCCCCGCACGTCAAATGCTTGCATGGCATAACCAGCCCGGGTGAATACTTCGGCCACATGCTGATAACGGTTTATATGCTCACCATGACCATGCACCAGAACAACAACTGCTTTTGGGGCGTCTGGTTTCCAGCCCTGCGCCCACAAAGTCAGACCATCACGAGATTTCCATTTCCATTCGAAAGCGTCCATGATTTCTCCATTCCAAATTTCTTTAAAACACACACCTTACAACTTCCCCGATCGGAGCCGCCTGCAACTGAAGACCTTGGCCAAAATAAGTCCACTTACACTTTCGGGGCGCCTACTTCAAAACGGCAATATTCATCACCCTTGGCCATACAATGGGTTTCAACTATTTCGTATTCCGTCCCCGTAGCCCACAAGACGGCTTCTCCCACTGAACCCACATATAAATGGCAAACAGCCAGATCAGCCTGCCGGCCCCAACAAATAGCACAGGTGCGATCTATATATGCAATCGTATTCCCCGATTCATCCACCCAGGCATCCACTTCCTTATTAGATTTTTTAAGAGCGTCAGCCATCCCGTTTAAGATAAACAAGATGCGCTGTTTTTTGGGTAAAAGTTTAAGCGCCACACCTGCCACGCCCAACAACCCAGCCTGCTCTCGGACACCATACTGAAAGGAAGCCCTACCAATGCGGCGCAACATACCCTTGGCTGCGCGCCCATAAAAAGATTCGATCGCCTGATTCAAACTTGCATAATCTGATGTTTTGATCGAAGGCTGCATATCATTCGGCGGAAGATTATCCACAAAGCGCACGAGACCAGCAGTTCGTAAAACTGCGTGCAAACCATTCGCACCCATCACTTCTTCAGCAGAGACCAAAGCCTGCCGCACTATTGCGTTTACAATAACAGAATCAGGACGAGTCATTTTTCCTCTAAAGTTGAAACTCAAAAACCGAATAACGCTCCCCGGTCAATTCAAATCCAATTTTCTTATACAACGCCAGTGAAGCGCGATTATCGCTTTGTGTATTAACAGTAAGCCTATGCAAGCCAGCACGCCTGCTTTGGGTAAGGAGATCCTGAACCAGCAAATAGCCAATCCCATGTCCCTGCATACCTGCTATTACAGCCAGACGTGCTAAATGTACTCCAAAGGAATTGCGGGTACTAATCTGGTAACCTATAATCTCGCCATTCAAAAGAGCAACAGTTGCAAAACCAGCCTGCATGAAACCAGATTGCAAAGCATAATATGAATTCCGCCATAAAAGGGCAAACCCAGAACTATCCACAACCGCAACATCTGATAAATCATGTTCAGTCATCGGTCGCAGAAACACGTTGGATGGAATTGGCCGCTGTTGAAAAATGGTGGATTTTTGTTCCAGTACTACGATTTGCTGTTTTTCCAGGAACCCACTACCTGCCAAAAGATCACTAAACCAATCGGCAACAGTAATAGCCGCCACCAATAGCCCGCGACCCCCTAAACTGGTTTTAGCATTTTCCCAAAGAACACGCCAGGCGTATTCTGACGACACATCCGAAGAATGCGCAAACAAACGCAGCCAGGCCACTCCTTCAGGATCAGGCGGACAGGCCAGCGCCGCAACAACCACGCCGTTCTGCTCCAGAACCCAATATTCCGGGGAGCCAAGCCAGTCTAAGGGACCTCGCCAGTCCAAATGCCGGTGAACATGCGATTCGAAGTAAATCAGGTTTGCAATCGAAGTGTGATCAGCCTGACTCGCAGGGCGGACTGCCAATTGAGCATTTATCATACTCGTAATCTTAACAGGTTTCGCAATACTTTTTGTTTAAGGGTGGGTTTCTTCACACCTGCCAATCCAAGCTGCATTGAAAGCAGGGCTTCCAGTGCCTTGCCCTTACGCAGCTGAACAATAGCGAGTGCCTGCATTACACTGGCGCGCATCTGGTCTTCCCCTGCCTTATCCAATGCATCTGCAGCAAGTTTGTAACTTTGGGAACCTTCTGCCACGCGGCCCAATTCAATCAAAGCTGAAGCTTCGTTGGCAAAAGCCATCCCTTGCCGGCGAAAATCAGCGCTCGCGAAAAAGACCATGGAAGTACCATACGCCGCATCGAAAGAACCCTGGGCATCTCCAGATTGTAAAAGAGCTACGCTCTGGTTGTTTTTCATCTCAGCGGCATCCAAAGCATTCCCCTGGGCCTGAAAAACAGACGCAGCTTCGCCAAAAAGACGCGCTGCGCTAATGTAATCGCCATCCTGATATACCCTTTTCGCATTCGCGACCAGGTCATTCACATCCGAAGTGACCATGTCTTTTCCTCGCAATATACAAAATGCACGCTCACCTATTTACTATAGTGTGATCTCAAGCAAACTTTCAGCCACAGAACGCAGCTTCTCCGTGGAAAGTTGGCTTAAATTGAGCACAAGATCCAGGTATGGACGGTTTACCGGCATACACACAAAAGCGCGTAGCTCTGGAGAGAGTTTTAAAAATTCCTGAATGGCAGCCTGGTCATTCATCCACCTGCCTACCGGACCATTCTGGTCGAAGAATGTTTCTACACGTCCACCAATGACCACAAGTATGGCTTCCAGCTCTGGCAATGGGATGGCATGATCCCCTTGTTCAAAACCATTCAAACGTCCCTGCGAAATCCCTGTCTCAAAAGACAGTCCCTTAATCGAGATGCTTGCTTGCAGACGTTTCTGGCGCAACAGCGCTCCGATAATACGCTGTCGCAGCGAAACCAACTGAGCCAGATTAATCGGTTCAGTACGTGCACTATCATCAGAAAGCGCTTCACCACTCCAAAAATGCTGGATAGGCAGGTTAAGATAATAAGCCAGTACTTCCAGCTCAGGCAGTGATGGGGCCTTCCGACCTTCCTCGTAAGCACGCAACAACGCCGGAGAAATGCCCATAGCCTTGGCCACTTCAGTGACTGTTTTGCGCGCTGCCATGCGGGCATCTCGGATCAAAACGCCCAGTTTGCGAGTGCGAAGGGTGATCTGTACTTGCAGGCTCATAATGGTTTTCCAGTGAAATCAGGCATTATTCTGTTACTCATCGGTGAACTTTTCCAATTATACCCGACAACCTTAGCGCACAAACTTTTACAACAGGTAAGGGAAACGAGGCGTATCAGCCTTTGTCTTTCGACCCCAGCATTTATTGGTCTGACGTTAACGCCGCCTGAGCATATCACCCATATTTGCGCCAAAAATCTCTGGAGGTAGTTTGAATCCAGCAGCCTCAAGGCGCGGTGTAAACAATGGACGGATGCCGGTTGGTTTTAATTGTCCAATTATTTTTCCGTCCTGACTCATACCAGTCTGCTCAAAACGGAAGACTTCAGTCAAAACGATGGTATCGCCTTCCATACCCGCCACTTCGGTAATCGATGTTACCTTGCGGGAGCCATCTTTAAGACGTGTCTGCTGAACAATTAGATCAATGGCAGCCGAAACTTGCTGGCGAATCACCTTGATCGGCAAATCCATGCCAGCCATGAGCACCATTGTTTCAGTTCGAGATAGTGCATCGCGCGGGGTATTTGCATGCAACGTTGTCAAAGAACCATCATGCCCGGTATTCATCGCCTGAAGCATATCCAAAGTTTCGCCACCGCGGCATTCGCCTACGATGATACGGTCGGGTCGCATGCGCAAAGAATTACGCACAAGATCACGAATTGTTACCTGGCCCTTGCCGTCTATACTGGCAGCTTTCGTCTCAAGCCGGACAACATGTTCCTGCTGGAGCTGAAGTTCGGCGGCATCTTCAATCGTGACAATTCGTTCGGTCTCAGGAATCAGGCTGGAAAGAACATTCAGCAAGGTGGTTTTCCCTGAGCCAGTACCTCCCGAAACAATAATATTCAAACGACTGATTACACAGGCTTTTAGGAACTCAGCCATCGGTGCCGAGATGGATCCGAATTCGACCAGCTGTTCCATACTCAATTTGTCTTTACGAAATTTCCGGATCGTAATGGATGCACCGTCAATTGCCACTGGCGGGATCACTGCATTAACACGGGATCCATCGGGTAGTCGGGCATCAACCGTTGGAGAATCCGCATCGATATGCCGGCCAAGCGGAAGAATGATACGATCAATTACGCGTAAAACACCCTGGTTGTTTTCAAAAGTCACACCAGTCTTGATTAGTTTGCCTTTTTTCTCAACATATACTTTTTTAGGGCCATTCACCATAACTTCGCTGACGTCTGGGTCATCGAGCAGCGGTTGGATTGGTCCAAAGCCCAGAATGTCGTCTTTAACTTCTATCATCAGCTGCTGGCGGATCGAATTAGGCACATTCGCAGGCATGCGAGCAAAGATTTCTTCCAGCTTTTTATGGACAAACGCTTCCCGTAGAGAATATTCTGGGCTTTCGGCCTCCATCTCGCGTGTCAAACTTTCTGTCACGAAATGTTTCAACCTTAATAGATCGGCTGATGACAAGCCCGTCGAAGATGAAAGTACACTCATTTTATATCTCCCGAAGATAGACCATCTTCCTTCGGAATTACCCAGACAATTTGGCTACGCGCGATACTCAAAAAATCTGTTTCAAAAAGTAAAGCACCATCGTTGCCTAATACCCTGGCATTCGTTACGGCAATGAAGGGTTCCGTGCGGTCCAACTCATCTTTCAAACGACCATCCATGCGGATATGGATAAAACCTTCAATTCGGTGCGTGGTTGTTTGGATAACTGCAGGAACAGCAGACTTGGAAATAATGTCTGTAAAATATTTCCCTTTTTCGTTAAACTCCAGTGTCATGATTTCCTCTCACTCAATGGCGGTTGCGACGAGCACTATTGAAAATTGTTCGCACTATTTTCGAGACCTTTTTCAGGTTTTAAATAATTACTATTTTCGGACATCTATTCATGACGTTAATCGCTCAAAAATAGCTTGTCTGGCGCACAAGCATTAATCATGGATAGGCAAAAATAGGTGCCAAAAAAATACTAAATGACTTACCGTTGTCCGCCAACAAATCAAGCATGGTAATATAACGAAGCCGGCAACGTTATCCTTCTACAGGAGGCATTAGATACCCAAGACCAGAGCGGGTAACAATATGCTTGGGAGCGTGCGCATCATCTTCCAGCTTCTGGCGTAGGCGCGCAATGCTAACCCACAAAATTTCCTTATCATTCCGATATTCTGCCCCCCAGACGCTGGAAAGCAGGTCTTCTGCGCTCATGACGATACCAACGTTATGCGTAAACTGGAGCAAGAGGCGGTATTCGGTAGCAGAAAGGAACACCAATTGGTTACCACGCCAGACCTCGGCCCGGGCGAAATCGATCCGCAGGTTATCATGCACAAAAAAACGGCTCTGGTTGACATCTTTTGAAACTTGCGAACGCCTCAAAACCGCACGGACACGTGCCAATAACTCAGTAGCAGAGAAGGGCTTAACGAGATAATCATCTGCGCCCATATCCAAACCGCGCACACGATCTTGCTCTTCGCCTTTCGCGGTCAAAATTATTATGGGGACATTTGAAAACTGCCGAATCCGCTGACAGGCGGCAAAGCCATCCAGATTGGGCATCATCACATCCATCAGGATCAAGTCCACCGGATCGGAAGAAAATACTTCAACAGCCTGAAGACCATCCGCAGCTGAAATTACATCGTATCCATCCGAGCGTAGGTTCGCTTCCAGCAGGCGAAGATAACGAGGCTCATCATCAACGATTAAAATTTTAGTGGTCATATTCTTCTCCTTCAGAACTGGTTGCTGGCTCAACAGGAAGATCAATCAGAAAAACCGTACCGGACCCTGGTTCAGATTCTACTGACATTTTGCCTCCGTGAGCAGTAATAATTTTATTACAAATAAACAAACCTAAGCCCGAACCACTGCCACCCTGCCCAGGAACGCGAAAAAAACGTTTGAACAAGTTGGGCAAATGTTCAGGCGTTATCCCGGGTCCATTATCTGCAAAACTGATGCGATAATTGCCGGCAACCTCTGATAAAGAAATCGTAACTGGTGCTCCAGGGGCGTATTTTGCAGCATTAATAAAAAGGTTGCTCAACACCTGGGCAATACGCACACTATCAATCTGAACCACAGGCCTGATTGGAAAATTCAATTTCACCTGCAAGTCTTTCGATCGCGCCTGTGCACGGGTGGCGGTCTCCACGATTAGAGTATCCAAACGGGCTGGTTGAAATTTCATCGGCAGGGTATTACTCTGCAGACGAGCTGATTCGAGCACGTTTTCGATCAGAGTTGTTAAATGATCAGCCTCTTCTTCGATAATAGTCAAGAATTCCCGACGTGTTGTTTCATCCCATTCAGTATCCTGGCGTAATAGCGTGGTCGAATAGCCTTTTATAAATCCTAGTGGAGTACGCAATTCGTGCGAAATAGTCGCTATGAAGTCGTCTTGCAACGCCAATAAGCGCCGGGCTTCCTCGAGCGCCAAAATGTCTTCATTTAATTTTTTCCGTTCAAATAACCCGGCAAATTGCGATGCAATATAGCGGGCATGCAAAATATGTCCAGCGCTATAGGATGGTCCACCAAAGCGAACAAATACCATCGCACCATATAAACCAGTTGACGTTCGTAGCGGAAGCCCCAAAAGGTAAGGCTGCCTAAGCCGATCTTTCTTGGGGTATGATTTTTTGGGTTCTTGCATCACAATTTCATTCCGATCCATCACCTGGGTGGCAATTTCCACTCCCCAGGCCGCGTCAGCACCTGCCGATTGACCACGACCGACAGCCCGCGCATATACGATTTCAGTCAACCTACTGGCTTCCTGTTCAGCTACAAACAAAACCAGATTGTCAAAAATAAATATCGAATACACCAAGGCAAGCACTTCATCAAGCGCTTGCTTCCAATCGCCGCGTTGGGTAACAATCTCAGCGATCGCCAGATAATCAAAAATTCCTTCGCGAGTGGACAAATCAGGCTGCCTTTATGTCTAGCAACGGGAAAGAAATCGTAGTTCCTTTGTCAATTTCTGATTGGACATCAATGATGGAGCCGTGCGCTTCAATAATTTGCAAAACAAGGGTCAAACCCAAACCAGTGCCACCGTATCGGCGAGTGACTGAACCGTCCAATTGGTGAAACGGTTCAAATATTTCCTTGATACGGTCTTTTGAAATACCAATCCCAGTATCAGATACTGAAACAGTGACCATGTTATTAGCAACCGTGTCTTTTACGATGTTTAGACTGACTTTACCACCCGGATTGGAAAATTTAATGGCATTATCCAATAATTGAGTAATGACCCAAATTATTTTCTCTTCATCCGCCTGAACAATTGGCAAATCCGGTTCCAGATTAACCTGCAAAATCAATTGGTGATCATCAGCACGCGTCTTAAATCTTTCAAACACCTTCAAGGCTACTTGCTTCAGTTCCACATTCCCCATTGTCAATGTCATCTGACCGCGCGAAGCCTGCGAAAAGAGGATCAAATCATCAATCAGTGTCTGCAGGCGCAAAGAAGATTGCAAGGACACCCCCAACGCTTTTTTCTGGTCAGAATTCAAATCGCCCAGGGATTCTGTATACAGCAAATCAAGATAACCACGAACATGGGTAAGTGGCGTCCGAAGTTCGTGCGAAATATTAGCAATAATATTAGCCTTCAACTGGCTGCTCTCAGAAAGACGGCGAAGTGCTTCTTCTAATTCGATGGTACGTTGTTGAACACGCAACTCCAGGTTGTGATTTGCATCTTCCAAGGCAGTACGCAGGTGCATGATCTGCTCTGTAACAGCCCAATCGAGCGTGGCACGGTCAAGGAAACCTAATTCCATAATTGCCTGACCCAAGAGAAGCTGCTGGCCTTTATCCATGCCATTAAGTTGATATGCAAGCGCCTGCTGCAACTGTTCATTACTGAGCAAACCCATGTCCACCAGCTGGTCACCCAGGCGGGGAACTAATAACTCAGGGCTGATCATTTTAGGAAGATTCACCATTATTCCTTAATCCTCCCAAAGCCATTCGCCACCCAGCATCGTGGCAGATGACCGCATATCCAATAGATCATCCACCGGACACGTAAATGGATCTTCGTCCAGCACAATTAGATCTGCGAAGTGTCCTGGCGAAAGCCGTCCGAGGCAATCTTCAACTCCAGCAGCATAAGCAGCACCGGTAGTATAGCCTTCGAGTGCCTCGCGCATGGAAAGACACTGTTCTGGATGCCACCCAGCAGAACCAGGAACACCATCTGCTCGACGACGTGTAACAGCAGCGTGCAATCCCCAAAACGGGTTCGGAGCTTCCACCGGAGCATCAGAGCCAAAAACAAGCACCGCACCAGAATCTAACTGCGTACGCCAGGAATAGGCCAGTTCCACACGCTCGCCCCAATATTTTTCAGCAACTAACATATCTGATGTTGCATGGATAGGCTGCATGGATGCAATAATTCCAAGTTTGCCCAATTTCTGAGCATCATCACGATGAAGGATTTGTACATGTTCGATGCGATGTCGCAGAGCTGGTAATCCGCGCTCGCGCTCATAAACACGCAGTTGAGCATAACCATCCAGAATTTCATGCAAAGCCCGGTCTCCAATAGCGTGGCCAGTCATACTCAGGCCCACATCAGCTGCCTGCCGGCCATATTCAAAAAACTGTTCACCATCCATATTCAGAATACCCCTATTTCCCGGCTCATTCAAGTAGGGTTTCAGCATCGCTGCAGTTCGAGGACCAAGCGCCCCATCCATAAACACCTTGACCGAGCCAATCCGCAGATTCTGGCTGCCAAAACCTGTTCTCAAACCAAGCGCGGCAGCATAAGGTAGCAAATCCAACGGTACGCTTTTGGTAACGCGGAGTTTGAGACGCTGGCTGTTATCCAGGATTTGCAGCGCCATAAAGGCAGTGCGATAATCAAAATCATGCGCTCCAGTCAGTCCCAATTTCCAAAGGTTGGGCAGAGCAGCTTCAATTGCTCCTGCCACGTAAGATTCATCGGGAGCTGGCAGAACCAGTTCTACAATTTGCATGGCAGACTCAAGCAAAATACCATTTGGCTGACCATCTTCGGTTCGCAAAATTTTGCCATTCAGCGGATCTGGAGTACCATGTCCAATCCCTGCCAGCCTCAGTGCAAGTGTGTTTGCCCAGGAAACATGCAAAGATTTTCCTGTAAGATAAACGGGGTGGTTTGGAGCAATCAAATCCAATTCGGCGGCACTGGGAAATTCTCCCCCCCAATCGTTGTGCTGCCAGCCATGCCCAAGTATCCAATCTCCGGGTTGAGTTTCCGCAACACGTTTGGATATGCGCTGCAGCGCTTCTGCCTTTGTGGATGTCTCCACGTCCACTTTTTGCAAACTGAGCGCATAATGCATCAAATGCATGTGCGCGTCGGTAAGCCCAGGCAAAATCACTCGGCCACCCATGTCCTGACGACTAACACGAGTGCCAAAAGCATCCAGCAGCTCTGGCCCGCCAAGAGCAGCTACTTTATCACGGTCAATTACCAGTACAGATGCATCCGGGCGAAATTGGTCGAAACTATGGATAGTGGCGTTATAAAGTATTTTCATAGATATTCCAAAAAATCAATACCATGGACCAAATATTTTCAGCAAATGCCTGATTCAACCTGCTTTATCAGGGGCTATATTTTTGACCGGTCAAACGAATCATTAAATCCTGGAATTCTTCTTCAGAACCATAATACAAGGTCATGCTGCCGCTGGCACGATCTTTGCCGATTTTTACATTGACCTTGTTGGATAAATTGGCACGAATGAAATCTTCCAATGACTTTTCTTCGGGGGAATGGTCTTCTTTTACGCCAGCAGCTGGCTTCTCGCCTTTTAATTTATTGACAAGTTCTTCAGTCTGTCTGACCGTCATTTTCTGGGAAATAATCGTGCGCAAAGCAGATTCCATTGCCCGCGGGTTGCTGAGACCCAACAAGGCACGCGCATGGCCTTCTGTGATATCACCTTGTAACAAAGATTTCTGGATCGAGTCAGGCAAATTGAGCAGGCGCAGGGTATTGGTAACAGCCACACGGCTTTTACCAACGCGAGCAGCAATTTCCTCGTGCGATAGCTGAAACTCAACAGACAACTGCCGGTAGGCATTGGCTTCTTCAAGAGAATTCAGATCCGCCCGTTGGATGTTTTCGATCAGTGCCAATTCAAGACGCTGTTGATCGGTTGTCTGCCGGACAATTACCGGCACCGTACTTAAACCGGCGAGCTGTGAAGCCTGCCAGCGCCGCTCACCTGCAACCAGAGTGTAACCCTGGCCATCCTCAGTACGGCTGACCAGCAGGGGTTGAATAATGCCATGCTCCTTAATCGATGCGGCCAGTTCAGCCAACGCCAGTTCTCCAAAGTGAGAACGTGGTTGACGCGGGTTAGGTACAATTTGATCGATTGGGATGGTTAAATAGCCTGCGGAAGGTTGCGCTGAATCGCCATCCTGAGAGGTTTCGTTTTGAAACCGAGTGGGGATCAGTGCATCCAGGCCCTTGCCGAGACCAGAATGTTTTGGCATGAGTACTCCTTAAGACGAGTTTCTTGTCGCGATTTACACACAAACATGGTTAGGAAAAACCTGTTCGGGAAAAAGGACCATTATTGCGGTAATACAACTCCATCACCCTCGAGTAGTTCTTTTGCAAGGGCGGAATAAGCCTGTGCCCCGGTTGACAAAGGCGCATAGATTGAAATTGGTAACCCGTAAGAAGGTGCTTCGGCCAGACGAATACTGCGAGGTACGATGGCATTGAAAACCTGGTCTGGAAAATGTTTACGAATTTCGCCGACCACATCCGATGAAAGATGCGCACGACTCTCAAACATGGTCATCACAACACCGCGAACCTTCAGAGCTGGATAAAGCGATTGGCGAATACGTTGAAGGGTTTGCATTAATTGGCCAACACCTTCCAAAGCCAGATATTCACACTGAACAGGAATAATGACGCCATCTTTTGCAGCGACCAGACCATTGACCGTTAGCAGGCTTAAAGACGGCGGGCAATCAATCAAAATATAATCAAAACGCTCAACCAGCAATTCCAGAGCATGTTTCAGACGGGTATCCCGACCGGGTTGGTTCACCAATTCCACTTCTGCCCCTGCCAGAGCTGAAGAAGACGGCAGTAATGTAATACCCAATTCAGGATTGGCGAGTAAGCCACTCCCTATGGGTGATAAGCCTAACAAGGCTTCGTAAGTGCCATTCTTGACTGAGTGTTTATCTACACCCAGACATGACGTGGCGTTAGCCTGGGGATCGAGGTCAACAATCAAGACACGCTGTCCTAATTTTGCTACGTATGCACCCAGATTGATGGCTGTGGTAGTTTTACCAACACCACCTTTTTGATTGACCAATGTATAAATACGAGCCGTCAATTTCATTCCTCCAAAAAATACCAAAATAACCGTACCCCTGAATACCCTAGCTCTATTCGGATCGACTATACAAAGAGTTCATCCCTTTGCCAGCCCGACTTTTACACTTTTTATCCGGATCACGATACCTGCACACAAATATTGGAAATGAGCAGGATTCAGGTTTATATTCGCTTACTACATTACTTCTACTAAACAAGTCCTGACTTCATCCACGCTGGGCACACCTGCCATTCCCCGGCGCGTAACAGATATCGAAGCGAGACGATTGGCAAAACGAGCTGCTTCCCAAGGATCACGCGTATTCAACAAACGGACAAAAAAAGCCGCTGCGAAAATATCACCAGCACCTGTCGGATCATTTTCGGTGACCATAGGGGGGCGGAAACGGCGGCTGTCGCCATTCCAGAACAAGCGTACACCATCAGCTCCCTCAGTAACAGCCAAGATACGCGACGCATTTGCAATGAGGTCAATGGCTTCTTCATCTCGTGCAACATCTTCCACGCTAAACACTAATGCTCCCACCTGTCGCAATGCTTCTTCAGGGCGCTGCCAGGCACAAGGGTAAACCCGACCATCGCCGTCCCAAGAACGCATCCAGCCCTGAGGCGTCAGCGCTAACAGCGTAGGGTGAAAATCTGGTGGCAATAACCAATTCACTTCCTGGGCGACTGGGGCCAGGTGGATGATCTTTGCCTTCCGCCATATTTCCGGCACGATGGCAAGGTCAATTTTAGCGGCAGTGTGCCGGATATACTGGACCCTCCCGGCAGGGGTGTAGACATTTTCGAAGGTGGTGCTATGATCAGATTCACCAGACACCACCGGAATACCATCCAGCTCGGTCAGTGGAAGTTCATTACCACGCACTGTTACTACACCCACTCGCAGACCCAAGGCGCGCGCCGTCAGAGCTGCATAAGCTGCTGAGCCACCCAGCACCGGGCCAGATGGACTAAGATCAACAGTTATGTGCCCAATCACAAGATAATCAACGGGTTCCAGTGAAACCATGTGAAACATATAAACAAATTATAACCTGATAAATTAAAACAACCCGGTGATTTATTTCACCGGGTTGCCGGGTAATTAAGAACTATTTCTTCAAGACAATACTGACTTTACGATTAGGTTCATCACCAAGGCTTTCGGTTGACACAGCTTCGTGCCCACGCAGCTCAAGGTGGATCACCCGACGTTCAGCAGCAGACATAGGCTCTAACAACTGGCGTTTACCTGTTCGGATAGCCTGATCAGCCATTCGACGGGCCAACTGACGCAATTGGCGCTCGCGGCGAGCGCGGTAACCTTCCACGTCGACAACAACCTGCACCCAACGGCTGGCTTCTTTGCTGATAATAAGCGCCAAAATATATTGGAGCGCATTCAAAGTTTCAGCGCGGCGACCAATCAAAACGCTCAGATCTTCACCATTAATGTCAACGAGAATGGGAAGGTCGCCACTGCCATCAGACTCGCCATACTTGGCGATCACATGGGCTTTTATCTTCATCTTGGACAGAAGATCGCTGGTAGTCTGAATAGTAAAACCAATAAGAGAATCTTGGGCTTGGGTCGCCTGCTCATTATCAAGTTTCGGGGCGGCGACAGCGGGTGAAGCTATCTCAATATCTTTAACCGTCAAGCGCAAACGCACCTGGCGGCCCCCAATACCGAGAAAACCCTTTGAACCCTCGTCCAAAATGTCCACATCCAAAGCCTCGCGCGGGACACCCAACTGATCAACGCCACGCGATATGGCTTCTTCCACTGTAGGAGCTATCACTTCCAAAGTTGTTCGTTTCATTTCACATCCCTAGGAACGTTTGCCAGATTTGGATTTGGCTTCAGGTTTCTTATCAGGACCAAACTTGAACAGATTTTTCCAGTTGACTTTACCCAACGCGGCGTACTGGGCAATACCCACCAGGTTGCTGGTAATGAAGTAAACTGCCAAACCTGAAGCAAAATTGAGCGCGAAGTAGAACAACAACACCGGCATATACAGACCCATCATCTGGTTCATTTGCGATGATTGATCATTCGGATTAGCTGAAGGCTGTACGGTGAGTTTTGTTTGTACAAAAGTTGTCAAACCAACGATAATGGCCAATACAGGGATCGCGAATGGCAGGAAATCCAGTTTAATGCCCTCCGGTTGACCCAAATTCATCCATAAGAATTTACTCTGGATAGGTATCAATGCGGAGAGGCTGGCAGACGATGTGATATTTTCAAGACCTGGATAAATTCCACGCACCAGGGAAAGCAGCTGCAGTGGTGTAACACCAATCGCGCGAACTATGCTCTGATAAAACCCAATCAGAATTGGAAACTGGATCAGGGTTGGCAAACAGGAGCTAAACGGACTTACGCCACGTTCACTGTAAATGCGCATTTGTTCCTGAGCCAATTTCTCTTTATCGCCTTTATATTTTTCCTGAATTTTCAGCCATTCATCTGATGCCATTAATTCTTGCATCGCTGTGCTTGATTTGATCTGCTGGGCCATGATTGGATGCGTAAGCAGACGAATAATAATGGTGAACAGGATGATAGAAACACCAAAATTACCTACAAAAGCATAAATCAACAACAAGGCATTGGTAAAGGGGTTGACAATTAATAGATCAAAAAGATTACCCATATCCACCTTTCCTATTTGGCAATAAAAGTCCACTTCTGGACGCCGCTCAAATCATAAGCCGCCAGAAGGAACTTCGCATTCATCGGAGCGATCAAGATCACATTCCCGACAAGGAGAGGCGGGGTATAAAGCTTGGCATTTTCGATAATCACCTGCCATTTGGGAGTCCCAGCCTTATCCAACGACTGAATTTTACCCGCTTCGGTGACATATACAACCTGGTCAGCAGTGAGCAGTGGTCCAGCTGCAATCGAGCCTTCATCATCCTTTGACCAGACAATCTGACCATCGGCTGCGTTAAGCGCGTAGAACTTGCCAGCCTTACTCAAAACGGTGCCAACGTAAACATTCACACCATCGGATGCGGGTGCGCCCCAAATGCCACCTTCGAGCATTTTTACCCATTTCTGCCTACCTGTGCCCGCATCGAGCGCATAAAGGTTGCCAGAAAGAGTACCCACGAACAGGGTCTTGGCCGCAACAACGGGATCGCCGATTATGCCAGTATCGAGTTTCAATGACCAGACTTTTTTGCCTTCAGGATTAATGGCAAAAACTTCGTGGTCAATCGTCACAACGTAGATCAGCTCGCCATCGGTAACCGGGCGAGTCCACAAGTTATGCTTCGAAGCAGGAAATTCCCAGCGCTTCTGACCAGCCAACGTGAAGGCATATAAATTGCCATCACCAGCCGGAGCATAGATACTATCATTTAAAACCAGAGCGCCAGCCAGCCAAGGGTTTTTTACACCCAAGAAGGTCCATTTGACCGCGCCTGTGGATGGGTCAATACTATAAAAAGTATGCTCGCTGGTGGCAGCACTACCAATCAACAACTGACCATCACTTGTCAATGCTGGAGCGGCATAAAAAGATTTTGTGCCTTCAGCTTTAAGCGGAAAACGAGCAGGCACAGGGCCATCAGCGGTCTGAGTGACAACTTCGGTGCCATCACTCAAGAGCACATTGTAAACATATTGGCCATCTGCCAGGTAAACATGCGTGCCGTCAGACGCAAGCCCGGGCCAGTTAGAGGCGGGAGCCGCCCCACAGGCAGTCAACAACACAGCCAGCGAGGCAACGAGCACAAAGAAAAAGACGCGGTTGAACTTCATCAATTCTCCTGGTATGCCAGCGCGCTAAAAGCGCATCCTGCGCGGTTTGCAGCTACAAACCGAGGCAGGCTGGGCTTAGGGGACGGGATCTACCCCGCCCGGATTAAACGGGTTACAGCGCAGCACACGCCACGCCGCCATGACCGAACCTTTGATTGCTCCATATTTATAGATTGCCTGGTAGCCGTAATGGGAGCAAGATGGATAAAACCGACAAGTATTGGATGGCAAGCCCTTTGAAATGGTCATCTGGTACAGGCGGATCAAAGCCAGTAACAGCAGCCGCGGCAAATTTAACAACGTACGCGGCAGATCACGCAGCTGAGGCTCATTCGGATACTCATGAGGTAAATAATGATCAGCACACATGCTAACCTTGCTCACTGTCGATGGTAACCAGATCAGCCCGACGCAATAGCCCTTCAACAACCATCTGCACATCCTGAAATGCAGCAGTCACCAGGCGGCTACGAGCTATCAGGACAAGGTCCCACCCGGGAGAAAGTCGAGGGATGAGAGGTCGAATTGATTCGCGCAAAAGGCGTTTTGCCCGATTGCGCTGCACGGCATTGCCAACCGAACGGCTTGTGCTTATCCCTACCCGCGGCCGATTTTCTACCGAAGGTAACTTGACTAGCACAACAAGCGGGTGCGCGAAGGACTTGCCCTGGTTTCGCACCCGCTTGAAATCTGTGGACCGAGTCAGGCGAAAACGATGTTTCACCCTTGCCTAGCGCTTAAGGATACGCCGAACACACGGAGGATCAATGCATCCCCGCGGAACAGCCTACCAGCGGACCCGCTTGACGTGGTTATTAATTTTGACCGAGAGCTTGGTGCGACCGCGGCTGCGGCGACGGCGCAAAACTTCACGCCCGTCAGCAGTGGACATTCGCTCGCGGAAACCGTGCACACGCATGCGACGGCGGATCTTGGGTTGATATGTACGCTTAGTAGCCATTTTATCTTGCCTCTTTGGATATGTTGATAATAACAAAAATCAAGCCGTTCAATCACTTGAGCGGCTTCGCATTATAACGTATAGTTACCGAATCCGACAGGTTGAAAATTTCGCGCGTTTAAATACCCGAAGCTTTGATTATGATTAAGACCATAGCAGAACAAATTCGGCAGTTTTGACGATTTTTTCTGATCACAATGGTCATGCCAGTATACATTAAGCCTATTACAAACGATGAAAAAGCTCGAACACTTAATCCTCACTACGGGTAGGTTGACGCATGGGAACCAGCAAAAAGAAGATACTGCCTTTTCCCAACTGACTTTCGAGCCAAACCTTGCCACCATGATGCTCGGTGATTGATTTGACGATCGCCAATCCCAGGCCAGAACCTTTTTGTTCGCGAGCCTCACGCTGCCCACCGCGGTAAAATTTTTCGAAAAGACGTGGTTGATCAAGTGGGTCAATACCTATACCGCTATCTTGAACTTCGAACAACACATTTCCATCCATTATTTGAAGCCGCAAAACCACTCGACCACCCGGAGGGGTGTACTTAATGGCGTTATCAACCAGATTGTAAATAACCTGTTGGAATAAGACCCGGTCCGCTTCCATGAGCAATTCATGCGCCGGCTTTTTTGGGATTGTCACCGTAATGTCAATATTTTTTTGCACGGCGAGAAGCTGAAGCGAGCCAATCACCTGGTCGATGAGGTCCTCCAGAGCGAAAATTTCAAGCTGCAAGCCTACACCGGCTTCCACGCGGCCAAGATCTAACAAAGCATTAACCATGCGGGACATATTCTCCACGCCAGCAACAATCTTCCTAACGTAACTCTGTTGCTGCTCATTAAGGGAACCAATCATTTCCAACATGGTGGCATAGCCACGTATCAAGGTCAGCGGTGAACGGAGGTCGTGGCTGACCGTGTTGACAAATTCAGATTTCATCGTATCCAGCTCTTTAAAATGGGTTACGTCACGCAGGATACAGACTCGCCCGACAGGATGATCTTCTGCCACCACGGGAGAAGCGGTTGCCAGGTATACCTTTCCACCAGGGAAGCTCACTTCACTGGTTAGTTTATCAGAAACCGAAGTCTGAAGAATATCCAGCAGCGGCTTTTGCTGGATGACTTTTTCAACCGGCTGACCTATACCCGTCTCAACTACTGACCCAAATACTTGCAGTGCGGCCGGATTTGCCAACAAAAGCCGGTCATACTGGTCAATTACGAGAACCGGGTCAGGCGTGGAAGCTAGTATTGCGGCCAGGCGTTGTCGCCCAACTTCGGCAGTACGGAATAAGTTATGGTTGGATGCAGCCAGGGCAGCCTGTCCCGCCAGGGTAATCAGGAAACGTTCATCCAAATCGGAGAATTGATGCAGCTCGGCATATCCTGCCCACAAAACACCAAATTTCCGATTTTCATGGCGCAATAGAATTGCGAAAAGAGACGCCGGGATCTCAGCCCGGCCATCAGGCGAGCCCGTGGAAGTTACGGCCCATCCAGGGAAGCGCGAAGCGTCGGATGCAAACCATCGTTCTTGTTGTTCTGTATATAAAACAATCTGGTCATCAAACCGGGCATACACATCCTTTTTCTGCCCAAGCGCCATAACATGGCTCAGACCTGGCCCGGCTTCGTCATCAAAGGGGGGTGTAATCATGCGGACCGCAACTGCGCCTGTTGCCAAGATTGCATCAAACACGGGTTGGACGGCATCATGCACATCAAGACTCGAAGCAACGCCCTGGCTAACCAGAAGCAACTGGTTAAGCTCCGACAGGCGCGCCCGCAAACTAACACGCATCTGTTCAAAAGAGCGACGGAATTGGCCAATTTCGTCCACCCCATCAACCGCAAGGCCATGATCAAGCTGTCCCTGTGAAATCCTAACCGTCTCGATAACAAGAGTCTGCAGGGAAGTCGTAATACTTTTCAGCCCCAGACGTAAAGACAGGAGCGCGATTATTGCCAGCACGAGTATCATAACAATGAGTGGAGTGGCAATCGTTAGCGCAAGCTGCTGGGCTTGTTGAGCTGGAACGATCAATACCACTGCCCACGACCGCCCGCTCACTGGCTGATAATAAACAAGGGTACGCGTTCCATTAGGCGCGGTATCATCAAAAAAAGTTGGCTCAGTTTTCTGTTGGCCGGAATATTGGCTCATCAACTGGGCTGTAACCGGATGAAATATGATGCGCCCATTCTCGTCCAGCAAAATACCGTTGCCACCCAGTTCTGACATGGATCTCAGGCTGGTAACCAGGGGCAACGTAAATGGGTTAGTTGCCAGGTCGGTGCGAGCGATCAAAACGCGCACAATTTGTGAAGAGTTGGGATCAATAACTGCAATAATGAAGGCGACCCTGGCTGAAAGATCCTTATCCGGATAGGCCGGCGGAATGGTGTAAGTCTGGCTGAGAACACCGTTAAAAGCCAGCTCCAACCCGGTATTTTCTTCCGGAAAGAGAACTGCCTGTTCGGCTGAACCAGATGAATAACTACCTATCAGGCTTTTTGATTGATCAAAAACAAACAACTGATCGAAATAGGGTACTGATTGGATTTGCTCATCTAGCACCCTGTTAAGATCCGCGCCACTTGTACTGATCATTTCGGGGCTTTTTGAAATCTCAGCCGCCAGGGTTTGACCAGTTTCGAGGAAAAATGGCACACTCTGTGAAGAGATTTCGGCGGTGCCTTTGAGACGATTACGAAGCATATCGCGAGCAGCCTCGCCGGCGACAACCCAATCCCCGACAAGCAGCACGAACAGTAAGATTATGATCAGTGTGCCTGTACCGACTCGAAAACGCGTTTCGATACTGCGTTCCATCGGAGATGGCTCCAAAGGCAGGTTTCGACCCCAAGAAAGCGGAAAGGCAGTCACCAGGACCTGCAAAAATAGTCCACCAATGAGTAGCTCCACCCCTACCGCTAGGTTGCGGAGACCTACACCTGTCAGGGCATAGTCAAGCCGGGCGGGCATGGATCCAGACGAAGCCAGAAATGCTCCAACGATATAAGCAGGTGCATATAACAAGGTTAAGATCACGGCCAGAGGAAGCGGCTCACGTATCAACGCAAAAAACCAGCCGCGGTAACGCTGGCGAATTGACAGGCTGAACAAAGACGCAAAAAGGGCCAGCTCAAGCGAGGTAAAGATACTGTGCGTATCCCACAAAAAGCGCAGGACACCTGCCAGAAAACCCAGGACTGCTGCCGCAAGCGGGCCAAGAATTGTGCCAGCCAACAAGAGCGGTACTGCAGATAGCAACATAATGGCTGGACCACGCGGTTCCTGAGGGGTATCGGGCAGCGATAAAGCTGCACCAACTGGTAAACGCAGGCCGATAAACAGGTTTAAGATGATTACAAAAAATGCAAATGCAGTGAAAAGCCCCCAGCTTCTGGCACCCCAAGGCTGCCGCATCTGTCGCTGCCCTAATACGAACCAGATGATGCAACCAAGAAAAATAAACCACCCTAGCCAGCCGAATGAAGTAACTGGCCAGTATGGGATGGGATGCGTATCGAATAACCAGATTATGTTTTCCATAATTTTATGGGACCGGCAATAAGATTGCCTATCTTAAAATATTATACCCAAGGCTTAGCAGATGGAAGTGATTTGGCCGAGCATGCACACCTTTCCGGCAGGTGGTTTTAATGTGCACGCACCAGATCTGTACTAACGATAATGTATTTACTCACGGGTATCCAGGTATAGGCGATAACCCAGCCCGCTTCCCGCTTCCCAAGAAACGGGAAGCGAGTGAAAGAGCCTTTTAGTGGAGTTTTGCGCCAAGAACAGGCGCGAAACTCCACTGGCGGGGGCAAACCATCGATTTTTAATCGCCCGAACAGGAGAACCAGGATAGTTAAGTGTTAGAACGAAGAGCTCGTGAGTAAACGCACGCTAATTGTACAACTTTTCATTCTGACTCAGGCCCTTGCGATGCTCCATAATATCCGCGATATTCTTCTGGAAGCAACGCAGCGATTTGGGTCATGACCAAGTCAGCGTTACGCTGTCGTGATTCGCGACGATCATCGCCCTTGCCAGTTACTGGCGGAAGATGAATTGGCTTTCCGATGGACAGTTCCAATTGGCGGCGCTCTGCCCGCACAGCCCTATTGAAAAAATCATCAGTTGTACCTATGATGCCCACCGGCACAACCGGGACCTGCGCTTTCTCAACAATGAACGCGATGCCCGGTCGGGCACGGCGCATACCGACCGCATGAGAGCGCCCACCTTCTGGCGCAAGCAGCAGGGGTTTGCCGGCCGAAAAAACGCTCAAAACCACATCGAACAGGGCCCGATCATATTCCCCGCGATGCACCGGAATTGCATGGTAAAGCCTGACAAGTTGGGCCTGTCCGGGCCGGCTCCATATATCAACAGCCCCCATTGCTTCTATCATTTCAGGCCAAAAAGCCAGCACAAACGGAGGATCGAAGGTTGAGATATGGTTGATTGCAACCAGATATGGCTTTCCGAAGGGAACATTTTCCTTCCCTGTCACCTTGACGCGAGCAAGCACATGGAACAAACCCCGGAAAAAGGGTTTCAGTAAAACTCTCGCGATGCGATGTTTTAGAGGAACACTGAAAACGGGGTCGATTACGTCTGCCATTGCTAATAAAGGATATCAGCTTTTACACAAATCATAAGCTTTTTCAAAGACTTTGTCTGCATCAAGCTGATCTGAATCAAGAATAATCGCATCATTAGCTGGTTTCAAAGGTGCAATGATGCGATTAGAGTCAACGCGATCGCGCTCTATCACTTTTGCAAGAATTTCTTCGTAACTGGCATCTCTTCCGTGCGCCAGGATCTCTTGGTGACGGCGTCGGGCGCGCTCTTCTGCAGAAGCATCCAGATAGATCTTCAAGTCAGCATCAGGCAATACAACTGTGCCTATATCGCGCCCAACCATGACGACTCGACCACGCAAACCGATACGACGCTGTTGGAGAGTAAGTGCATTGCGAACACCTGCATAAGCTGAGACGGCTGATACCTGGGCTTCAACCTCGGGTTTGCGAATGTCCCAGGTGATATCCCTGCCATCGACAACCACATCACAAGAACGGCCATCCGCAAGCGAGGGGGCAGACACTTCAATCGGAATTTCTTCAGCCAATGCTGTAACGGCAGCCTCATTCTTAATTTCGATCTTACGATTGAGCGCCAGCCAGGTAACGGCCCGATACATCAGGCCAGTATCGAAATATAAGTATCCCAACGCGCGCGCCAGGCGAAATGCCAGGGTGGATTTACCAGAAGCTGCCGGTCCATCAATTGCAATGATCGAAATTTGTGTCATACGATTATTAAATCCTTGAAAGAAAGACAATGTTCAGTTTTCAATGTGTGCTTACAAATTGCAAAAAACTATAAACTGGTGAATCTAAAGCCGCTCGGATCTACTCGAAATCAGGCTTCTGACTCTTGCAGGTAATCACTGGCTATTTTGCGAATCGACGAAAATATCACTGCGCACCCAAAGAATGAGCTTTTCATCATTTTTAGGAAACTCGTGAAGAATACTCCAACGCATCCAATCTGAGATCAGACCCTGATCCCAAATCGGAAAAACACGCCAGCTCAGATCTTGTCCACGATACGCAGATTGGATTTCATCACTGGAGAATTGGTCAGAAGCGATCACGATTGAGGGGGTACTACCAGACAGATTCGCATCCGGCAAAGCCGTCACCGGCCAATCGCGCAGTGTCCAGAAAAGAGCCGGTGAGTCGACCCCGGCAATGGTCACATCCAGGACAGAATTGACCCCGGTCTTCCAACGCGAAAGATCGTTCATCTGACGAACAAGGGTATCAACCTGGCCGACATAAGGACCAGACGGCCACAATTCAAAAGTGCGATAAGTACGCAGGCTGCCGGATGCCATCGTAGTGGATAGTGTATAAATGATCAGAACAGCAAGTGTGCCCCAAATCCCGCCCTGGGCTGCCGTGGGAATAGACCAACCGAAGGCCACCATTGCCATGCTGACAGCCAGCAAACCAAGTGATCCGAGCAGAATCCACCAGCGCAATTGCAATGCCGATTGATCCAATGGAACCAGGGCTATGGCAGAGTAATTTAACGCCGCAAATACCAGTATGGCAGTAGTAAACACCGCCATACCAATGGTTTCCCAATTACCATTTTGGATCGGGACAAGGTAACCCGAAAGTTCCATGGCAGCCAGAGCAAGCAAGGGCATGAGTGACCAACCCAGATCTGAAACCTGTCGAAATGGATAAGCAAACCCAAGCACCAGGGCAGCCAAGAGCCAGATGCCAAGCGAAATGACCACTCGATCCTGTTTTAAGATGCCACGCACCATTCCGGCCAGTGCCAGCAGGATTGCCATAATTTCATAAGCTGTCAATCCAACCAACAAACGCGAAACAGACACATCCGTAACATCGAGCCAGCCGCCAAAATAGGCTGGGATCGAGGCCAAACCGGCGCCAAGCCCGCCAGATGCAAGCAGAAAAAAGCTGCCGAAAATGATATACGTCCCAGCTGCATATGCAATCAGAGTCAGCCAGGCTTTTCGGTCAACCGGAAATGACAGCAGGGGCGTAATCATCTCTTGAGCAGGTTCCTGAGATGTTGAAGCAAAAATTCCACGCTGAAGACCATAAGCAATCCCCAGGCCGATAAGACCAGGCCACAACATGGGGCCGGCAAGCATGGCTATACCTGCCCAAATACCAGCTGCTCGAAGTTTTCCTGTCCGCAGATAGCCTAACGCAAAGAGCAACGAAGTAATAACCAGGATCGGACTACCCGCCAAACGCGAAAGCGCCAGAAAGCCAGGGTCAAAAGAGAGCACGAATGCGAGAACAATTTCAGCCTTGCTGCCGAGACGATCACGGAAGTTATAGGGAATAAAGATGATAGCTGCCCCAAACAACGCCGGGACCAGCCTGGCTGCAAAATTACTGGCTTGCACAAGGTAGAACACCAACCCGGTCAACAAAACGTAGGCAGGCTGTGGTCCGATAACCGGCTGCAGGCCTTTGGCCAGGTTTAGGCCCTGCAAAGCCCAGCGTGCTTCATCGTCACCGAGGGGGAGTTCACCAAGACGGAGTAGGCGAAGTGTTAGCGCCAGAGCAAAAGCGAGCGCATATAAACCATATTCAAGATGATGTTCTCTGGTATTGTCGGTCATGGATGTATTTTACTTCCGTTGATGGGATGGCGGGAGAAATGGATGGTGCGCGCAAGACAAGATTCCAATAATGGTCAGGGAACTTCATAGATCACAACCTGACCCTGATTGTATGCCTCTGAGAGGTTGGCGGAAAATTTACGGTCATCGACGGCATATGTGGAACGCTCGAGCGGCCCAAGGTAGACATAACGGATATCATAACGTTTCAGAATCGTTTGAGTCTCGATCCAATTGGAGGTGGTGTATAGTTTGGCGAGATCTTCAGAGCGCCCGTTCATTTCAGTAGAACCGCCGCGCCACTGGCTTTCGTGGCCCGGCCAGCCCAGGACAGACGGTTGCCCTGAGTAAGTAGAAACCCGCGCAAATTCGGTGTAGCTGCCACCGACCGCTTCAGCTACTGTGCCTGGACGGGCAAGGGTCAACCATTGGATGGCGAGATAATCATCAGGGTTATAGGTTCCCAGATAGGCTGCTCCGTCAATTGTCCGGCGCTCGGGGGTGTTCAGGTTAAAATTATCCGTCTTATTGGGCAATGAAAGTGCTGGATAAATCAGACCTGCCAAGAGCACAAGTGTTATTACAATTGAAAATAGACCAGATTTGAAACCGCGCACTTCGCGAATAATGACCACAAACCCAAAAGCAGCTGCAAGTGACCAAATCGCCCAGGCCTGATAATAGAATTTAAAGACAGTGTTCATGCGCCAGCCGAACTGATCGCGCAGATATACAAATTCAGGCGCCAGAACAAGCAGCCCACCAAAAACGATAAACATCATTACGAATGGAATTGGGCCTGGAACTGGGACAATATGCGACTCGTTTTCGGTTTGAGGGTGGTACGAAACAGGTAGCAAATAGGAAAGCCCTGATCCGATCAAGAGCATGATGGTCAGCAAGCCCGCACCAAACTGTAGACGTCGCAAGGTGGCTGCGCTCAAGACCTCGCGCGTAGACGTCAAGCCCTGGGATGTGACAAAGGAACGCCCAATATCAGTCTGTGCAGCGAAGATACCCAAAACAATTGAAAAAGCCCAGAGCAGCAGGACAAAACCCGTGGTAATTAGGAAACCCTTTTTCCATTCTGCGCCATGCTTGCCAACCATCCAAACCAGCAAGAGAAAAATTGGCACTAACAGCGTACCAAACATGATCCAGAGATACGCACCGCGGGTAGGGAAAATTACGTTGGGTAATATGCCACCTGCCTGGGACGAGAAGCCCACGTAAAAAGGCAGGTAGAGCACAACGCTCGCCAGCGCCAGCGGGATCGAAAATTTCAAAAAGTATTCCACCAAATCCCAGTCCCAACCACGAGCACGAGACGACGTGGTTTCACTCGGAGAATGGACCAAATTAAGAATCAAAGCTCCGCTGACAATTGCAAGATAAACGGGGAAATCCCAAGTATTCAAGAATGCCAGACCACCCAGCACTACCGCCATTAGGACCAATCCTTGTCTGCGAACAGGGATTTTGAAACCGAAGATATCCGTCACACCGCGCCAACCACCCAGATACAAATTTAGAGCTAGCGCAACTGCCAGGAGCCCAAATGGCATAGCCAGAACATGCGGATGCAGGTCACCCAGCAGATAGGAGAAGAAGGGGAATTCGTCGATGATTTCGAAATAGGTACCGCGCAGATCATAATCATGCAAAATTCGCGAAGCCCTCCACCAGAACCAGAAACGAGGATTCCAGGCAAAAGGCGCAGTCGGCACGTCACTCAGATCTTTCATGTTTAACCACAGCCAGAAATTAGAGCTTGCATTTGCCCAACCGAACCCATAAGCGCGTAGTAGTTCCAAAAATCCTTCCAGATTCCCCATCATGACCAGAAAGAGGGGGGCCAGCAATGGCTGAAGAACAGAAGTCAAACGGGATACAGACGAAAAACCGGGGCTGGAAGATTCAGATGAATCGGCGGATGATGTCACATAAAAAGCTGCGAGCAGGTTATAGAGCAGACCGTAGGAACCAATGACGCTCAACGCGAAAACGAGTGAGAGCATCAAGTTAAAAGTCATGCCACCGTTGGTTGCTG
Source organism: Chloroflexota bacterium (assembly GCA_026390035.1). Lineage (GTDB taxonomy): Bacteria > Chloroflexota > Anaerolineae > Anaerolineales > Villigracilaceae > UBA5195. The sequence continues at coordinate 28,905 of JAPLGT010000047.1, forward strand.
TGATCATACCCAGCATCGCCGCCAGCACATAGCCAAAGTAGTAGTAAGAAATGGCATACCCACTCAACCAGGGATCATGAGGCGGGAAAACGGGCGAATGCAAAATGGCATTAATAAAAGCAATTTCCATCGGCTTTTCTGTACCGGTGGTATCAGGGTTGTTGGCCCGAATAAATGCCCAGGCCGCAAAGGCAACCAGGAACAGAGCTTCAACCGAGATGATGACCCGCAGGTTTGCTTTGATCCAGGCCAGCAGTTCAGCCCAACGTATAGCTAGCCCTGGGTCTTCCGTCGAACCGGCTTCGTCATCCCTGCCCCACAATGCCCAAAGTGATAGAGCCGCAAGCAGGGCCAACGTAAAAAGCAACCCCCCGACCTCGTTTCGTATGACATGAAACGAAACCAACAGCCAGAACAGAAAACCCCACAACAACAAGCCGAGGGCGCGGCTGAGGCTGTATCCTCGATCCGCCAGAGCCGGGAAGAGACGGTAACCCAACGGAAAGGTCAGCAAACCGAGCAGGGTGATGGTGATGTACCAGAGGATGAATTGGATCATGGGTCAGCAGGTTGTTGGGGTGATGGTATGGTTGGTTGATTAATTTTTACAATAAGTCAGGGAGCTCGAATGAAGCACCTGCAGTATGCGGTAGATCAACGACACTGACCACAGCGGTAAAGTTCAAGGGGCCGTATAAGTGGGGAAAGCGTTGATCTGCGGACGGAAGCACCGAACGGGAGACGGTGCCAGGATGAACAGGAGCTTCGTATTTTAGTTCAGCGCTGACCAAAGCCGGATCCACGAGCAGAATAACAAGGTCAGTTTGACTTGTATAGAAAGCATTCGCTACACCAAGAAGTTGGTGAAGCTGTGAAAAGTGAATAAAGCCTTCGCTGGCAAGGCTATCGGCACGATATTCACCGCTTTGGCGGGCAGCCTGTGCGGCATTACGAGACGTGATATGGTAGATCAGAGTCATTGTTTAACCTCATATATGATAGTGCCGGCATCTTGATACACAATTTTCCACAAATTTCCGTTTCCACGTTCAAATTTTGCCAGGCCTTCTGAATTGTAAAGGGTGCGTTCCAACTGTCCAACAATGATGTATCTGACGGAGTATTTGGTCAGGAAGGCGCTGGCAGCGGCAGGATCGCGGGTGTTATAGAATTCAGTGATCTCTTGGATGCGATTTGAAACCCAATCACCAGGGAATAAAGCCCGCTGCTGGCGCTGGTGCCAGCTCCAACCTACTACACCGGGCAAGCCAGTATAGATAGTGTAGCGTGTGCCCCAGCGATATTCGGGGGTATTGGCCTCAACGATCACTGGCGATCCTTTAACATTAGTTTGCATCCAACGGATGGCAGTGTAATCCAAACTCAAGTCAAGCTCCACCTGATCCCAATAGGTGGAATACTGCATGTAGGCCATACTATCGAAAGTGAAGGGGGTATTGGGCGAGATTCGATCACGAATTTTATCCATACTGGCAGTGAAGGTAAACAGCACTGCGCCAGCCAACAATAAACCACCAACGATCTGGAAAATAAGCCGGCCCTTCTGACCCCACTGATCCAATTGAGCCAGGATCCAACCCAGTGCGGCAGCTGCACTGATGGCAAACAAGACCCATACTTGCAGATAGAACTTGAAAACCGTATTCATACGGCCAATATCACCGGAAAGAACAATAAATTCGACCACCAGTGTCAACATGAGACCCGTGCCAATCATGAAAAGCACAAGGCGCTTAACATCCGGCTGACCAGGGCGTAACATCAAGATCAGCGCCCAAACAGCCAGCGGGAAGGCAAACCAGGCGACCGGAACATCCAATACAAACTGCAAGATCAGGAGCAGTACCACGAAAACTGCAAATCCCAGTTCCAAGCCCAATGTGTAAGGCTTTAATTTTTCGAGAGCAGAAAGTGGCGTTTGCGCCAACCATTGGCGCGTCTCCCAAAGCATCCATGAAACAATCACAAACAGGAAGACACCCCAATGCGTCCAGTATGACCAGATGGGCGTCTTTTCATTGGTCCACTGGCTTACTTCAGTGTAAGCCAGACCATACCAATGTGCGAAAGGCTGATACAACAGAATCGCAAAACCAACCAGCATTCCCATCCCTATCACAGCCAGAAATATGCGCTGGATGAGGGGAGAAAGCCCAAAACGAGCGGAGCCAGCCACATCAGCATAACGGAAGATGGCATAGCCGGTGACGATAACGCTGAACAATAGATAGGTCGGGAAGTCCCAAGTATTGGTGGGACGCAGAACGCCGATTACAAGCCCACCAAAAGCCAGGGTAAATAACCAGGACCAACGACTGAGCTTGCGTGCCAGCAGAGTGGAAAGCGTCCAGGCCAATGCCAGCAACGTCAAAGGCAGAGAAATCATATGGGCGTGCAAATCACTATATAGAAAAGTGAAGAGTGGAAACTCGGTGATAGCCAGATCACCGAGCGGCATCACGCGGCTGGGTGCCCAGTAATATTCACCCCAGCCAATCGGCAGGGATGAACCTGTAAGCATTTTCCCAAGGCCCTGGGCAGCCCAAACCCAGCGCTGAAAAATTAACACATTTTGGGCATCAACCATTTCATTGCTAACCACCATCTTTTGCAAGGCATGATAGATCAATTGAATGGTACCCAGATTACCCATGAGAACAAGCCCGGCACCGGCGGCCAGACCTGCAATTAACTGCAAAGAAAAGATGGATGAACTTTGATCTTCTTTTGTTTTGAAACCTTCCACCAGATTCCAAGCCATCGAAAAGCCACCGACACCGAGCATGGCAAACAAGCTGGGTAAAACAAAGTTATAAGCAATGGAAGGCACAATCCCAAGCAATTTGATGGGGGCGCCAACCAGCACGAAGCCCCAATAGTAATAATTGATATAACCACCTGCATACCAGGGATCATAAGGTGGAAAAGTTGTACTTTTTAAAATCGCATTTAAATAAGAGAAATCCATCGGGCGCTCACCACCGCGCGCTGGATGCCACAGATCAGGATTACCCAGGCGAATGGAAAGATCGATCAAGAAAAATGCCAGGAAGAGACCTTCGATCAGTAAGAAATATTTACCCCTGGTGCGCAGTTCCTGCTGGATGGCTTCACGCTGTAAGAAGTAAGCCACGGCACCTGCAAGCATGATCAAACCATAACCGAGCGCTATGACCAGGCGTGAAAATTGGCCACCCACAGACGCTGTCAACCAGACCAGATAGGCCAGCAATAAAAGCCCACTCAATTTCGAAAGCGGGTACCCTTTATCGGGCAGGCCAGGCAGCAGAAAACGTAGTAGTGGCCAGGTGAACAAGCCCAACAAGCCAATCGCCAGGTACCAGATAACCAGGCCAACTACTGGATATTTATTCTGAATAGACTCATACGAAAACAGATCAGACCAGGTGCCTCCCTGGCGTTCAACTGCCAGCCGGTCCGGAGGCAGCATTAAATCTCCCGGGAAACGCCCTGCCTGGCGTGGCGTTACGTGCACCACATGAGTTAGATCAACTGCGCCCAGCAAGCTGCTCACACTCGTCGAGTCATAGGCAGCCGTTTTTTTGAAGATTAGCACCTTGGGAGCATCATAAACCGTAAAAGCTTCCTCTGCAAATTGGGTATTGAACTGGTGACCAAACAGCTCCGGGTAGGAAGTGAATGTCTGGATCAGTTCAAAACCAAACTTCCCAGTAAACATTCCAGGAGTAGCCACGTTGTAGCACCAGACCACATCCTTATCTTCTGGACAACCGATCAGCTCACGGTAATAGGCAGTTGTCAGCGGGTAGCGTTCAGGGATACGTGTGGTCGTAGCCCACTGGCGGTTGGAAGTGATAAAAACATAATCTGCAGCATCAAGATTTGTCTTAAAGCGGTTGAGCTTTTCGCTGTTATCGTCCCAGTACATTTCAAAGTTGAGATCACCCTGATACATGCCACCATACGCGTCGTAACCATCCATACGCAAGGGCAGGCCATCATCCCAGGATGTTTCATGAACTGGAGCGGAACCAATGATGGATAGCAAACCAGTCGTGGTAAAACGCAGGAAGTAGTTATGGTCTTTTTCAAGCGCGACGGGTTTATCAAGCTTGAGCGTATAAGCTTCGCCGCGGAAGTCAGAGACTGTCTTAAAATCAGACGTTAAACTTGCGCTGGCCTGGGCCTGATCAGCAAGCATACCTGGGTCAAAATAGACTGAAATGTTCAGGTCTTGCGATCCAGGGCTACCCACGTTGACAGCATTGGCAAGGAAAAGTTCAGTAAGATTACCCGATGCAAAAGCTGTGAACTGAACATCATACGGCGCGGCCTGGTTTAGTACAAACCCTTGCGGGATGGACATAGGTTGGGTAAAAATCGTACCGTCCGGCTGCTGGATCTTCAAGTTGTAAGGTCCGGGCACGTTTTGATAAATCCAGTGCGTGGCCTGCACGCGGCTGTGCTCGCGCGTATAAATGCGTGTAAAAGCATATGCCCACGCAACCGTGGCGGCAAGAACGACTGCACCCAGGCTGATATATGCGAGGCGCGCAGCAAGTGAAGGAGATCGGGTAATTCCGGGCGCTGGTTTCAGGAAACGAGGCCCATAGAAAATGAACCAGGCAGCCAGCAACGCCAGGAGCGGGTAGATCGGGAGCTGGTAACGCATGGTAGGGTTCCACTGTGTGGACTGCCAGACAAAATATCCCACCGTCCAACCCCAGAGCAGGATATGCTCTTTCCACTCACCTTTGATGATGCGCCAACCCATATAGACAAGACCAAGCAGGGCCAGAATACCAAGAGGCCAGCCCAGCCCCCATGCCAATAAGTTGTAACCCGAAAACCAGAATGAACGCCGGGCCCACTGCAGGGCAGGCGGAAAATCAACATCACCACCCGCCTGAGCACGCTGTTCGGTAATATTCGAAACCCATTTTGGGTTTGGCGAAACCCCAAAAAAGCCTGGCCCACTGAAGGCATAAGGCATAAAAACCCGGAAAGCCAGCGCTGAAATCAGAGCACCCAGTACCAGCAAAATGATGGCTGTTTCGATGCTTATAGCGGGACGTTTTAAATCTTGTAACTGGGTGGGGATGGAGTCAACCGTCTGATTAACAGTATCTTCTGGAATTACCCCTTCGACTTGTTGGGCAGTTTCCAGCACTTCACTCGCAGGAATGCTGGCCGAAATCACCGGCACTTGCCTGAAGTAACGCACCAACAGGGCCCCCGGCAGCAATACAGCCAGCGGGGCAGCATTAAGCTTGGATGCAACTGCAGCTCCAAGTGCCAGACCAAAACCGATCACATTCCAAAACAGCGGGCTGCCAAGCAGGCTCGAAATGATATTCCTGATGGGTGATTCGATGTGGGCAGGGTCAGTAGATCCTACGCCAGCCATGGGATCACTGCTTTCTACAACCATCAATTCGACTGCAAAGTATGTTGCCAGGATCATAAAGAAATTGGCGAACATATCCACCGTAAAGAAATGTGACTCTTGTATCTGCATGACTGCCAGGGCCGAAAAGGCTGTGGCCAGCAAAGCCACCTTGCGCCCATATAGCCGGATGCCAATCAAATATAACAATAAAATCGAACCCAGGTCTGAAAACACCGAAAACACACGCCCAACCAGGGTGACTTCGTCGTAACCAGCCCAATTGGTGGTCTTTCCAAGGCTTTCCAACCAGGGGCCAAGCAGCCCACTATTCCCCTGCGCTTGTATCGTTCGAGCCCAGCTTGAGAAACCAGACATCCATTCAGCCGCATAGCGTACGATCGTAACCGGCAGATCACCATATACATAAAAACTGTACCCGCGATTATGTGGGTTCAGTGCGGAAGTATCAGTATTGAAATACTCAGAAAAACTTTTGACCGGATCCAGAGCAGATTCCACCATGGTCATAAAGCGTTCGTCGGGATGTAAATGCTGGCTCTGGTCCCAATTCAAGCCAATGAAACGGAAATAAGCCGCTCCAAGCAAGATCAGCAAAAATAATACATCATAAAACCAGGGCCGGGAGCTTCGCAGGGATTTATTCATCATTAGGCCACCACTCAGGGGGTTACGATTTTATTCTCGGGAACGTTATAGATCCAGAAATTTTTACCTTCCAGCGGGTTGGTAAAAAGGCCCAACAAACCGTTTGGATACAATTTCTTCAAAACATCCAGGGTATCTTTATCTTCTTCTTTTACTAGAAACAACTTGTTCCCTGGCAGGTCTTGCGATTTGGGCAGATCGTCTCGCCAAAGAGCAAAATCCTGCGTTGGGTAACCTGCCTGAATACCCACAAGACGAGTATCCACCCAGTATGGGAAGGGTACCACAAAAGCATTCTCCGGATTATTGCCTGAATCTACAAAAGATCGGATAACTTTACCCATATCAGATGTATTCCAGGCGCCTTGCACAAACTGTGTGGCAAAGGTATCGAACACAAGATTGTAATTTTGAAGACTGGAAATCAAAAGTAAACCGACAACCACCGTGACTACCAATCCTTGCCAGACACCTTTTCGAGCTCCCCGCAAGGTTGTATAAATGCCATCCAACGCCATGGCTGCAATCACAAACACAACAACTGCCGCCGCCCCGGTACGGTTGAGGGAAGGATTTTCGCCAGGGAAAGCCAACGATAATATAGATGGCATTAGAAACATCGGCACAGATAGGAACAGGAATAGATCGAGCCAATCACGTTTTCGCAAATACCGAAGTAAGAGGAAAAAATAACCAATCACGAATAAAACCCCACTGACGATATCCAGGGCGGGGCGATGAGGAATGGAATGAACCCAGATCTCACCATCATCATAATTGAACATCCGCATCGCATTGAAAGTATTACTTGCAAAAATCTGCCAGGCTGGAGCAGGCAATGGATGTTCCTCCCCGGTCAAACGCGTCATGGCACGATAAGAGAACATATCCGGGTTTTCAAGAGCATAACGTAGTAAGGGAAGAAAAACCAGGAAAGACGCAAGTACCAAAATGGAAAACATCAGTACTGTCTGCTTGCGATTGCCTTGTGACTGTTTGTGAAGCAAATATAAGCCCACTCCAAGCAATAATACAACCGGTACGATTCGGAAAGGACTATACCCGTGCAGCCCCAAGCCAAGGAAAAGTCCTGCCAGAATAAAATCGTTCCGACTCTGACGGCGCAAACCGTGAATGAGGTAGTACAAGGCCGGGGCAGCAAAAGCCGGATAAAGGGGAAAGCGCAGACCGATCCGGCTGATAGTATTAAGCCAATAGGAAGTACCTGCCAGAATCAGCGCAAATAAGGCCACACGCTTGCCACCGACTTCTTTGCCAATTAAATAAATGTACGGAAGGGTAAACAGACCAATCAGCACCGTGCCAATTTTCAGGCTGAGAAAGGTAAGTCCGGTACCAAACAAAGCTGCGATGGCGGCCGTCCAATAAAACTGGAAAAATTCACGACCTGTATTGCGAGGAAAGAAAATTTGCGTCTGCCCCTGGGTAAGATCGTACACATCCAACAGCTTTTCGGCGTGATCGCTAAATGGCTCACCAGGAATACCATCCAAACGATAAAACCGGAAAAAGATGATCACCACCGCAACCGCAACTATCAATACGGTCCAACGCGTAATGGAAACCTGCCATGATTCTTGTTTGAAAAAATCCAGCACATTTCTTAATGGGGCTGGTTTTCCAGGATTGTCCAACCAGAGCGCATGATAAAACATGGCCAGGGCAGCCAACCAGATGCTAACATTTAGTGTGGTAAACAGATTGCCAGAAAACAAAATAAAAGCGATCATCGCCAGGAGAATGGCAAATAGCAGACTATTTCGGCGGTAGGTCTGTGGGTCAGTTTGCTGTGAAACAGTTCTGACCCCAGGGAGGATAAATTCTTTGCCAAGATAAGCCCAGGTGATTAAGAGCAGTGCAAAAAAATAGAATCCAAGCGCAAGAGGAGTGGATTCTGCTGGTGGTTCAAGCGTTCGCTGCGCAACCAGAGCCATAAGTACCGCCAGCAAGGTTCGCCAGGGGATATGGGTAGGCATGCGCAGGGTAATTGTATATTCGCGCATTTCATCATCATCTGGCAAATTTGCCGAAACTACATTCTCGCTGGTTTCATCAAGAACGATTGTCTCAGTCTCAGATGCCTGTAAATTCAAAGGACCAGAGCTAACAGGTTCGGCGGCTGATGGAATTTGAATTTTATCTTTCTGCCAGGGGTTTAACCTGGATTTCAAATAATCAAGGACGCTGGGCTCTTTCATAAGCGCGACTTTCTCCCAATATGTTTAAGACAATTTTGTCAACTTTTCAGATCTTGTGAGCAACATAAAACGTGTATGCGCCCTTTTCCTGGGGAACAGGTTCATTATAATATTTGCGCAGCAACCCCATGATGGGTGCAAAATTCCAATACGCAGATGAGATATGCCAGCGACGGGTAAAAAAGTGGATCAACAAAGATGGCAAGCCAAAATAATGGCCCCATTCCAGGGTAGCCAGAGCCGCAGGCGAAAAATAATGCCAGTATCGATCAATCTTAAATCCAGATGCAGTGAGTCTCGCTGCCCATTGATCCGGATCGTCACATGTTACATGGCGGGATATCTTATTAAAGAAAGCGCGGTATGCACTCGCCAATCCTTTTAAACCTATGAAATCAAAAAATTTCGCTACTGACAGGTTTGGCAAAAAGTTGTGGTTCGGCACACAAAAGACAAAAGGAGCCCCCGGCTTAAGCACACGAGCCGTCTCGATTAAGACTGCGTCGAGGTGTGGAATATGCTCAAGCACAGAATTGCTTAAAGCGCTGGAAAAGTAGGCGTCTGGATACGGCATAGCAGCGCCATCTGCTTCGGTGAGCAGGGCATATATATCGCGAGTTCTAGCTTCGTGGATCGGACCAGTCCAAGGATCAAGGCCAACTTCCAACTTCCGGTCAAAGGTTAATTGGGCAAAGTGACCATCACCACAACCCACGTCCAGGGTGGGGGCTGGCAGGTCAATATCCTGGTAGAAACGCGATTCTGTTGCGCGAAGAAAAGCACGAAAATATGGGAGATCGCGGGTATGGAGAAAAAGGTAATCCTTTAGCGGAGTTTTAGACATTTATTATCCAACTTTCATACAGATGAGATACATATTTCTTTTTTACGATCAGACAGATACAAGCTGGAACTGTTAGCACTTCTATTTATCAACCTTGAATAAATAATTCAAATTGTCAGATCCAAAGCATGGATGGTTTGAACAAGTTCGGTGTTCCGCAAGGTCAGCTATCAGGATCTAAGACGATCCCGTCTTGCCAAGTTTACGGAACAATTCTTCATACGCAACTGCCACGGAATCCGGATCGTACGAACGGGCGATTTCCGCCGGGTCCCGGTGATATTTCTGCGGTTCCGCCAGAATCTGAAGGATGCCATCCGCGAGTGCGGCAGCGTCTCCGATCGGTGTAACCAGACCCATACCGGTCATTTGAACAGGACGACGCACTCCTGGCAATGCAGAAGCCACGCAGGGCACATTATTCATCATCGCCTCGATCTGCACCAGTCCAAAAGCCTCGGTGGAATTCAAGCTCGAAACCACTAGTACATCCAGATTTGGATAGTATGCCGCCATCTGTACCGGATTCAGGTTGCCGAGAAATTTCCAATGCCCGCTTTCCTCGTATTTCCGAATGATCGGGATGAGCCGATTAAAATAATCCTGCTCACCCATCACATTGAGATGCTGCCCGGCGAAAAGTACCTGGGCTTGAGGATATTTTTCCAGAATTTTCGGAAGTGCTGCAAGCAAAATTTCAACACCCTTTTCGGATGCAAAGCGAGTAGCCATACCGATGACAGGATGGCGACCCTGGGGTGAGATCTGGTTTGCTTCGGCAAGAGCTGACACTGCGTCAGCAGGTGCAACGGGCAGCTGCACGGGTGGCAAAATAGGTGTCAGTTTGTTTTTATAACGAGAGAGAAAGGGGGAATGATCGGCGTAGTCCTGGGTATACGTCACGATATGATTTGAAAACAGAGCAGCACTTGAATTTTGAAAATTCACAACAGTATTCACAAGACGATTGAACAAACCCGAAGGTAGATGCAAATCACAGTGGTAGGTCAGGATGGCTAACTTGCCAAGCAAACGGGCACGCCCCGCAAACCCAGGAGCATCGAATTGCGGAAGATGCATCTGAACGACATCATTTTCGGCGACATATTTCCAGGCCAGCCAGCCAAAAGTGGGCATAATGACACCCTTGCTAATACGCAGAGCAACGGGGGCACGGACAATCCTGACCCCGTTACGCATCTCATTCGGTGGCGTGGAAGGGTCAAACCGGGAGGTCAGCACCGTAACCGTGTGGCCGCGCCGGGCGAAAGCCTCTGCCAAACGTTCGGCATAGATGGTCAAACCGGATGTATGCGGGCGATAATATGTAAGAACTGTGAGAATTTTCATGCAGTTTCTAATAATCTCTTTGAATGATCTGATTTGATTGTCAGCCTGGCGAAAGATGCAGAGATAAAATCCTGGCAAAATACGTTTCAGCGAAACCTGGAACAAAATAATTGTCTGCACCCAACCACGCTGGTGAAATAACCTTACATAATAAACAACATTTATCTTTTAGACAAAAATGTCAGTAAACCCATCCTGCAAATGTTATAGCTGTTCATGGCCAATAAGAAATGATTGTATTTACGCATGGGGTGCCAGTTTTAGGCGATAACCCATCCCCCTGTTCCCTGCCCAAAAACAGGAAGGGGGTGAAAGAGCCTTTTTTGAGGAGTTTTGCGCCAAGAACAGGTGCAAAAACTCCACTTGCGGGGGTAAACCATCGATTTTTAATCGTCCGAGCAGCAGAACCAAAATGGTTAAGTGCCAAAACAAAGAGCTCACGAGTAAATACAAATAATTTTTTAATCACATACACCTACCGTTGAACCAGCCTCAACCCGGGAAAACAAGGTCGAAAATTGCTTTAGTTCATCTGTACTCACAAACAATCAATGCGCATAAATTACCCAGGCGACATCAGAAGCTGGCTGTGAATTATTAAAACAAATGCCTGTTTTCGCTTACCCAATCGAACAATTGCTTAACACCATTTTCAACAGAATATTTTGGCTTCCAATTCAATAAATGCTGTGCTTTGCGAGTATCCGCTACAAAGACTTTTTGGTCGCCGGGCCGCCAATCACCATGCGTAACAGGAATGGGTCTGCCAAATAGTTTTTCAAGACGCGGGCCAAATTCCGTCCATATAGACATGGTATTTTCGGACCCGCCGCCCAGGTTGAAAACCTCACCCTGAATCCGGTCAATATTCTGGATAGCTGCATCGTAGGCATCGATCAAATCATAAACATGCAGTAAATCCCGGATCTGTTTTCCATCGCCATATATAGAGATAGGTTTTCCTGTTTGCGCAGCAATGATCATCCAGGCCACCCAGCCCTGATCTTCGACACCAAACTGGCGCGGACCATAAATGCAGCTTTGTCTTAATACAACAGAGCGCAGCCCATAGATGCGATGATAGTCGCGCACATATTGGTCGCCGGCACCCTTCGAGCAGCCGTAAGGTGAGTGAAAATCCAACGGTTGGGTTTCAGGTGCACCAAAAGGCAGCGCTTCATATTCCCAGCGAATGCCCCTTTCGACAACCTTCACATCGTCCATGCCGCCATAAACTTTATTGGTAGAAGCGTACAAAAAAACTGGATTACGCTCATTCAATCGGGCTGCTTCTAGCACATTGAAAGTACCCAACGCGTTGATTTCGAAATCTTCCCGCGGCTTTACCACGGACGTCGTCACTGCAACCTGCCCAGCCAAATGCACAATAACATCCGCGGCCCGAGCAGAGACGGTCAGCTGGGCTGAATCGCGCACATCTCCAATCACCAGGTTAAAGGCTTTAGGGCCAAATTTATCCTGCAGCCACTGCAAATTGCGAGGTGCGCCTGCACGGCTTAGATTATCGTACACCGTTACTTTCTCGCCGCGCTCAAGCAAACGAAAAACATAATTGGAACCGATAAACCCGGCTCCACCGGTTACAAAATAATTAACAGACATGCTTACTCCTGGGTGGTATCCGCCTCATGCGGTGTTTCTACGCTCTGTCCCGCTTGAGATTCTGACTGACGTGCTGATTCTGGGGTCGTTTCGGAGCGCGACTGGAATTTCATTAATTGCTGGTAAATACCGGAAATTGTCTGCCCTTCCCTGGACAGCCCGTAGAGGCCGAAGACGCCGCTATAAAGGTAATTAAGAACACGGCTGGTCAAAGCTACTGCCAAAGCCGTGGATTGGTTTCCCGAAAGAAGCGTCACAGCACCAGCCATGGCTCCTTCAAGCGTGCCCACTCCACCAGGAAGAGAAGGTATGGCCCCACCAAAAGCAGCTGCACCGAGCACAAACATACCCCAAATTATTGTGGCTTGCGGGAAAAATGCGCGCGTGATTAGAAAATACTGGACAATGGCCATCCCCCAGTTAAGAGTCATTAATAAGAAAAAACGCACAAATAGACCCGGATCAGTCAACACTTCCAGACCCACAAAAAAAGCTTCAAGAAAACTACCACCATTTGTGCCGATCGCTGGCCAGCGCTGACTTAAACGATGGAACACATCCAGCGCCCACTGGCGATTGCGAGCCAATAGATACATGGCCACCAGTCCGACGATCACGGCCCCACCGACAAGAAAACCGACCTGACCAGCACCATTTGCGCCAACTACGAATGGCACCGCCGCGACAAAGATCGCCGCGGAAAATGCCAGGTCTGACACGCGTTCGATAATGATCGTTGGCAGAATCTCAACAAATTTCAGTTCTGATTTTCGGCTGAGCAAAAAAGCGCGTCCAATCTCTCCTAGACGAAAAGGCAGGAAACTGTTCAGCAAATAACCTTCCATCAGCGTCAGGAAGACATCGCGATAAGATGCGCGATTTCGCAGAAGCGTACGCCACACCAATCCGCGTACCATCAACCACGAGACACCCAAAAATAAAACAATCAACAGCAATCCGTAATTTGCTGCTTTGATCGCTGCGAAAGTCACTTTAAGATCGACAAAATATAGGATTACTGCCACCAGGATGATACTGATGATGATGCCTGGCAGCATTCGGCGAAAATCTTTAAAGAAACGGGACATAAGTTAGTAAGTGGTAGATTGGTGTTTGGCGGATAAATACCTTTGGCAAGCCAGGGTTATTCAGACTCTAATTTGAGAACTGCCATAAAAGCTTCTTGCGGAATTTCAACATTGCCAACCATCTTAAGGCGACGCTTGCCCTTCTTTTGTTTTTCAAGCAGTTTCTTCTTGCGGCTGATATCACCACCATAACATTTTGCGAGCACGTCTTTACGCATGGCTTTGACATTTGCACGGCTAATGATTCGCCCGCCAGAGGAAGCCTGAATGGCAACATCAAACATCTGGCGTGGGATGATATCCTTCAGCTTGGTAATAAGCGCCTGTCCTTTATGATAGGCATCTTTTTCATGGACGATTGCTGCCAGGGCATCGACCGGGTCGCCGTTAACCAGAATTTCCAGCTTTTGGAGCGTATCCGTACGGTATTCGGCAAATTGATAATCAAGCGAAGCATAACCCTTGGTACGAGACTTTAACGTATCAAAAAAGTTTACGATCAGTTCTGCTAGTGGGATTTCAAAGTTAAGTTGAACCCGATGCGGCGCAGGGTATTCCTGGTTTTTATAAGTGCCGCGCCGGTTGATTACCATATCCATGATCGTACCGTAGTATTCAGTGGGAGTAATAATCTCGATATTCATCCACGGCTCACGGATTTCAGTAACCATACCTTCATCCGGCAGTTGTGCGGGCGAATCAATCAGCAGCACTTCACCAGTGCTCATCACTACTTCATATTCAACAGAAGGTGCAGTAAAAAGCACATCCAGATCATATTCGCGTTCAATGCGTTCCTGGATAATTTCCATATGAAAAAGACCGAGAAAACCGGCTCTGAATCCAAAACCAATTGCCTGCGAAGTTTCAGGAGCGTATGTCAACGAGGCATCATTTAACTGGAGCTTTTCAAGCGCATCCCGTAAATCGGTGTAATGATCTGCATCCACTGGATAAATACCCGCAAACACCATGGGCTTGGGGTGGAAATAGCCAGGTAGAGGCTCGCTGGCCGGGTTGGCGGCACTGGTAATGGTATCGCCGACTCGCGCGTCGTGAACGGTCTTTAGTCCGGTGGCCACATAACCGACCTCACCAGCATTCAGCCGGCTGACAGGTTTCATAATCGGCGCAAAGATGCCGACTTCAATGGGTTTTACATTGATTTTGGTGGCCATCAGGCGGACAGTTTCGGTGGCAGAAAACGAGCCCTCCACCACGCGGACATAGCAAATAACGCCTTTGTATGCATCATAATGCGAGTCAAAAACCAGCGCTCGCGGACAATCCGCATCCAATCCTTTAGGAGGCGGTACGCGTTGGACAATGGTTTCAAGCACTGTCTCGATATTGATACCAGCCTTTGCTGAAATTCGAATAACATCCTGGGGTTTACCGCCAATCAGCGCAGCAATATCTTCGGCCACGTCATCGGCGTGGGCCGAAGGCAGGTCGATTTTATTGATAACTGGTATGATTTCCAGGTCAGCATTAAGTGCGGAATATAGGTTCGCCAATGTTTGCGCCTCAATACCCTGGGTGGCATCCACCACCAGGATGGCGCCTTCACAAGCGTTAAGTGCACGGCTGACCTCGTAACCAAAATCCACGTGCCCTGGGGTGTCGATCAGGTTTAGTTCGTAATCCTTGCCATCCTTGGCGGTATATTTCATACGGACAGCAGAAGCCTTGATCGTCACGCCCTTTTCACGCTCCAAATCCATACTGTCGAGCACTTGCTCGGTCATGTCGCGATCTGAAATAGTGCCAGTGAACTGAAGCAAACGATCTGCCAGCGTGGATTTACCGTGGTCTACGTGGGCGATAATACAAAAATTGCGGATGTTTTCAGACATTTACTTCTTTCCCATACCCTGGCGCGGACACAAAGGACAAAACCAGGGGCCATTCTCAGAAAAATCACGATTAAGCGGCTAAAGTATAACCGATTTTAAAAGCAACAACGCGCCGGGCCTGGCGCGTTGTTATTTGGTGCTTTGGATGATCAAATTACATCTTGGATAGCAACTCTTTTTTCTTTAGCCGGAATTCTTCTTCGGTGACAATCCCTTTTTTCCGTAACTCATCCAATTCTGCAATCTTCGCGGGAATATTTTCAGTGTGTGCAGCATGTGAACCCAGTCCTTCATAACCAAGTTTTTCCCTGGCATTCAACATGGCGGTTTTAAAATTTACGGGATCGCCGATCCGTTTAAACAAATTTACACCCAGCTCGCTGGCAGTCATGATCTCAACATCACCATAATCAAACATACGACCCAGGAAAGATTGTGTCATTTTGACATCGTTGACTTTTTCCAACGAAGAATCCACCACGCTTTTATTGAAGATGCCTGAAAATTGGATCACGCGCCAGTTAGTCACGAGATATTGGCGGTTTTTCCAGGCGAAGATATCATGCAACATGCTGAGCAGAGGTACTAACACAAGCACGAATGCGAATCCGGCCGGCGGAAAACCAATAGCTGCCACAATTGTCCCAACGATTACCACCAAGGTCACGATAATTTCCAACAAGATGGCGCTAAATAGCACAAACCAATGCTGACGGGTTACCAACAAAATACGTTCGTTTTCGCCGAGCATAGATTGAATAAATTTATCCGTCATTTTCGAGCCTCCTTGGTAACTTTTGGGCAACAATCCTAATTGTACTCTTTTTATCCAGCGACATGACAGTTTCTAACATCCAAAATTAGGGGTCATCGCAAAACTCAGTTCCTACTTTTTAGCGGTAGATCAGCGCCGATAAGAGCTTACCCTTCTGTCTCACGTCCCATCCAACTACCAATCTTTTTAGTTGAAAAGATTGGATAACCGTGAAAAATATAGCATTAATTCAAGTCTTCGCGCTGGCCTGGCGGCCACTCAACGACAGCTTAGCTGAACATTCACCTGCTGGAAAGCTGATTCGTACCCAACTGGCACATGCAAATTCTGGGACAGATCACCAGCACGTTTCCATATCAAACATAGGCCATCCAGGCTTTTTGGCAGAGTCTTAAAAGCCTGGATGCTGAGTTTTTGAGCCTGGCTCCATTCAGCACGCATAACATGAGCCTCGATAAATGGGAACAATTCATAAGCACTGAACGGTATAAAACCTGCCTTATCCGCCTCCAGTTTGAGAGCGCTGATCTGAGCCCAATCCTCAAATTGACGGGCAAGCTCAGCTTTTTGATAGTAATAGCACCAGTTAGGCTTTGGCTCGCGGCCAAAGATATGCTGCGCAGGCGCCAGCCTGCTATCAGGCAAAACCTGCTCAAGGTTGGAAAACCCAGCCACTGGGCGAAAATCATCCGGAAGATTGTAGTTCAGGAGATCATCGGAAGTCAGGAGCTTGACACAGCGGCCATCGCTATAATCCAGCCCAATGACGTTATCAAAACGGACTGGGACAGAGATATTATCGAATTCATCGATATAAACCCAACTCCCTGCCGTAAACTTATCCAGGTTGGCAGCCAAAGGTGTCTTGGGATAGTTCACGTACCAGATCAAGGGTAACGCTGGTGGTTGTGCTGTTTGGTATAACTCATTGATTGCAAATGCACCCACATAATTTACAGTAGTTGCCGAAATAGCATCGTACCCCAGCAAGACTGCGCCCGGTTGCAGCGCTGGCGCACGCCAGGAAATTTGCCAGTAGGTGCGTAATTGGCGTTCCCAATCCCAGCGATAATTATTTGCAGAGCGCATCTGGGCACCGATCGCCAACCCAACAAAAAGCGTGGTAAGCAAAATACCTCGACCTGTGCGCCCAGTGAAAAACTGGGCAAACACAACCAGTAAAATACTTGCGCCGAACAATCCCGCCAGGGCAAACCGGTCGCCAAAATTACCCGGTTCGACAATATGGCGGCGAACAAACCAGGATGGGATGAAACTTACCAGAACGGCAAAAAAACCCAGCACAGCCGCCTGTCTGAGAAACCGATCCATGTTGATCTTTGTAAAAGCCTGCGATGTTCCCGGGTCTTCAGCCGATGGCGGGTCAAAACCAGGGTGCGCAAGGACAAAATATAGACCAACCGCCGAAAGTGCAGCCATAACCAGAGAGAAAAAGTTGTACGGCTGGCTGAAATCGATAGTGGCAGGAGACAGCGTAGCATGCCAGGTATTCAGCAGCAGCACAAGTATATCCTTGAGCCCAAACTCAAAGATTTCAACGACGGCAGCGCGCCAATCAACGCGCAGAAAGGCCGTGATGGTCTTGTACTCATACGTATCGAAACCCGTGCCTAACAAACCAGAGCGCCAGACGGCATAACCAGCCAGGATGACCAGGTATGGCAGCCAGCGTATGAAAGCTGTTTTAATACGCTGAAATTTGCCGAGAATATCCCCCCGGTTGGAACTTTTTTGCAGCAGGTAAAGTACCAGAGGGCGGATTAGTTCCAGGCCAACAAAATATTCAACAATAAAAAGATGTAATACCTGGGTCAGGATGGCGAACCCGAGCCACAACCAGGGAGAAATGAACGTCCATCTTCTGGAATCTGGCAATTTTGCAAATAGAGCTGCACGCTCCGCTGTGATCATGGTCCCCAAAGAAACCAGGAAAATGGCATAGTTAAAAAATTGCAGACTGTAAACCACAGCGATGGACTGTTGACTGAAAGCCGGGTGGACGGCAAACAAAGCCGCCATAAGCGTAATGGCTGTCTTTTGCCCGAGCCATAAGCTATCCAGAACCCACCAGAACAAGAGTGCCACAACCCAGCGCAGCAGCAGGCTGTAGATATGCCAAAGCAGCGGTGAATCTCCTGCCAGTAAAAAACCGGGCATCAGGGCGAATACGCCCAGTTGGCGTGTGCCGCCATAAAAGATCGTGTTAAACAAACCCAGACTCTGATATCGGCTGACAAATACCCAATCATCCCAATAAAAGCCCAATCGGGTCAACTGCCAGCCATAAGCCAGCAATACAACCACAAAAAGGATAATTGCAACGAAACCTCGCGTCCCAATCCAGGGTGATATTCGGGATGAGAGCCGGGTCGATACACCGGCAAAGTATGCGCGCAAACGAGCAGAAAATGGCAGAGGAAATTTCATGTTCGGTTAATAAATGAATGTAGGTTTTGAAGCACGTGCTTCCACTCTGTTTCCGCATCTTTTTTGCGGACAATCCGGGATTGCCGCAAACGCATGATCTCCAATACACGCTCATCTTCACCGGCATCAAGCCAGAAACCGTGTTTATTGGTACAGTAATCCAGTTTCAGATCATACAGACGATACTGAAATTCGTACATGCGCATCGAACAGACTGGACATTTACTAAGCACTTCGTTCTCATGATGGATAAGAGAGCCTTTATTGCTATCTTCGTCGAAAGCCACATCTTCCAACCTGTCGAGTTCGTTAAAATCAAGCCACATGCCCCGGCAGTTTGGGCAATAATCCACCTCCAACATCCCCTTGTAAAATTTTTTTATTAGCGCGGCAGCGCATTTGGGACATTCCATTTAAAAGTTACTCCTCAAAAAAACACCGAAGTGCTGATTTCCAATAGCGCAATTATACAACCTGCCCAGCGTCAAACAAGAATAATGCAAATCTATTCCAGGCACAGATAACAATTACTCACTGCTCTTTCGGAAAACGTTTCAAGTGAACCCATCCGATTGTCCTGCTCTGATTTTGTGTTTCAACACGAATTATGCTAACTGGAGGTAATAACACTACCTGCATAATGGGTAAGGTCACAATTGAATTGTGCTCGCTTGCAGCTCTTGCGGGTGGGTTATCCCACAATGTATGTGCCCAGCGGGTAAATCAATGCCGCGGACGATGATCTCAGCCGGTCTTTTCAGCCGGGTTACTGCCAAACAATCAAATCAAAACCAAGATTCTCCCTTCCAAATCGGACAGATTTGCCTTTACAATGGGAAGCATGTCACATGATCGCGATAAGAAAAGTTTATTGGCAGTTAATCTCGGATTGAGTATCAACATTGGCCTGGCAGCGCTGAAAACTTATATCGGTGTGATCGGGCACAGCCCAGCGCTGCTTGCCGAAGGAATCAATTCCACATCCGATGTGGCTTACTATATTGTGGCAAGTATTTTCGTGCGCATGGCAACCAAACCCGCCGATGATGAGCATCCATACGGACACCAACAGCTGGAAAGCATTGCCGCGGTGGTGGTTGGTTCCTTTATCGTTACCACAGCTGTTGCCGTTTTTTGGGATGCGGTCGACAAGATCTGGGATCTACTAAGCGGACATTCGTCATCACAAGGCGCATCCAGTGCTGCACTTTGGATGGCACTTGTGACGGTTGGGATTAAATTATTCCTGACCTATTATGTGCGCAAACTGGGCAAAGAAACCAAAAACCCCGTGGTGGAAGCCATGGCTTACGACCATCGTAATGACCTGCTCTCTGCCGCAGCTGCATCGGTCGGCATATTTTTGGGACAGCGTGGCTTGCCCTGGGTGGATCCGCTGGCGGGTGCCATCGTAGCCCTGCTTATTCTGCGCACCGGTATTTATATTCTCCGCGAATCTTCGGTGGAATTGATGGATGCTGTTCCAAGCAAGGATTTAGCCGGACAGATCTCGGAAATTTTGCGCAACGTCCCCGGCGTGGAACAGTTACAGGAAGTCCAAGCCCACCGCTTTGGACCTCACAGTGTAGTCAATGTAACCGTTGGGGTCGATGGCAATATTGCGGTAAAGGATGGGGATGAAATCGCCAGCCGGGTCGAAGCCCTCTTATACAATAACATTCCCAATCTTCGACGGGTACATGTGCATTACCACCCTTCCGATAAAGATCATCAAAATATGACCATCGACCAAATTCTGGCCGAGGCACGCAAGCATATCGTAGATTATCACCCCCAATATTTTGATTGAGAGTGACTGGCACAAAAAGCCTGGGTCGGTGACTTCATGGGGTAAGCGCTCCATCAACCAGCAGAGCTATATCAGCACCTGGTTCAATCATGGATACACTGCTTTCTGGCCAGGTCAGCCAGGCTAAAAATTCTGTATTGCCCTTAGGGCCCAAGAGTGGGGATCGGATAAGACCCTTGATTACAAAACCTTGCTTCTGAGAAAAATCCAGCACTTCTTCCAGCACGCGACGATGAATGGCCGGATCGCGAACAACACCGTCTCCGCGTGCCACATCTACACGCCCCGCTTCGAATTGGGGCTTGATCAGGGTGATCAGATTTGCATCCGGACAAAGCCAGCGTGCAATAACTGGCAAAAGAGTTTTCAGAGAAATGAACGATGCATCGCAAACTACTAGCTGCACTTGTTCGGGCAGTGCAGTCACATAGCGCGCATTGGTCTCTTCCATGACAATCATGCGCGGGTCAGAGCGCAGTTTCCAATGTAAAATGCCCTTGCCCACATCAATAGCATAAATCCTGACCGCGCCATGTTGAAGCAAACAGTCACTGAACCCACCCGTTGAAGCACCGACATCGGCACAAACCAGCCCGGTAGGATCAACAGGGAAAGCTTCCAACGCACCCAGCAGCTTATCGCCGCCACGAGAAACAAAACGTGGCCCAGCCTCCACATCTACCTGCGCATCTGGGACGAAGGTGGCACCGGCACGGTCGACCATCTGTCCATTGATACGCACCTGCCCAGCCATGATAATAGCCTGAGCTTTTGAACGAGTCTCAGCCAGGCCACGTTCAACCAACAATAAATCAAGGCGTATTTTTCGTACGATTGGCAAATCCAACCAACTTTCTTATTAAAGGTTGAGGCGGAGGCACATCAGAACTAGCCCCGGGGAATTTTGGAATTCCAATTATCAATTCTACCTTCAAACTGCCAACATGGAATACATGCCAGCCAACAGGTAGGGTAAAATACCTCCATGCTAATCGCCCTGCTCAAAACCATGCGCCCACGTCAGTGGACCAAGAATGCTTTTGTCTTTTTTGCGATCGTATTTGACAAGCAGCTGTTTCATCTACCCGCTTTCCTAAACACACTGGGCGGTTTTTTCCTTTTCTGCCTTAGTTCCAGTATTGTGTACCTGGTTAATGATATCGCAGACATTGAAGCAGACCGGCAGCACCCTATCAAGAAAAAGCGGCCTCTACCATCCGGGCAACTGCCCGTCAGCGTAGCATGGGCAGCCGCAGCCGGGCTGTTGGCTATCACGCTGCCTTTGGCCTATTGGCTCGCTCCGAGCTTCGCAGCCGTATTGACGACCTACCTGGTAATCAATCTGGCTTACTCCAAATGGCTCAAACATGTACCAATTGTGGATGTATTTGTCATCGCAGCCGGATTCGTGCTGCGAGTGGAAGCTGGCGTCACCCTTATTGTGGTGGAACGCTTCTCACCCTGGCTTTATGTGGTCACAACACTCGGGGCACTCTACCTTGGCTTTGGAAAACGACGTGCCGAAATGTCCCTGCTGGCACAGGGTGCGGTTTCACACCGCAAGGTGCTGGAAGGCTACAGCCTGCCGTTGCTCGACCAATACATCACGATTGTTTCAGCTGCCACCATCCTTTCCTATTCGCTCTATACATTTTCTGCGCCCAACCTGCCAGCCAACCACAGTATGATGCTTACGATCCCCTTTGTAGCTTACATTATTTTCCGGTACCTGTATCTGATCCAGATTACGCAAAATGCTGGCGCGCCCGAAGAGGTTCTTCTGACCGACCGGCCGATCCAAATCAGTATCATCCTGACCGGGCTGGTGATCCTGGCAGTCTTTTATATCCAATGATAACGGCATCTGCTCCCGGCAAAATCATTCTATTCGGTGAGCACGCCGTGGTCTATAATCACCCAGCTCTGGCAGTGCCAATCACGCAAATCCATGCCGATGCTGAGATCACGGACAATCAGGCGCAACCATTGCAGTCTGACATATGGATCGACGCCCCAGATATATCTCTTCACACCAACCTCGCTGCACTCTCTAGCGAGCATTGGCTCCGCAAAGTAATTGAGAGTGTTTCACAAACACTCTCAATACCCATCCCCCCCGCTTTGAATATTCGGATCACATCCAGCATACCCGTCGCATCTGGTCTGGGGTCTGGTGCCGCCGTTTCGGTGGCAATCATCCGGGCCCTGTCTGCTTACCTGGGCGCGCCCATGAGCGACAAGCATGTAAACCTGCTTTGCTACGAGATAGAAAAAATCCACCACGGTAACCCTTCTGGCATTGACAATACGGTCATCACCTATGCCCGCCCCGTGTATTTCGTTAAAGGACAGACACTAGAGACCTTTCTAGTCAAGTCTCCGTTCACCCTGGTCATCGCTGATACAGGTATTCCGGCGCCTACCAGGGAATCCGTGGAAGATGTAAGAAAACTCTGGGAAGCAGACCCCATGCGTTGGAACCTGGTCTTTGAACAAGTCGGAGAAATTGTCCGACAGGCGCGGCGAGCGATTGAAGACGGAAAGTGGCAGGAATTGGGGGCACTGATGAATGCAAATCACATGCTCTTACAGAAAATGACCGTTTCTTCCACTGAACTCGACCAGCTGGTCCTGGCGGCAAAAGCTGCAGGGGCGCTGGGCGCCAAACTATCAGGCGGCGGTCGAGGCGGAAATATGATCGCACTGGTCGAACCTGAAAACGCCGAGAAAGTCGCTTCCATGCTGCAGGCTGCCGGCGCAAGCCGCACGATTATCACAAAGGTCCAATGAATATCCTTGCACTAAAACTCATGTTGGCTCCATTAATCCTCGGCGGCGCAAGTCTGGCGGGTAGACGCTGGGGTCCAAGCGTTAGCGGCTGGTTGATTGGCCTGCCACTGACCTCAGGGCCGGTGGTATTCTTCGTTGCCATCAGTCACAGCGAGGCCTTTGCAGCTTCAACCGTGCTGGGCACATTAAGCGGTGGACTGTCTCTGGTAGCATTCTGCCTGGCCTATGCCTGGCTGGCACTGAAATTTCGCTGGCCCGTAGCTATCAGCGCCAGCATGCTATGCTTTGGAGCCATCACACTGGTAATGCAAAATCTTGTCCTGCCGCTAATCACTATCTTTGTTTTGGTTGTGCTGGCAATCCTGGCAGGGCTATGGTTAATGCCCAGGGGAACACAGCTGGATTCTCAAGCTTCAAAACCGGGAAAATGGGATCTTCCTGCGCGGATCCTCGTTGGGACTTCCTTTATTTTGGCACTTACCGGCACAGCCCCGTTCATCGGCCCACGTCTGACTGGTCTTCTTTCAACCATTCCACTCTATACCGCCATCCTAACCATTTTCGCCCAGCGACTGCAGGGTCCGGCTGGCGCGGCCAGTGTTTTGCGCGGATTATTGTTCGGGCTGTTCGGTTTTACAAGTTTTTATCTGGTGCTGGCACTGTTGTTGGAACGCACCGGCATCGGGCCTGCCTTTTTTGCCGCCATCGGGGCAACTCTGGTAACCCAGGGTTTATCTTTTCTGGTTTTACGGCATTATCATCTCTAACCTGGAGAATTTCATGATAAACACAGCAGATGTCATTATCGTAGGAGCAGGTATCCACGGCACAAGCCTGGCCTACCACCTCGCAAAGCGCGGGGTCCAGGTCATCGTACTGGAAAAACGCTTCGTGGCAGCGGGCGCAACCGGTCGCTCAAGCGGGTTGGTCCGCATGCACTATGATACTGAGATCGATTCGAGGCTGGCCTGGGAATCCTTCCGGTATTTTCGCAACTGGAGCGAAATGGTCGGCGGAAACTGCGGTTTTACACGCACTGGGTTTATTCAGATCGTCGCGCGCAAAGATATCGATGCGCTGCGTGCCAACGTAGCCATGCAGCAGCGCGTAGGTATTCCCAGCCTGTTGATAAGCGCAGATGATGTGGGCCGGCTGGCACCCTACTTTCTAACCGATGACTTTGATTTCGCCGCCTATGAACCTGAATCTGGCTATGCCATGCCAAGTGATACCGCAGCAGCTTTTAGCACAGCTGCACGCGCGCTCGGCGCGCGCCTCATACAAGAATGTACTGTCACAGGTCTTCAAATAACTGGCGGCAGAATTGAAGGTGTTGAAACCAACCGGGGAACATTTTCCGCCCCGGTGGTGGTCAACGCTGCAGGAGCATGGGCCGGAAAGCTAAACATAATGGCCGGTCTGGAACTGCCTTACGACACATGGCGCCATGACACCATGTTTGTAAAACGCCCAACCCAAATGGGACCAAGCCACCCAACCGTGATCGATTTCCCAAAAGACTTATATTTTCGGCCTGAAGGCGGGCTGACTTTGATTGGCCTGGAAGACGGCAACCTACTGGGAGAATCTCCTGATGGAGACGCCGACCATGCAAAACCGGGTTTCGTCGAAAGAGCCATCGATCGCATCTGTGCACGTATCCCAGTGATGGAACAGGGTGGTCTGCACAGCGCACACAGCGGTTACGATGGCATCACACCTGACCAGCACCCCATGCTTGGGCTGGCTGGGCTGGATGGTTTTTATCTTGATTGTGGTTTCAGTGGGACTGGTTTTAAAATCGGACCCGCCGTAGGGTTGTGCATGGCGGAATTAATCCTGGATGGGGCTGCAAAAACTGTCGATATTTCCATACTCACCCCGCTGCGGTTTGCATCCGGAAAACTTATTTCCGGCGCGTACCATAACATCTGGCATTAACCACCAACCCGGAGACAAACCCATGAAAACAATCGGAATGATCGGTGGCATGAGCTGGGAATCATCAATCGAATATTACCGGCTCGTAAACGAAAAAGTGAAAGAAGCCCTGGGAGGGCTGCATTCTGCCAAATCCGTGATGGTCTCAGTCGATTTCGCCGAAATTGAAACATTGCAACACGCGGGCCAATGGCTGGAAGCCACGCGAGCGATGGTTCAGGCTGCCAGACAGGTCGAGGCCGGCGGCGCAGATTTTGTCATCATTTGCACCAATACTATGCATAAAATGGCAGATGATGTTCAAAACAGTATAAATATTCCGCTGTTGCATATCGCCGACGCCACTGCAGAAGTCATCCAAGCAGCAGGATTGAATAAAATCGGACTGCTTGGCACGCGTTTCACCATGGAAGAAAGTTTTTATCGAGGTCGCCTGGTGGAAAAACACGGTCTGGAAATACTGATCCCATCCGCAACCGACCGGAACAGTGTTCACCGCGTCATCTACGATGAACTGGTGCTTGGCCAGATCAAGCCCGCATCCAGGATCGAATATAAACAGATTATCGATAGACTTGTAGAAAACGGAGCCGAAGGCATCATCCTGGGATGTACTGAGATAGGCCTGCTGGTCAAAGATTCAGACAGCCGGGTACCATTATTTGATACCACCAGCATCCATGCCCAGGCTGCTGTCAGACTGGCACTGGCTTAATCGAAATCCCGGTATCAGCCTTTCAGCACCTGGCGGGCAGCATTCCGCCCAGCAATACCGCTTATCCCGCCGCCGCCATGTACACCACTTCCGCACAAGAACAATCCATCCACGGGGGTTTTGTGCTGGGACCAACCCGGAAGTGGGCGTAGAAAAAAGAACTGCTCGAGCAGCAACTGCCCATGGTGAGGATCGCCTTCAGTGAGTGCGTAAGTGTTTTCCAAGTCCAGGGGTGTAATCGAACTCAATCTTTGAATTCTGGATTTAATTTCAGGGATCTGAGCAGTAAGCGTATCCACTACCAGCTTCTCCAAACTGATGCGCGTTGAGTCATCCCAAACCCCATTCCTTAATAAATATGGCGCAAACTGCATATGAATTGAAATAAGATTGCCGGCTGCAGTTACCTCCAGATACGGATTTTCCGAGATTCGCCCATACTTGGCGGCATCATAAGCCCGTTCCAAGTAATTCAGCGAAGGCGCTATTACCGTTGTGCCAGGCAAACCCGCATCACCATCCATTTCAAGAAAAACCATTGCTGTCACACCGCGCATTTTTATATTCTGCAATTTCCTAATTATCTCTGGGTCGAGATGTTCTGGACTAACCAACGATAAAAGCGTCCGCTTGGGATCAGCAGACGAGACTACGATCGAAACATTAATTTCTTCGCCAGTGGCGAGTACCACGCCAATAGTTTTGCCATCCTTGACCAGGATACTGGTCACATCAGCGCCTGTACGGATTTCAGCCCCATGCGCCTGGGCGGCAGCTGCCAACGCGACAGGCAGACGCGCAAGTGCGCCGTCTGTATGCGGCTGAGCCCAGCCACCTCGCACGAAGTATTGGTGTAGTAAATTATAGGCACTACCAGCAGACATGACACCCAGGTTGGCATTATGAATCCCAAGTGACGCAATCATGGCTTTTAGTTGATCTGATTCAAACCAATCATCCAAAAATTCCTGGGCGGTCATCGGCAACATGCGAATGATCTTATACATATCATGGGCGCCCATACCCCTCAGTTTGAGCCCCAATTGAGCCAGTTGCATTCCATCCGCCAGTGGAAAATCGGGCAGGCGTGGCATTGGGGTTCGATAAGCAGCCTCAAGAAAAACCGCGGCTTTATCCATAAACCTGATAAAACCCGGCCACTGCCCGGCATCGACCACAGAGATGGCAGCGATTGATTTAGCCGTCCTGGCAACATCTCCAGAAAGCACAAGTCTGCGGGCAGTGGATAGATGCGAAATTAATCCCGGCTTTCCGCGGGATGATGAAGATTCGGCGTCAGGCAACAGTCCAAAACGTGGCAAATTCAGGTCTCGAATGATGTCGGGACGAAGGCTGCCGCCCAACAACAAGCTGCCGGTTGGCAGGTTTTCAGCAGTACACATGCCACCATGGCTGGTTCGTCGCTCGAGAACTAGAACAGACCTGCCTGCTTTGGCAAGATAAGCTGCGGCGGTCAACCCGTTATGTCCTGCCCCGATAATGATAATGTCGAATTTTTTTGGCATAATTCACCTTGTGAAGACCAGAAAAAGAATCGTTGCTCAATGGTTTCGGTTAACGCCAGTCCTTCAGGATTTCGAGGGCAGCCAATCGACCAGCCGCACCCATCACACCACCACCAGGATGGGCTCCTGAAGCCGCCAGGTAATAACCTGGCAAGGGTGTGCGGAAATCCGCCCATTGGGGAGCCGGGCGCAGGAAAAAGAGCTGGTGAAGCAGCAATTCGCCATGGAAAATATTACCACCCGTAATGCCGGCAATATTCTCTATGTCCACCGGGGTAATCACCTGCCTGCCGATGATGGCGCGCCGAATATTTGGCGCATATTGTTCGATCGTGGCAATCACATTTTCTGCAAAATTTTCTTTCCTGGCATCATTCCAACCGCCCTCGATATCGTAGGGCACGTATTGAACAAAACAGGACATGACGTGCTGGCCCACAGGCGCCATATCTGGATCTATCACAGACGGAATGATGATATCGATATATGGGTGCCGCGATACCTGACCATACTTGGCATCGTCAAAAGCGCGCTCAATATAATCAACGCTTGGGCTGATGGAAATGGCGCCACGGTGGAGTTCTCCTTCACCGGGCAGCGCGCTGAAATTCGGCAGCTCACTCAGCGCCAGGTTAAGTTTTCCAGATGAGCCGCGAGTACGAAATTTGCGAATAGATGTTAGAAAATCATCAGGAAAATGCTTGGGCTCAACAAACTGCAAAAACGTGCGGCGCGGGTCAGCTGCAGAAACTACCACGCTGGCAAAAAACTCATCACCATTTTCAAGCGCAACACCACAAGCACGTCCATTCTTGACGATGACCTGCTTCACAGGGGCATCAGTACGGATTTCGACACCCAGTGCACGGGCTGCGCTTGCAATTGAAGCGGTTACACCGCCAGAACCGTTTTTGGCAAAGCCCCAGGCCCGAAATGCTCCGTCAATCTCACCCATATAGTGATGAAGGAGCACATAGGCTGTGCCAGGCGAGCGAGGACCTAGAAAAGTGCCGATGATACCGCTGGCAGATTTAGTGCCTTTGAGAGCATCGGTCTCAAACCATTCATCCAGCATATCTCCAGATGACTGGGTAACCAATTTAGCCACATTGTACAGATCACTTTCAGAAAGACCCGCCGCAAACTTCCCGACCTTCAGCAACCCCAACAAATCGCGAGGTGAAAGCGAGGCAATATCGGGGGGGATCAGACTGAGAAGAGGCTTCACGGCCATTGCCATGCGCATCATCAGGCGCGCATAATCGTCATACGCATCAGCATCTTTGGGAGAATGCCGGTAAATTTCCCGGCGGGTCTTGTCATGATCATCCCACGCCGCGATATAGTCACCATTTTCCATCGGCGTAAACGTGCTTGGCAATGGCAAAATCTTCAATCCGTGCCGGGGAAGCTCCAATTCGCGGATGATCTCGGGTCTTAACAGGCTGACAACATACGAAAATTCGGTAAAACGGAACCCGGGGAATATCTCTTCTGTGACCGCCGCACCACCAACAATCGAACGGCGCTCGAGTACAACGACCTTTTTCCCTGCGCGAGCAAGGTAGGCCGCGTTGATCAAACCATTATGCCCGCCACCGATAATAATGGCATCATAGTGATGCAGTGTCATAATTTTTTCCACTCCGGCTCATAAAAAGGCGTCTTTACTACCTTCGCAGGAGCATATTTACGCTGGTGCTCCACTGTTACTTCCAGTGACACCTGAGTACCAGTTTCAAAATATGGTTTACGAATGTGCGCCAGCGCAATATACTTTTTCAGTACAGGAGACCATACACTGGATGATGCATAACCAACCTGGTTCTTCCCGACAAAAACGGGCAGACTGGCCCGCACAGTTGTAGCAGAAATCTGGGGCGGAAGCCCAACTGCGTGGAACAAAGCCTCCATCCCAACCCAATCCACTTCAAGCCCGACAAACATCCATTCCGATCCACGCGCCTTTTCCGCCTGTAATACGTGCTTACCGTTAAAAGCGCCCTTTTCCAGGTTTACCGCCCAACCCAGCCCCAACTCAAAAGGTGATGACTTCTGGGCCTCGATCACGGCATGGTGCGCGGCGGTATAGTCGGTCTCGATCAGGATCAACCCGGCCTCCACGCGTGCCACATCCAAGGCGAGTATACCTGCAGCGGCAATACCATAATCATGTCCAGCTGCAATCAAGGCATCCCAGACCGGTAGTGCATCGCCAGCATCCATCCAGATTTCATAACCAAGATCGCCGGTATAGCCAGTCCGCGAAATGGTGATGGGAATACCCGCAATTTCGTTGCGCATTAAACGAAAATATTTCAACCCATCCACAGACTTTTGTGCGCAGCAGTTCAGGATAGGCCTGGATTTTGGCCCCTGCAGACTGAGCGCGGCGACATCTGAACTGATATCGGTAACCGAAACATCCATTCCCACCGCGTTCATTACCAACCAGCGCAGGTTCGGATCAGCAGATGTCATGCGAAAGATATGTTCATCCAAACGGGAAATCGTGCCATCATCCAGCACTTTACCATCTGCATTACACCAGGGCGTATAAATTACCTGCCCAATCGACATTTTGAGAACATCCCTGGTAACGACCCTGTTCAGTAAACGCGCTGCATCCTTCCCCTCAATAAGGTACTTCATCAGAGGCGAAACATCAAAAAGCGCGGCAGAATTCCGGATCGCCCAGTATTCGCGCTCGTGATTCATTTCATACAACCCAGCAATGTAATAACCAGACCAGCGCCGCCAATTTTGGAGCTGGTTGAGCGCAGACGTGCGGGAGTGAAAGGGAGTTTGTTTAAGCATAAAACCTCGCTTGGAGAGTAAAAACGTTTTGGGCCAGACAAACACTACTGGCCCAAAATTTTCCTAACTGGTGGCAATCCACCCAACTTTTTACATTCAAATGAAATTCTGTAAATGCTCTTCCGCACACCTGGTAGAAAACATGAAACTTGCGATTATCCTGGGTAACCGGGTGTCACACAAACAAGCCATGCTAACTGTCACTGCCGGGGATGGAAAAAGTAGCCTTTATTAGCCCGCCCGGTTGAATACATCAAGCTTTTACCGGGTTCGACAACTTACCCAGTCCCTCAATCTCCACAACAACTTCATCCCCCACCTTGAGTGGGCCCACCCCTGCTGGGGTGCCAGTAAAAATGATGTCGCCTGGTTCAAGGGTCATGATCGATGAAATAAAAGCCACCAGGGTAGAAACGTTAAAAACCATATCGCGTGTCGAACCCATCTGGCGTGGTTGACCAGACACTTTGCAAGTGATCAAGGCATCGGAAATATCAAAATCTGTATCAATCCAGGGCCCAAAAGAACAAAAAGTATCGAAGCCTTTAGCGCGCGTCCATTGGCCATCGGTTTTCTGCAAATCCCGGGCAGTCACGTCATTACCAACAGTAAACCCCATAATATAACCACGGGCGTCTTCAGTGGTAATGTTCCGGCCGCGCTTGCCGATCACTACCACCAGCTCGGCTTCATGTTCCACCTGCTGTGATTGCGGCGGCAGGATAATCGGATCACCTGGATTGATAATCGATGAAGGCGGCTTCAGGAAAATCAACGGCAGTTTGGGTACATCATTGCCCAATTCCCTGGCGTGTTCAATATAGTTTCGCCCCACACACACGATCTTACTGGGCAGACAAGGAGAAAGCAGCCTGACATCTGCAAGGGGAGTTGTGGCTTCGTGGCGGCGATATTCAGCATAGATACTGCCTTCGATTTCGCCAACATTTTCATCGAAGACCCAACCGTATTTTGGAGGCTGATTATTCGTTTGATATCGGATAATTCGCATATTAACCTACTTTTTGTGGTCGTTCCGGTTCATCATACCCGCGAGGATGCTGTGAATGCCATTCCCAGGCGTCTGCAATAATATCTTTAATCGAATCGTGCTGTGGTTTCCAGCCCAATTCACGACGGATCTTTTCTGAAGATGCCACCAAGCGGGCAGAATCCCCCGGACGACGATCCAATTCAATGACCGGGATTGTCTTGCCAGAGACCTGGCTGGCAGTATCGATCACCTCGCGCACCGAATACCCGGTGCCAGAACCAAGGTTGTACACCATTTTGTCACAGTCCGCCAATGCTTCCAGCGCCAGGATGTGTGCCGAAACCAGGTCACCCAGATGAATATAATCGCGGATACAGGTCCCATCAGGGGTGGGGTAATCAGTACCAAAAATAAGCGAAGATTCAGCCTGTCCCTGTGCCACCTGTAAAACTCGCGGAATAAGATGTGATTCGGGTTGGTGGGCTTCACCTCGTCTGGGTAAGGCACCGCTGGCGTTAAAATAGCGCAGGGCAGCAAAATGCAGCCCATAGATCTGGCGGTACCAATCCAAAGATTGTTCAACAGCCAGTTTGGTATATCCGTATGTATTTGTAGGTCCCAGAGGAGATTCTTCGGTAAGCGGTAATTCGCTCGATTGGTAAACTGCCGCAGTAGACGAGAGTACAAAGCGCCTGACATTGGCTTTGACAGCCGCCTCGATCAGAACAAGCGAATTAACCAGGTTGTTACGCAGGAACTTTCCTGGATCCTTCATGCTCTCTCCAGCCTCAATAAATGCCGCAAAGTGCATGACAGCATCATAGTTTCGTTCGGATAAAGCCTGGGTCAGAGAATAGCTGTCCGAAATATCCGCATGGACGAAGTTTGCCCCTTCCGGCACTGCCCGGCGATGGCCGGTCACCAGTGAATCATAAACTGTGACAGTGTGCCCTGCTCTTAACAAAGCCTCAGCTGTGGCAGAACCAATATAACCGGCTCCACCGGTAACAAATATATTCATGGTTTTCATCCTTGTCCGAAAAGTAATAATCCATGGGCTTTTACGAAAAACCCTGGTTCCAATTTTTTTGTTTAAATATCAATCCTGATCCCCGGATGAACCTGTATTTTTGGGAATTATTCAAGGTTTGGCGCGTATGTGTGCCAATCCGTGGCTTGCTGGTAAGCATGCCCCAACCGAAACAGGCCCGCTTCATCAAAATGCCGCCCCATTAGCTGCATGCCAACCGGCAAACCATTTCGATCAAACCCAACCGGGAAGGCCAACCCTGGGACACCCGCCAGATTGGC
This sequence comes from Chloroflexota bacterium, assembly GCA_026390035.1. Taxonomy (GTDB): domain Bacteria; phylum Chloroflexota; class Anaerolineae; order Anaerolineales; family Villigracilaceae; genus UBA5195. The sequence continues at coordinate 61,070 of JAPLGT010000047.1, forward strand.
AGGCAAGGTAAAGACGTCTTCCAGATACATTGCCAATGGGTCATCACCATGTGCACCAATCTGGAAAGCTGTGGTCGGCGCAACTGGGCAGGCAATTGCATCCACTTCGTGAAAAACCTGCTCAAAATCTTTTTTAATCAATGTGCGTACCTTCTGCGCTTGACCATAATATGCATCATAGTAACCTGCAGAAAGTGCATACGTTCCCAGCATAATACGACGAGTGACCTCGTCTCCAAATTTTTCTCCGCGGGTACGTGTGAACACATCTAAAATATTCTGGCCGGGTTGGGCGACCCTGGGACCAAACCGGATACCGTCATAGCGCGCCAGGTTGGCGGAGGCCTCGGCTGGAGCAATCAGATAATAAACCGGGAGTGCATATTCAGTATAAGGCAAACTGACCCGTTTGATCTCTGCGCCTAAATTTTCAAAAACGCTGATAGCTGCGCGAACTCGCGCTTCAACATCCGGCTGAATTCCCTCAATAAAATATTCATCGGGCACACCAATACGAACACCGCGCAGGTCTTGACCGGAAGATGCGTTGAAATCAAATTGAGCAGCTGTAACATTTTGCGAAGTGGAGTCCAACGGATCGGGCCCAGCCATCAAAGAAAAGACCGGGGCCATATCCAGCACAGAACGGCTCAATATTCCGCAAGAATCCAGCGATGAGCCATATGCTATTAACCCATAACGAGAAACACGCCCGTAAGTCGGTTTGAGCCCGGTCACCCCACAAAATGAGGCCGGCTGGCGCACACTTCCACCTGTATCGGTACCCAAAGCCACTGACACAAGATTGGCCGCCACAGCTGCCGCACTACCGCCTGAAGAACCGCCTGGTACGCGGGTCAGATCCCATGGGTTGTGGGTAACGCCATAAGCAGAGTTTTCGGTGGAAGATCCCATCGCAAATTCATCGGTATTGGTCTTACCAACGATAACCATGCCCGCTTCCTGCAGTCTTTTTACCGCCGTTGCCGTATAAGGGGGCAGATAACCCTCGAGAATTTTGGAACCGCAAGTGCATGGCATGCCTGTTACCGCCAAAACATCCTTGACCGCCAGGGGAATACCCAATAGCGAATTTTCTGCAACAGGTTCAAGCTTGCGCCGGCGATCTGCAGCATCGGCCTGCTCCAGTGCAGACCCGTCAGCAACGTACAGGAAAGCGTGCAACCTGCCATCCAGCGCAGCAATACGATCCAATACCGCCTGGGTCAGTTCGCGGCTGGAGATTTCGCCCTTATACAGCAGGGTGCGTGCTTCGGTTAGTGTAAGATCAGCAAGATTCATAATATGAGACAAAGGGAGATGAAAACAAAGAAACCAGGATGGAAATATTTTTAATTATTTCCTGGCTAGAATACTTATTCAAAAACCGCTGGAATTTTAAACTGTGAACGCTCTTTTTCGGGAGCAGATCTGAGCAAGACTTCCGTCGTCAGGCCAGGGCGAGCTTCATCGATACGCAAAGAACTTTCATCGCTCATTACGCCTGTATTTAACTCAATTCGCGTGTCTGCTGTATTCAATTTTTGCAATTGAGCAACATGATCAAGAATAGCAGAAAGCTGCTCTCGATAGCGAATTTTCTCGTCATCGGTCAATTCGAGCCGGGCAAGACTGGCAATATGTTCAACTTCCAAGCGTGATAAGGGCATAAATTGAATTATAACGTATTCCGCTATCTCCAACCCTGGGCATACCAGCGCAAATATCTTTCCACATGTGCTGACCAGTATTTTTCGTCATGCCAACCGATATATTTGTGCCACTCATGTGGAATATTTTTTTGGCTCAGGAATTCCTCAAAAGGTACGATGACCTCATATTCACTATCACTATCGCCAGCATCCAACCAGATACGCGGTAATTGATCGGGCGGGATTGCCAGGATGTCACGCTTTAAGGAATTTTCGCCCCTAATAAAAATCGCGGGGGAATGTCCTCCGATCGAGCCAAACAGATCCGGATGACCAGCGCCAATATGCAGGGACCAGGCACCGCCGCGCGAGAGGCCACCGATGGCGCGCTGGGTGGCAGCTACCTGTGTACGATACGTGCCATCAATGGTTGGGATCAGCTGCTGGATAAATACATCCTCAAATCTGTACTCGGCAGGCTGTTTGTAAGAATAATCGAATGGAAAAACAATTATAAAAGGCAGGATATCTCCAGCTGCAATCAGCCGGTCAGCCGTGGAAACAGCGCCAATACGAATCCACTGATCCTCAATGTAACCCTGCCCGTGAAGCAGGTATAGAACAGGATAACGCATATTTATATCTAGCGAGTAGCATGGTGGCAGGTAAACCGTGTAACGCATGGGCTTATCAAGTAGAAGAGTATCGATCACGCCTGTTTCCAGACTGCCTGCCTGTGAATTGCAAACTACTGGGCCCTTGGTAACCGTTGCGATTGCCAGGGATGCCACAGGCGTGGCTTTGACTACAACACTCGGTGTTGGTTGAATAGCCACGAGGGTATTTTTAAATTGCGGCAGAGCCTGCGTGGGGGCGCAAGCGGAAAAATATAGGCTGATCAGTAAATAAAAAGGCAAAATCCAGGATGATTTACGAGACATTGGGAAAATACTCAATAATCCATTTGACGAGTCTGACGGTTGGCATTATACTCTTTCAGCACAAGAGATATCGGGGTGTAGCGCAGTTGGCAGCGCACCGCGTTTGGGACGCGGGGGCCGGCGGTTCAAGTCCGCCCACCCCGACTAAAAACAGCCGTTGGCCTTCAAAAGCCAGCGGCTTACTCTTTAAGAACAAGGCGCTCAACAGTTGAAATAGAAGTAAAATTGTAAGCGAAAATTGCATGGAGGTAGAGATGGCAAAGCTTAAGTTTGACGGTGTAATTGAGGCGGTGCGCTATGCACCGGATGGAAGAATCGAATTGGTACGCGCATATGAGCGCCGAGGCGCCACCTTTTCTGACAGTATTATTATTAAACGGGCAGGCCTGATTACTCGTTTGAATAACGGCCAAATATTCGTAACAGGCATGCGTAAAGAATTTTTGGGAAGCACATTTGAAACCAGCCGGGTCGTGCGACTCAACGGTGATGTTATCACCACTGGAAACGGAACCCAACACGACCTGCTAGAAGAAGTGCCCAGTCTATAATTCCCAGTTAGCCGGATACCCGGCGGAGGCAGATCATGGAAATTGCTGACAGGACTCCATTCCGCAATGAAAGCGGTGTAATCGATATTTTTGGACGCATACAGGGCACGCTGAAATTTGGCTTGAACTGGTATCCGCGGTTACAAGCGCAGAATATAGTTATCGCAGTATTAGATAAAGTCCTGGGCTCTAACTTTATCCTGCTGCGCAATATCACCCTGCCCGATACCGATATCGATTTGCCAATGGTATTAATCGGACCTCCAGGTCTTTACTTAATCAACGTGACAAACGAACGCGGCGTTTACCGGGCCCGAGATGATGAATGGGGCACGATGGCTGGCGAAAAGTTTGTTCCTGCGAGTATAAACCTGGTTCAACGTACTGTTAAGCTTGGCCGTGTTCTCCAAATTTATCTCGACCGCGCCGGTTATAAAGATGTGCTGATCGTAGACCCTATCTTGATGGCTGCCAATCCGGGTATGCACATTGAATCGGTGCGTCCGACTGCGCGAATTGTCATGAGTGACGCTTTGGAACGCTTTGCCATTTCGATGAACCAGGCGCGCCCGATCATGAATACCAAAGTTACATCAGAGATCGCGCAAGTCATCGTAAATGGTCCAAAAAAACAGGCACATCCTGCCACGCCCCCCGATGCTTTTGCTTCAGTCCCCGAACCTATCAACAAAGAACAAGGTTCAGCCCAGGGCATCCCAACACTGGTACAACAACCCGGTTCAAACCCGGCTTTCTCTGCCGATACACTGGATTTCTCGTTTGATGAGAATAAGCAGAGTCAAAATACAGCCAACCAGCCTGTCTCGCAAAACTCAACCCTCAGAGCGGTAGCTTTTTCTAGTTCGAGTGATGACCTTGAACGTCTCGGGAATTCAGCAGGTCAGCAACTGGATTCCGGGCTCCCAGTACAACCATTCTCTGAAAATCTTGAACCTGCCAGACCTGGCGCCAACTCAGCTGGCATCGGTACATCGACAAAACCCGCGCCGAAGAAAAAAGGCCTTTTCGGAATGACCACGGCCCAACTGACCACCCTTGGGATCGTCCTGCTCATCTGGTTGTGCGCCATGGCTGCCTTTGGAATTTACATTTACGTCAATCGATAATGTCCAACCCATTTCTGAGTATTATCATCCCTGCCCACAACGAAGAACGCCGCCTGCCCCAAACCCTGGAGCAGGTGGTGCATTTTGCCACCAACCAGGCTTTTGAAACAGAAGTATTAGTGATTGAAAACGCCAGTCACGACCAGACGCTGGCAGTTGGCAACGAATATGCCAGCCGCCATGCTATTGTGCGCGTACTGCATGATGATTTACCAGGGAAAGGACGTGCTGTACAAAAAGGTATGCTCGCTGCCAGGGGAGCTTATCGTTTTTTTGCAGACTCCGATTTTTCCATGCCCACCGCTGAAATCACGCGCTTTATACCACCGGCTATAGATATTCCAATTGCGATCGCTTCACGTGAAGCCCCGGGAGCCGTGCGTTACCATGAGCCTTACTACCGGCATTTCACCGGGCGCGTATTCAACAACCTTATCCGCATCCTGGTATTGCCAGCCCTGCATGATACACAATGCGGTTTCAAAATGTTTCGCGCAGATGCTGCGGAAGACCTTTTTCACCGTCAAACTCTGATGGGATGGTCATTTGATGTAGAATTGCTCTACATAGCCAGCCGCCGGAATTATCCAATCCTCGAAATTCCGATCCCATGGTACTTCAACCCTGAGAGCAAAATCAACGTCTTTCGAGATTCGTGGAAAATGTTTCTTGATCTATTGAAAATTCGCCGCAATGGGCGGCTGGGATTATATGATTGAAAAGCCCGGCCTGCATCTTGAACAGGCCCTGTGGGAAAAAGGATTTCACTTTATTGGGGGTATTGACGAAGCTGGGCGCGGCGCCTGGGCAGGCCCAGTCATGGCAGGCGCAATTATTCTTCCAAACCATGCAAACATCCAACACAGCCTGGCTGGTGTGCGTGATTCAAAAAAAATGACACCTCGACAGCGTGAATATTGGGCCCAGGTGATCAAAGCTGAAGCTTTGGCATGGTCGATTGGCTCGACAACCAACGCCGAAATTGACGAGATTGGAATCCTGCCTGCCAACCGCCTGGCCATGCAGCGTGCCATTGAAGGCCTGACGTTGATGCCCGAATATTACTTATTCGACTTCATTCACTGGAAAAACTGCCCTTATCCCGGCGAAAAATTTATCAGGGGCGAAACACAGTCTCTTAGCATCGCGGCTGCCTCGGTATTGGCCAAAACTGAACGGGATGCATTGATGCATATACTTGATGATCAATTTCCAGGTTATGAGTTGGGGCGTCATAAAGGCTATGGTACAGCCATTCACCGAGCTGCGATTCAAAGATTGGGGCTATCAGCCATTCACCGGAAATCATTCAAAATCGGATAGCAAAATAAACCAACCTTCGGTGGGTTACTACCATTTGAGATCCTTTCAAATGAACACCGCAGCGTTGTACACGCCGCCCAGATGAAAGCTATGACCCAGGAACAAATGGCGTAGTTTGGCAAATACCTGGAAGTCAATATAAAGGGCCTGATACAACAGGCAAGTCATATAAAACATCCCGAGTCTCTTGCTCAGGATGTTTTATATTAACAACTTTTTTTCTTTTTGAATTTCACTCCAGAATAAAGTTATCGATCAAACGGGTTTTCCCAATATGGACAGCCAGAGAAAGCAGCGCCTTTGTTTTAATAGTCTCCAGCTCAGCCAGGGACTCGTAATCGGCGCAGGAAACATATTCCAACTGGGCCAGCACCTCGCTTCCAACCACTTCCCTGACAATCTGGCGCAGCTGTTCGGCATGCTCTTCACCGTTGTCAAAAGCTGATTTGGCGGCAGAAAGTGCGCGGTACAACACCGTGGCAGCCTGACGCTGAACAGCGTCCAGATAGCTGTTACGGCTGGACATGGCCAGGCCATCTGCTTCACGCTGTGTGGGACAAACCACAATTTCAATCGGATAGCTCAAATCACGCGTCATCTGGCGGATCACTGCGGCTTGCTGAGCATCCTTTTGCCCAAAATATGCTTTATCGGGCCGAGTGGCGTTAAAAAGCTTTGAGACAACCGTTGTTACACCTCGAAAATGACCAGGGCGCACAGAACCTTCCAATGGCCGTGTCAGAGTGTCTACATCCACCCAGGTCTGGTAGCCAGGCGGGTACATAATTTCGGGAGTGGGCATCCAGACAACATCCGCTTGAGCATCTGCAAGCGCCTGCAGGTCACGCTGCGTGCTGCGAGGATATTTTTCAAGGTCTTCATTTGGCGCGAACTGGGTGGGATTGACAAAGATGGTAATGATGACGCTTTTACACTCACTTTTGGCACGCCGCACAAGGGCTATATGCCCGGTGTGCAGATAGCCCATGGTCGGCACAATCCCAACCGGGCCATCCAATAAACCACGAGCGTAAAATAGTTCTTCAAGCGCGGTAGCAATGATCATAAGACTAACCTTCTATTCACAAAACGGAACCGGACGCGGCTGAATAAATTGGCCAAAAGCCTCAAAAACCGGCCAGCCATCCCATTCTGCCGGACGAGGCAGATTAAGCGCCCAGGCAGCCGTTGCAGCTGTATCAGTAGTCTGGACAGGGGTGGTCAGCTGTCCAGGACGCACCCCCGGACCAGAAATCACCCACGGTATGGTCATGTCATCCTTCATGCGCGAGCCATGGGTTTGGTCATGCCCACCATGGTCAGCGGTAACAATAATAAGCGTTTCCTGGCGGATGCCGTGATCGTCCAAGTCTTTGAGCAGAGTTCCCAGGGCTTCATCCGCACGCTGGACAACACTGATATATTGGGGGCTAAGCCAACCATAGACGTGACCCATGGCGTCTGGTGTGGCAAAATGCACAAACATAATGCCAAAATCGACCGGAAATTCCTCCGTGATGCGCTGCGCAATGACCACATCACGGTCGTTGATATATCGAAATACATCCAGGCTGCCAGGTTCTGTAATCTGCCTTAATTTTTCCTTACCCACAAACATAACAGTTTTCAACCCGGCAGCGTGCGCCAGATCAAACAAGTCAGTCCCTTTTGCGTAGCCTCTCTCTGGCAAGTAATCATTCCAATCGACACCGTGCTTGGAAGGGCACAAACTGGTCAGCATGGAGGCGTGTGACGGCAGCGTAGAGCTCGGGAATATTGTTTGAGCAGTAAGAGTATAGGCGCCAGTTTGCATCAAGACCTGCAGGTTCGGCATGGGAGCCAGGCTGATGGCATCCGGGCGCAGACCATCGATACTGAGAATCAGCACACGTCGCACCAAAGGCCGGGGGGTTGGGCTGGCAGTCTGCGAAGCCGTGGGCAGGGGTGTTAGGGTAACTGTTGGTGGCGGCAGCGTAGGCCTGGTCGTTGCCGTTTGGGTGGCCTGTTGCGGCAGAGTCGCAGACGGCGTCGGGGCGACCGGCGCAACTGGCTGACAGGCGCTCAATAACAATGTGGTTACCGCAAACAGGGAGAGATACCGCAAAAATGGAGTGCTCTTCATGAGAATTTTTTGTCCTCTTTTACTAAGCTGGCCCGATCATATCACTAAGCTTACCCACAATATTATCACCAGGTCTGCCCGCTTTTGTGGACAAAACTGCTCACGTTTTTTAAGATTACCTTATTGAACCCTGGCCCGGTTGGCAGTACACTAAACATACATTATTTTGCACAAGGAGGAAATATGCCAGCATTAAATCGTGTCCAATTGATAGGGTACTTGGGGAAAGACCCAGAGTCCCGTTTCATCCCAACCGGAAAACAAGTGACGCACTTCAGCCTGGGGGTAACACAGCGCTGGAAAGCTGATGGCGAAACCAAGGAAACCACCGATTGGATTTATGTTGAAGCCTGGGGGCGGCTGGGCGAGATTTGTGGCCAATACTTGCACAAAGGCAGCCTGGCATACGTGGAAGGGCGTCTAAAAGTGGAGCGCTACGAAGACAAAGGCGAGACACGTTATTCGACAAAAGTTGTGGCACTGCAAGTGCAGATGCTTGATCGTAAGGGCAGCGAAGACCCGGTCATGACCGTGGAAGAGGGTACCGAAGAATATGAGGCATAAATACTCTGGGGCGGGTCTGAGACCTGCCCCAGAGTATTTATTGCCAATTTCTCAAATCTTGCATATCTGATTTGTCTGGTCAGGGCATCACGGCAAAGTGGTTTTTGAGGGTGTAGGTAATATAGTTTTGCCACAAACGAATGATGGCATCCTGGTGATAATCATGGTTGGAAAATGTCTGGAAAACCACACGCCCTTCCAGGCAAGTAGCCATTACCCCGTAATCAGATTTTTGTTTTTGGAAGATCCCGGCTAGCAAGGTGGCATTACTGCCAGGTGAAATCCGGATTAAATCTCCGGCTTGGAATGGCCAATAGCGCGTGTAGTTGATCAGTGGCATGGCATTGTTTGGGTCACTAAAAATGGGGTGGGCTGAATCCAACCAATAAATAGAATCAGCCAGTTCCCAGTTGCGCTGATATTCGATCCCACAGTTGGCCAGGACTGGCTTGATCTTTCCCTCACCGATCCGATCCAGATACCAGACCTCAGCAACCAGGGCTGTCTTATCTCTGGCAATTTTTTCACCAATCACATCCCAAAACTCTCCCTGGACTTTCGATTTAGACTCAGCTCCGATAATGATCAGATCCCATTGGACTGGCGAATTGAGATTTTCCATCAAGTGACCAATCGCATCGCCAACATGTGTATATTTCAATCCCATGCCATTCAGCGCATCACTTATCCACAATCCAATATCCTGGGTATCTTCATAAACCAAGATTTTAGCATTCTTGATACGTGCCTGCACATCCCGGGTTGGCACCTCCGTCGCAGGAGATTGCGGCTGGACGAGCTGCCCGGCTTGCTGGGTTAGTTGAGCCGAAGCATTTGTAGCCAGAACTTCCAAAGCCACCTTGGTCGCGTCTACTAATTGCGCTGGGGCAGGAGCATTATTGGTTGCCTGGATCTCCAGAGCCACCTTGGTCGCGTCTACTAATTGTGCTGGGACAGGAGCATTATTGGTTGCCTGGATCTCCAGAGCGATTTTTGTCGCGTCTACAACCGGGGCTGGCCTGGGAGCGTTTTGAGTGGCCAGGATTTCCAAGGCAATCTTGGTCGCATCAACAGGAATTGCTGAAGGCACTTGTGGCACGGCCCCAGGCATACTGCAGGCCAATAATGTGAGGAATAACGCAATGACAGAGTAGAGCGGGCGCAAATGATGGGCAAACATGGCTTCATCCTTCCAAAATGGGTTGCTTAATTTTTACACAAATTATGGGCTGGGACATTAAAAATTTGGGGCAATATAAAAACCCGTTTCCGAGGAAACGGGTTTTTAGTCTAATGAATGGCTGACTACAGGCTGGAACGAATATGAACGATATCGCCATCCTTGACAATATATTCCTTGCCCTCCAGCCGGAATTTACCTTTGGCTTTGCATTCAGCCATAGTGCCGAGCGTGATCAAATCATCGTAAGCTACTACCTCTGCGCGTATAAACCCGCGAGCAATATCAGTATGGATTTCGCCAGCCGATTCAACCGCAGTCGCGTGGCGGCGGGTGGTCCAGGCACGGACTTCATCCTCGCCCACAGTAAAGAAAGACTGCAAGTTCAGCAAATCATAGGATAACCGAATCATTAGGTTAAGCGCCGGCTCTTGAATCCCGTATTCAGCCATGAAAAGCTGGGCATCTTCGCTGGATAACTGGGATATTTCCATCTCCAATTTCCCTGGTAAGGCCACAGAAGGGTGATCGAGTTCGATTGTTGGGGCTTTTTGGGTATCACTCATGTTAAAAACAGTCAAAATTTGTTTACGGGTGAGCAAACCGAAACTGGATAATTCCCTTTCTTCTTCCGCCGAATACTCCAATTTGCGCAAGGGCAGATTAGCGTTCAGGGCATCCAGAAGACGGGTGAAGAGCACTGTCTGACGTTCATTGAGCCCTTTATCCGTGCCACCTTTTTTGCGCTCATCCAACAAACGCTCCAACTTCCGCTCGACAGCGATCTGATCATTCAGGAGCAGCTCGGTCAACATGGCATCGGCATCGCGGACAGGATTGATTGAACCAGCCGGATGCGGCACGTTGTCATCATCAAAACAGCGCACAACATTAATATATCCGTCCATCTGCGCGAGAGTATTCAGCAGATTTCCTGAAATACCCTTTGAATTGCCATCCAACCCGGCAATATCCGCGTAGGTGACCTTGGCGAAGATAGTTTTCTTCGGTTTGAACATACCGCTGAGACGATCAATTCGCGTATCGGGCACATCCACAACGCCAGTGTGAACTTCGATCCTACCTGCCGAAGCAGTAGTGGGAGTGTTACTACGTGTCAACGCATTGAAAATGGTTGTTTTTCCAGATTGGGGGAGACCTATAATACCTAGTTTCATCTTGACCTTATGCTTGAGAGTGGTATACTTTGCCCTGCAACTAGCCGGAGTGGCGGAACAGGCAGACGCGCACGACTCAAAATCGTGTTCCGTAAGGAGTGTGGGTTCGATTCCCACCTTCGGCACAGAAATTATACCCTATTGAGTGCTTTATCCCCCGGGAAAGGTGCTCACTGCAGCGCAATTGCATTCCTTGAAATTTTTGCTTGCAGTTGCCAGGGTAATCCATAATACTCTATTTGAGCGACACTGTTCTATGTGGGAATGTAATTGTACTTAGTTCCAGTTGCCAGCATAAAAAATGGGATAATCCATATGGATTATCCCATTTACTTTTTCTTTATCCGATCTCAGGCGGCAAGCCCGGATTGACCATACAAAATCTGTTTAATACGATTGACTTTCCGTTCCATATCTTTCTTGATTAAAATATCAGTTGTAATCTTTTGAATGGCATACATGACAGTGGTATGATCGCGCCCACCCAGCGCTTCGCCAATTTGCGGCAACGAAGCATTGGTTTCCTGTCGCAGCAGATACATGGCAACCTGGCGTGGTTCGGCAATACGCTGTGAGCGGTCACGGCCAATCAGGGCTTCCACCGAAGTTTGCCACTCATTGGCTACCAGGGTAATAAGTTTCAGCGGCGGGACATTGCGCACCTGCGGAAGCAGATCTGCGAGGGCCATTTCTGCCAGCGGCAGACTAAGCGGAACGCCGGATAGATCAGAAAAGGCGATAATTCGATTTAGCGCACCTTCAAGCTCGCGAATATTCGACTGAACTCGCCGGGCGATCATATCAAGAATTTCATTCGGCACATCGCGCCCGATCTTTTCAGCTTTGTAGCGTAAAATCGCCTGGCGGGTCTCAACGTCGGGCATTTGAATATCGGCAATCAGCCCCCATTCAAAACGCGAACGTAAACGTTCTTCCAACGTCACCATCGATTTGGGAGGCCGGTCTGACGAGACAATGATCTGTTTATCCTGGCTGTGCAAGGTATTAAAAGTATGGAAAAACTCTTCCTGAGTACCTTCCTTGCCAGCAATGAATTGAATATCATCGATCAATAAAACATCTGCGGAACGATATCTTTCCCGAAATGCCTGCGTAGCATGTGTGCGAATGGCGTTAATCATGTCATTGGTAAACTCTTCCGATGAAACATAAAGCACATTCAAACCCCGGCTGTGGCATGAATTCCCAATTGCATGCAAAAGATGGGTTTTCCCAAGCCCAACACCACCATACAGGAACAACGGGTTATAAGCCCTGGCCGGTTTTTCAGCAACCGCAAGCGCCGCAGCATGAGCCAGACGGCTATTGGCGCCAACCACAAAATTCTCAAAAGTGTAACGGGAATTCAAAGTGGGGTTACGCTGTTTCGCAACGACTGGCTGCCCATTACCCATAGTTTCGCCATCATCAACGACATCTTCAGTTGCAACCACGTCTTGCCCAGTAGCAACCACGAAACGCACATCCACCGCGCGATTCATCATCCCTGCCAATAAACGGACCACGGTACTTAAGAGGCGGTTATCCAACCAATCGCGCGCATATGCATTGCTCACAGCAATAGTCATTACGCCGTCTTCATAAGTCAAAGGAGTTGTATCCCGAACCCAGGTATCAAATGAAGCTCGGGGCATTTCCATCTGGAGTTGGGAGAGTACCGATTGCCATGCCTGTTCTGCTTTCATGTATTGCTCCAATAACAGTATTAAGGGAAGAGACTATAAACCCTCTGCAAAACCTTGCAGAGAGATGGTATAAAACGCAATTTTATAAAATCAAATCAGGGATACGGGATGACTTGCTACTTACATCCCTCGTGAACTACTCCATTCATTCTAGCAAAAAGAATGAAAACACGCCACACGATCAGCCTACGCTACCTTAAAAACTTCCTCTTTTTTAAGACACGCAAACCTTAAAGAAGTGCTCAATAGAAACTGACGGTTTCACGCATGATTAGAACGCGTGTTTCAGCCACGATCGACTTGAATTAATTTTATAACCCCCATATATGGGGTCGACAATGAAATTATCGCAAGTTATCGTATATATATCTTAAAAAACCCGAAACCAACATTCCAAAATGTTTGAGCGCGTGAAACCTGATATTCAATGACTCGTTTGAATATTCTCAGCTTGACCAATCAGAAAATCATTTACCGGAAGGTTGCAACCATTTAACCAACGATCAAGTCAGGCAAAACTGACTAGCCCAAGAATGCGATCACTAGAATTCCACAAAAAATGATCAGAGAACCTACCATGCGCCAACCACCCAACCGCTCTCCAAGAAAACGCCAACCTGCCATGGCACCCAACACCACGCTGAATTCACGAATGGCACCCACGTAACTGACTCGGGAGATGGTATAAGCCACCATAACCAGCATGTAGGCGCTAACAATTAACAAACCTATGCCCACAATCCGAAGCCAGTGATCAGCCAATTCGGTTTTTAATACTTTCCAACCATACTTATGAAACATAAGTGGAGTGGTGAAAACAGGCACGAGGAAAAAAATCAGCACTGCATATGAATAAGCCGGGGTATGTTTAACTGCCGTTCCATCAATGACTGAGTAAATCGAGATCAATACTGCCAATAGCAACGCTAATATTATCCCGCGCATATGCGGTTTTTCACGACGCCGCGAAAATAGATTACTACTGCCAACGATTAATAAGCCAGTGATAATAATACCTAACCCGAACGAGCCGCCGGTGGTAAATTTCTCTCCCAGAAACAGCACAGACCAGATTGCAATTAAAGCCGGTGCGGCCCCACGTGCCAAAGGATAGACCAGCGAAAAATCTGCATCTCGATAGGCTGTTGACAGGGTTATGTAATAGCCCACCTCAACCAGCACACTGACAAACAGCAGCAACCATACATCACGAACCGGTAAGCCCGAAAACAACAAACCGGGTAAAAATACAGCCGATCCAAGTAAAGTCGCCCACCAGGTAGCGATATACTTTTCGCCAGCCTGCTTGAGTAAAAGATTCCAGGTAGTGTGCAA
>JAPLGT010000218.1:0-14226 GCA_026390035.1 Chloroflexota bacterium
CAAAATGCTGCAGTCTGTTGGATATATCCTAATAAAATGTCATTTGTTATTCTTCAAATCAATAAAAACACTTATATGATGCTGAGGTGAGATTTGAATCAGAAACTCTTGCTTGTCGATTTCGAAAATGTTCACCAAGTTGACCTGGCCCACTTGGATGAAAGCTTCAGTGTGATTATTTTCGTTGGCCTGGTCCAGAAAACCATCCCGGTCGAGCTGGTTATGTCCGCACAAAAACTCGGAAGCCGAGTGGAATGGCAGCGAGTTGAAGGCAACGGCAGTAATGCCTTGGATTTTTATATCGCCTGCCACCTCGGGCGCGTGCTCGAAAAATCACCTACCCAACACTGTGTTGTTCTATCAAAAGATAAAGGCTTTGACCCCTTGCTTCGTCATTTGAACAAGAATGGCCTGAAATGCAAGCGCATTAACAGCCTGCTGGAACTTGAACCGGAATCAACTGCGGCAGAAGAGCCCAATTACAAGCGGGTGTTGGATCAGTTGGGAAAAACAGAAAAGAAACTACGGCCTCGCAAACGCACAACGCTGTCCACCTATATTTCGTTCATGTTTCAGAATAATATTCCCCAGGCTGATGTTGACCGGATCATCGACATTTTCTTCGCCAATAAATTGATCTCTGAAGCAAACAACAGGATCACTTATGAGTTTTGATCGCTGCTCGCCTGATAAACGACAGATCAATAAGCCACTTCTACGTCCCGACCTTATAGTGAGATCCGACATCTGTACCGAAAATCCCAGTAGGTGCCTCTTTTTACTAGCAAGATAATGTCACAAGACACTATAAATTGTATGGCTAGTATTAGCGTTTTGGGGTAAAATAAGGGCATAAATACCCCATTTTTTTGATTTAGCGGGGGGTAAATCTCGCAAGATAATATATTAGCGAACAGAAAGAAAGTATAGTAATCATGCCAAAAATCATCAAAATAGCTCACGTCAAAAAAGGTGTCGAGCTTAAACGAGTCAGTAAATTAAAACGGGAAAATTTCGAGAATTTCTTGTCCCTCGCGCAAGAAGAATTGCGCGTTGTTGTCGGTGATATTAATGATCTGATGCGCCTGGAACATACAACCTTTGCTCTCGAACACGATCCTCAGCCAACCATTCACGGTAAGGATTACGATACCGAACACGGTTACTGCGATTTTGTGTTTAGTAACATCTTTAACGCCGAGAGCCACTGGAGCGCCACCGTGGCAGTCTCGCGCGGGGATGCCTTTGCGCACGAATGGGGCCACTACCTGATGCACTTGTGGCAAGAGTTGTGCAGCGACGGTATCAGTGAAAGAGTTAAGTTTGCAGACTTCGTTTGTACTTATCCAGCCATGTGGAAACTGATCAAGATTGCCCTCGAGTTGGACAAGGAAGTAGTAGACGATGATTACCTATCCGATCCTCGGGAAATTTTTGCCCGTATGTTTGAGACCTATATCTCCTATCGCGCCGGGTATCGCTTCGAAGGATACACCCTTGAATCTTGTAATTCTTACGAGCTTTTGAGTCAAGGCTACTACAACCAAGAAGGAAATCATTATTATTTAGTGGGCTATGGTTTCGCTGCCGAATGGCTCGAAATTGACGCACGTTTTCACAGGGCCATTTTGCGTATTCAACGAGATATTCGTTCGACCATTGCGGCGCAACCAGCAGAAGGAGACTAACGATGAATTACCAGGAACAACGAAAGGCCCTGTTTATCGATTTAAAACTACCGACTGGCAAACAAGAAAACTAATTGCACCCCGGATCGCAGAGTTGCAACGCGAGATTACCATATATCTGAGACTCAGTTGCACTATATTTGAGACTCTACGCATACTCAATTCCCAAACAAAAAATATTCAAGCGGAATTGTCAAAAAGGATTACGATGAGCGCCCATAATAATATAAAGAATGAATATGCAAAACTCATCAATTGACCCCTGGCTCCAGTACCTGGCCGATGAAGGTCGCAGCGCGTATACGCTTGCTGGTTATCGGCGCGGCCTGACCCATTTTCTCAACTGGTACCAGCAAGCCTATCACGATCAGATCGTCTTTAACCCAGCCGCTGTTTTACCGAAAGATTTTACGGAGTGGAAAGTGTTTCAGCAAACAGTCGTTGGGGATAAACCCGCTACGATTAATCAGCGTGTGGCCGCTGTCCGTCAGTATTTTTCCTGGTTGTATAATAGCGGTCAAATCAGTCGCAATCCCGCCGGAAGTGTCAAAGCCCTGGATTTGGATGACGATGATTTCAAGGGGCTGGACGAGCAAGAATATCGGCAGTTTATGCGTGCGGTCTATGCGGATGAAAACCTCCGGGATATTGCCATCATCGAGGTCATGGTTGGCGCGGGCCTTCGGATTGGCGAGGCACTTGATTTGAGGATTGGTGACTTGGTGCTGCGCGAGCGAGAAACGGAAAAGAACTATTCCTACCTGATCGTTCGGGAAGGGAAAGGCATGAAACGTCGCAGCATTCCAATGTCAAAAGCGGTTAAGGAAGCCTTGAATGCCTACCTTGCCAAACGCGCTGACAAAGACAATGCAAATGCGCCCCTGTGGACAGGTCAACGTGGGGCCTTGGGTGATCCGTCAGCGATCTCGCGCATCGTGACTTACTATGCACGAAAAGCGAGATTGGAAGCGTCCCAAGTTCATCCACATACGCTCCGTCACACCTTCGCTTACCGTTTTCTGCACAAGTTTCCAGGTGACATCCGAACCCTGGCTGATTTGCTTGGGCACAAAGACTTGAAAACTACCATGAAGTATACGGTTTCGTTGGGAGCGGACAAGGCAGCCAAGATGTCTGAGATGGATTAGTCTGCAATGCAGGTAATAAAGGCGCGGGGCGTTGGGGATTCCAGCGTGAAAAGGTCATTGACCCTCAGCGGTAAATTTCAAAAAGGATTGCTTATCTCACAGTACCCGACGGTTGTTAAATTGAGAGAGCCGGGGACGCCGACCCCGGCTCTCTTTTCAAGGAGGAGAAGAGAATTGCCTGTACTTATGATAGCCGCATAGTCTGATTTGCGCTTGACGCTTCCTCACCGCCAACCCTACGATAGCCAGCCGATCTAATCGGACTACCCAGTTCGACCTCTCGAACTTTCCCTGTTCCTTTCTCCAAACCGTGAAAATATCGCCACCACAACTGAATAACGTTGGTCAACCGTTCGCTAACCCCTTCCTTCTCTTTTCTTTTCCCAAGCGACTACCTACCGCAAGCTCCTTGGGAAACAAAAACATCCTGTCCGCAAGTGAACGCTTTTTGCTTTCTTGCTCGAAACCCTTACTAGTGCAACCCCATTTCAACCAAATGGGACTGCACCAAAACGATCAAAAAGGACTTTTGCACAGGTATCACCATCAATAATTCGGATGGGTTTTTTGGTTGTATCCCACTTTTTCAACCAGGTTTCGTAGTCTAAAATAAGTCGCTGACATTATCTTGGGTAGCTTTGATCAGACAACATCGTTTTGGAGCGAAAATGGGTCTGGAAAGGAATATTTTTGGCGGGATTATGGATTTATACCAAAATAATATATATTATCGCGGGTTCATAAGTAACTTGGCATAGTACAGGATGTCTGGTTTGTTGCCTACCAATTTTGAGATTTTATACATATGAAGAAAAGCTTTTTTGATGATGTTGTGATAGTGGTCGGGTATAATTAAATATGATATTGAATTGACGCCTATCCTTTCCCAAGTTTACACTACTACAAGGATTAATCATTATGCTTGATTTTTCAGACATGAATCGCAAATCAGTTCTTGAAATGGGTATGCTTCAAGGCATGTTGGGAATATACGGTATTGAATGTTTAATTATGAGGCATGGGAGGTATTGTCTTGTCACTTCCATGTCGCCATTGTGGAATTCGAAACCCCCAGCTCTCAAGGAACATCTCCTTAAAACTGCCAATAGACTCATGGATGAAGGTTTGAAGTATAGGGAAGCGGGTGAATATGAAAATGCAGAGTTCTGTTTTCATCAAATAACAGTATGGTTCAATTATCTCCCCGCATTCATTGCAATGGCATGGACTGTTAAGTTGGCAGGTCGTCAGGATGAAGCAGTAGTCTGGTTAAGGGAAGCTCTAAAAATTGAACCTGATAATGCGTATACTAATTTTGAATTGGGAAATTTTCTTGATGAAAATCCTGAAAGTTATGCAGAAGCTGAACGATTTTATAAAAAAGCGATATCAATCGATAAGAATAGTGTGAATGCACTAAATAATTTAGGACTTTTATTAAAAACTCAAGGGAGATATAAGGAAGCATTGGTGTATGCTCATCAGTGCTTGAAATTGTCACCCGAACATAGAAGTTATAAAAATTTGTCAATAATCTTGTATGCATTATATCTAGAAGATTCTAACCCATCGATCATGAAAGAATTGATTGAAACATTTCAAATTTTATTAAAATTAGATCCTAATGATGCTATAGCACTATTTCAAGTTGGATATTTTTACATGGTACAGAGAGAATTTTCTAAATCTGAACACTTTTTTCGAAGAGCACTCGAAGTTGATCCATCGGATGCTGATACATATAAGAATCTAGTAGCAGTTTTGAAGATGCAGGGACGAGATCGAGAGGCCGAAGAATTTCGCAAGAAAGCTATATCACTTGGATTACTATGGGTAAGGGGTTCTGATGGCGTTCTCAAGAAAGCCGACAGCTAGACAAAAAGACCCTCTTCGATAAAATGGTGTCGCCAAATATGCCAATAACCAGGATGATCAATATGGAGTATAGCAAACCCAAGCCTTGGCAGGAAATAAATGTAACTGGAATTGTTGTATATACCCGAGGAAGCTTGTATGATGCTTTCAGTATTGATACCCGCAAGAAACAGGGCAAGCAATATAGTTTGTTGACCCCATTCACATAGATATTTTTCGCAAAACAGTGTAGGAAAGATAACCAGTAGAAATAGCCGATTGGGCTAAGAATGAATCCGAAGAATTATCGTTACTATTGTGTTGTCAACTCTGTGAAAAGTCGCCGTTGGTTTGAAGGCTATATTCAGGATGCCTTTGCCTTGCTCATTTCTCGAAACTCGTTTTCTTGAGAACGTCATAGGTTCTTAGCAAATTTCTGTATTAACAACTCGAGTTTAGGTAAGTTTTCTTGATAGGTCACTCTTGCCAAAATTAAGCATTAATTTCCATTTAAAATCACCATTAGTTTACAGAACATATTTGGTACTTTTACTAACCCAACAAAACATCATTCAATAAATATTGCGGGGTGACTGAGTTCTTGCACTACCCATTATCTAAAAGATAATTTTACAAACCGATTCTAAAAGCTGAAACGCACCTGTTTTCAAGTTGTGACAGGCCTGATTTATCAAGAAACTGATTGAATTGGAGTGTCTTTATGCAAAACCTTCTGCCAGGGACGATGATCGGCCAATACGAAATTATCTCGCACCCAATGGTGGGCGGCATGGGTATAGTCTACTTCTGCGTCGATCACGGTAAGAACAGTCGCCCGGTGGCAATCAAGACATTCAAGCCTGAATATCTGCCGGATCGCGCAGCGCGAGATCTGTTTTTACGAGAATGTACTTCCTGGGTCGAAATGGGCCAACACCCAAATATTGTGTGGTGTTATGAAATCAAGAATCAACAATTGGGTACCTTCCTTGTTTTGGAGCTGATCGTCAAAGAACAGGGGAAGCAAAGTGCATCATTGCGGGACTGGATCTCATCCAGACACCCAATTCCGGCCAATCAAGCTTTACTTTTTGCCTTACAAATTGCACGAGGCATGAAACATGCCACTAAAAAAATACCTGGCCTCGTACATCGTGACTTAAAGCCGGAAAATATTCTCGTAGGTGCAGATTTTCTGCCTGGGACCAATATTAATCGTGTCCGAGTAACCGATTTTGGATTAGCGACCGTTATGGAAAGCCAATCTGTGCAAACTTCCCAGCAGCTAAAACCATCTGATGGGAAAATATATCCTATGCGTACACAGCTGAATAATAATATTGTGGGTACTCCTCTTTATATGGCACCTGAACAATGGCGAAATGAAAACGTAGGGGTCTTTACGGATGCTTATGCCCTTGGCTGTATCCTATATGAGATGCTAACAGGCTATTCAGCAATTGATACAACCGGCATGACTGATATCACAGAAATTGCAGAAGCACATTGCCAAGGTCGATTACGTTCAATACCAGGCAGTTTCCATTCATTCCTAAGCAAATTAATTAAATTCCTTATTGCGACTGATCCAGAAAAACGTTGTAACAATTGGGAAACCATTGAAGAAACTATTACAAAGGTGTATTTTAATTTGTCGGGAATTTCAGTTCCTTTGCTTGATTTGGAACCAACCGGAGTAAGCCAAAATGTTTCAGATGGCTGGTCTTACAGTGAGATGGGCCAGGCCTACTTGAACATAGGCAAGTCCGAATTGGCAACCAACTATTTCCAAAAATCCTTGGAACTTGCGCGTGAATCCCAAAACCGGGCTGGAGAGATCGCAGCCCTTGGCAACATGGGGCTAGCGTATATGGAACTGGGAAATGCACGGAGAGCAATAGAATACTACGAACTGTGCATGGAATTACAGAAGGAGCTCGGTGAAAAAAATGAAATAGGAAGAACCCTGAGCAATATGGGGCTGGCACATGCTGCGTTAGGTAATGTACAGAGAGCGATTATATGCTACCAACAGTCTCTACTTATTTCACGAGAGATTGATGACTGGCAAAGTGAAGGTGGAACTTTAGGCAATCTCGGCCAAGCGTATGCGGCATTGGGCAATCCGAAATTAGCAATTGACAACTACAAACAATGGTTGTCAATTGCGCAAGAAATTGGTAATCGGCATTGGGAAGGCGCAGCCCTAGGTAGCCTTGGGAGTGCAAATATTGCACTTGGCAACGCTCGTCAAGCAATAGAGTATTCCGAACAGTATTCGAAAATCGCGATAGAAATTGGTGATCGGCGTGGAGAGGCGTCCGCCTTGGGTCTAATGGGAGATGCCTTTTTAAATTTGGGCGATCCACTGAAAGCGATTGGGTACTACGATCAGTGTTTAATAATGACAAGGGAAATCGGTAACCATCACGCTGAAGGAAGTGTACTTGCAGGATTGGGAACAGCATACTTATATCTGAACAGCCAGCAGCGGGCAATAGATTTTTTCGAACAGGCATTAGGGATTGACCGAGAGATAGGTAATAGACTGGGTGAGTTGAACGCATTAAGCAATTTTGGCTGTTTATATTTGAAATTTGGTGATGCTCGGCAAGCAATAAGACATTTTAAACAAGGAATAGAACTCGCCCGCGAGCTCGGTGAACGTTACCAGGAAGAGACAATTCTCGGAAATTTAGGAACTGCCTATCTGACATTGGATGACATGCAACGGGCAATCGATTGTTACGAATTGTCTTTGACAATTTCGCGCGAAATAGGTGACCGAACAGTAGAAGGCAAAGTCTTGGGGAACTTAGGGAACGTGTACAATAACTTGGATGATTTACAAAAGGCGATGTATTACTATGAACAATCTTTGGAAATATCTCATGAAGTCAATGAGCTAGCTGGAGAGGGGACTGCCCTTAGTAATATCGGATTAATTTATGCAACAATGGGTAATTCACGGCAAGCGATTGAGTATTACGAACAATCATTGGCGATTGATCGTACGATTGATAATAAACAAGGACAGTGTGTTACTTTAAGTAATCTCGGGATTGCATATAAAATTCTTGGTGACGAGCGGCGCGCAATCGAATTCTTCGATAAGGTATTGGTTATTGCCCGTGAGATGGGCGATAAAAGGAGAGAAGTTATGACTCTCCAAGACCTAGGGATGACTTATAGATATTTTGGAAACGCGAGGCTGGCGATCAAATTCTATGAACAGGCGATTATGGTTCAGCAAAATGTTGGTGACCATTATGGGGAAGGCAAGACATTGGTTAGTATAGGTATTTTGTACGAAGATCTTGGCATGCTTCAACGGGCAATTGAGTACTACGAAAAAGCGATTTCGATTTATCATGAAATCGGTGAAAACCATGGTGCTATCATAGCCATGAGCAGATCTGGGGGAGCCTATATGGGTTTGGACAATATCGAAGTGGCAACCACTTACTTTGAAAAATCTCTTGCTTTGGCTCACGAAATTGGCGACCGACAGCAAGAAGGGAATATTCTTGGGGATATAGGGCTAGCATACGAGAAACTGGGCCATTTTCGACGAGCAATCGAATATGAAGAAATGGCGTTGGCAATTGACACAGAGATTGGTAACAAACAAGGAATGGGGCATGCTTTTGGAAGTCTTGGACGGGCTTATGGCTCCTTAGGAAACACTCAAAGTGCAATTGGTTTTTTTGAAAAATCTTTGGAAATTGCACGCGCAATTGGCGATAAGCAGGAGGAGTGGGTTGCACTTGGCAATCTGGGTATTTCATATACGTCATTGGGTGACGAGCGAAGAGCGATCGATTATCAAAAACAAGCACTAGCGATCGAAAATGAGTTCGGCGCTCCACAAGTCAATTCGGTATAGACTGCCCTCAATACCTTGCAGAACACTTGAAGGCAGCAAACAATATGAGCGATACTGGGCAACATCCTTTTTTGGAGGATGTTCAATATCTCCATAAAATAAATGGAATAATTAAGGAGCAGTTCCGCCCAAGCAAAAGCTAGCGTTTAAACAGCATTTAGCTTGGCTGGATAAAAACGCTCGGGAATAAATGTAGATAAAGAAATCGGACGAAGTTATAGATGTTGCCCACCTTTTTGGATCATCGATTTGCCCTCCCGCAATACATGCCTAAAAGCAAGTTCCCATTCATACTTCACTAAACACATAACTATATCGCCAAACTCTATGATCCAAGGAATTAAATCAAAATGACCAAACACTCCATCGGACTTAACCTCGCCTGGCAGATCGCAGCAGCAGAAGCCGGGGCAGCCGGGCAGTCTTCTATTGAGAAAGAATACATTCTCATCGGCATTTGTAGCCTCGAGAAAGTGCTCGCCAACGATGAAGAAGAATCTGATCCGGCAGTACGCGTAGCCCTGCAAATCGAAATGGATGCGGTCGAAGAAAGCTTGCAGGCCCTTGAAGTTGACTCAACTTCTCTGCGGCGTCAATTGCGTGGGAAATTGGGCCAGGGCGACCACAAATACGTTGACAATGTGGTGCATCGCAGCGAGGCCTGTAAGCTAGTTTTCGCGCGCGCCGAGGCTCTGGCTGCATCCCAGGGCGAAGTTGTCACCTGTTCGCATGTTCTGGCTGCAATACTTGAAGATCCAGGCGAACTCATCAGCGAACTGCTCCCGGCATCTAATGATAGGGAAAACGGCGATGTTGAGCCTGTCAAACCAAAAGATCCCAGAAATAGGAAAAAAGTCAGCGATACACCAACCCTTGAACGTTTTGGCCGCGATCTTACCCAGGAAGCGCGCGCCGAGAAATTAGGCCCCTTCATTGGGAGGCGTAAGGAGCTCCTTCAAATTATCCAGACTTTAGCTCGCAGCGCCAAAAATAACCCGGTGATCGTCGGTGAGGCCGGAGTGGGCAAAACCGCAGTCGTGGAAGCGCTGGCTGTGCGCGTCGCCCAGGGGAAAGACCCGGATGTACTGGGCGGCAAACGCATCATCCAGTTGGATATGGGTGCCTTGATTGGTGGCACCCAGTACCGGGGTGAATTTGAGGAACGGTTGGCAAAAATTCTAGCAGAGACGCGCGCCCATCCGGAAGTGATCCTTTTTATCGACGAGATCCATAATCTGATTGGAGCAGGTAAGATCGGGGACGGCAGCATGGATGCAGCCAATCTTATGAAACCTGCTTTGGCCCGGGGCGAATTGTGCTGTATCGGGGCCACGACTGTTGATGAGTATCGCCGCTATATTGAATCTGATCCGGCGTTGGAGCGGCGCTTTGAAAAAATCGTAGTCGCTGAACCCAGCCCGGAAGAAGCTTTGGAAATCCTGAAAGGCCTGCGTCCAAAATGGGAAGAACACCATAGGACAAAAATAACTGATTCAGCGCTACAAGCGGCAGTTGAGTTATCCATCCGCTTCGATAGCGAACATCAACTCCCCGATAAAGCCATTGACCTGGTCGATAAAGCTGCAGCGCGCACTCGGGTTCCATTATTGAGCATGAAAGGCGGCCTCGGAGCAGGTAAAGCAAAAAAGGCCGCCAGTCCTTCCCTGTTCGCAGAAGTGACCGAGGTCGCCATCGCGGAAGTTCTATCAGAAAAAGTTGGCCTGCCGATAGAGATTATCTCCGGGCATATGGAGAGCCAGCAGCAGTCTCGGTTGCTGGAGCTGGAAGCGTTCTTGAAGTCCAGGCTGATCGGCCAGGATAATGCCGTGGAAATTGTCAGCCAGCGCCTGATGATGGCCCATGCCGGTCTGAACAGGCGGCGCGGCCCACTGGCTGTTTTACTGTTTCTCGGGCCATCTGGCGTGGGCAAGACCGAATTGGCGCGGCTGTTGACCGAGTTTCTGTTTGGCAACCAGGCGAATATGATCAGGCTGGATATGTCCGAATATATGGAAGAACATAGTTCGTCCAAGCTGATCGGCTCGCCGCCAGGCTATATTGGTTACGATGAAGAGGGACAACTGACCGGCAAACTGCGCACCCGCCCTTATTCGGTGGTCTTGCTGGATGAAATCGAAAAGCCTCATCCGCGTGTCTTCGATCTATTCCTGCAGCTCTTCGACGAGGGCCGCCTGACCGATGCCAAAGGCCGCACTGCCGATGGCAGAAACGCGATTTTCATCATGACATCCAATCTCGCAAGTGGTAAGGACCAGGGTATGGGTTTTGGTATCCAAAATTCGCAGGCTGACCAGGTTGCAGGCTTGGGTGAACTCAAATCCAGGTTCCGGCCTGAATTTCTCAATCGCATTGACGAGCAGATCGTCTTCCGTTCTTTGGATGAAGAAGATGTTAGCAGAATCCTGACCCCCATGCTTGCAGAAATCGAAAAGAATCTACTGGAACAGCACAAAACAACGCTAACATTTACCCCTGAAGCCGTGAACTTCCTTGTTCGCGAAGGTTATAACCCGCAATACGGAGCAAGGGAACTGAAGCGCACCCTTGAACGACACGTTCAGGTTCCGCTAAGTCGATTGATATTGAGTGGAGAACTTGCAGATCATAGTAATTGGCAAGTGGTGATGAATGGAATGGAATTAGAAATTCTTCATCTGGACATGGCAAGTAGGTAGCCTGTTAATAAACTTTGACCATAAGGTTCAGTCAACACGTATGTTGTGTATGCGCAGCAGCGATGACTCCTCGCACTTGCACACTCGAGAATCCGTGCTATGTCGTTCGCCACAGTTTTAATTGGTGGTATTACCAATTGAATAGTGACCACTTGATTTTCTTTTTTAAGTCTTGAATGATCCCCTCTAATTTGACTATATCTTTCTCGCTTATTATGTTATTTGTTTTACCTAAATCAAGACATTTCTGGTAGTCAGAAATTGCTAACTTAACTTCACCTTTCTTTTTCCTAACAGTGGCCCTGGCATAATAACATGATATAAAGTTTGGTTGGATTCGGATTGCTTCGGTGTAATCCTTAATTGCCAAGTCCAGATTGCCTTGATCTTTATGTGCATTCCCACTGTTGAAAAAGCTCTCAACAATTCTAATTTCTTTATTTTTGTCGCAGACGCAACGGAAACCATAATAGTTAAACCCAAAATCAGGAGAATTCGAAATGCGACTTGAAACGCCTTGGTCGAGCACATTACCACCCCAAGATCCACCTCGAAGCACTCGATACTCACCAGAAGACGGGCCGGTTGGGTTAATTGCGGGCGAATCTTGGTAATATGTATCGCTATACCAATCCGCGACCCACTCACAAACATTTCCTGCTAGGTCCGCGCAACCATACGTACTGTCCCCTGCCGGGCTATAATCCCCAACCCTCGTAGTATCTCCAACATTGTTATTAAAGTTGCAGAGTTTCTCATTTGGCTTGCGATCACCCCAAGGGTAAATACGCCCATCCGTACCTCGCGCAGCCTTTTCCCACTCAGCCTCGCTTGGGAGGCGCACTGGTTGTCCACTCACTTTAGATGCCCATGTGCAAAATGCTACCGCATCCTGCCAGCTAATACATACGACCGGATGGTCTTGTTTACCATAGGTATTTGTCCTATTTCCCCAATGATTAGTCTGCATATACCCACTTGCATTTATGAATGCCTGAAACTGCTTATTGGTTACAGGGTATTTTCCAATCAGGTATTCGCTCAGTTTTACCCTGTGTTGTGGCGTTTCATAATCGCCAGCTTGCCAATCTTTACTCTTATCGCTGCCCATCAAAAATTCACCAGCTGGCACGAGTACGAATTCCATCGTTACGCCCGAGGTTAGCTCAAGGTTTACAGTTATTGAATTATTGATTGGTTCATCACGTAATTTTTCATTGGCTATTTTGGGTATGCGTAATTCGTCCTCGCGGATATTCTGCGCCTTCTTCTCGCGAAGTGCAGCTTCAGCTTTAACACGAAGTTCAAGGATCAACTCTTCAACTTCTGCTTGATCTCCACCTTCTATACCGCCACCCAGGTCAAGATATTTCTGGAAATCAATGATCGCCACATCTACATTTTCTTTCATCTCCCAGACATTTCCCCGATACCAATATACATTAGCATAATTAGGATCCAGCCGAATAGCTTCGGTATAATCATCGATTGCCTGATCAAGATTTCCTATGGCTTCATATACACTACCTCGGGACAAATAGGAAAAATTATCATCCGGGTCGAGTTGGATGGCCACGCTATAATCATCTAAAGCCCCACTTAAATCGCCCTTGGATTTTCGGACAGCCGCTCGCCAAAAGTAGGCAATTGCAAAATCAGGGGTTAGACGAATGGCCTCGCTATAATCATTAATTGCTCCGTCTAAATCGCCATTTTCCCTGCGCTCATTGCCCCGTTTGATATAGTCTCCGACACTATCTAAGGTTAGTGAGTTATTATTTGGATCAGGTAAAGCCAAATCATCTCCGGAAATTTCTGTTGAGTTCCTATTTACCTCATATAATTTAATTAAAAACTCCTGTGCGGTCTGCGGACGGTGGCGAGGGTCAATTTCCATTGCCTGCACAATAGCAGCAGAAAGATTCTCGCTGGTTTGTGGATTAATTTTGTCCGGGGCGTCTAACATTTCAGTATTCACTACGCGCTGAATACTCTCCGGCGGCACTTGGGCAGTTAGCATGACGTAGGCCGTCGCCCCCAATGAGTAAATGTCGCTGCGCGCGTCCGTCGCGCCTGTGCCATACTGCTCCACTGCTGCAAACCCTGGCGTCAATCCTCGCGCACCCAGGGAAGTGCGCTGACCGGCTTCAAAAAGCTTCGCCAATCCAAAATCGACCAGGATGGCCTTACCAGTTTGGTCGATGATGATGTTCTGGGGCTTGATATCGCGGTGAATGATCGGCGGATTCTGGCGGTGGATGTAGATCAGCGCATCGCAGATCTGCCGTAGCCAAACTACAGCCTGCTCTTCGGGCAAAGGTTGGCGCAAACGTTGGATTCTGGACAGCAGGTCTTCGCCCTCTACGAAGTCCATCACCAGGTATAGACCCTTGTTCGGGATGTCAAAGAAGTCTGTTACGCGCGGCAGATGCGGATGTCGCAAGCTGGCAAGCATTTCGGCCCCACGCTTGAACTGGCGAGCGGCATCTTCGGATGTGTCGAAGCTTTCCTTGACGGCGCACAATACGTTCAGGCGGGTATCGTAGGCGCGATAAACCGCGCCAAACCCACCTTCGCCCAGCTTCTTGTCAATTTTATAGCGGCGTTCGAGTGTTTCGCCAAGAGCTAATGGCATGCTTCACCCCAAGAATGGTAAATTTCCGATGTCCAAATTATACGACAAGAATGCTGAAAGACATATTTTAGTGGATCGAATCAACCCAACCATCGCAATTTAGAAATTGTGGTTACTAATTGGTCTGATCGGAATCTCATTTCATTTTTCGAACTTCCCCCGCCCCTTTCCCAATTTTGTGATAAACTCGCCGCCTACAACCGAATAACGTTGGCCGAACGGTCGCCACCCCTTCCCTATTCTTTCCAGAAGCGACCACCTACCGCAGTGTCTTTGGGTATCAAAGACCTCCTGCGCAGGTGGTCGCTTTTTGCTTTAA
>JAPLGT010000211.1:0-11576 GCA_026390035.1 Chloroflexota bacterium
CAACAGCGTATTCGTCAGCATCGTGATCGCTTCAGGTTACATACCCGTTCAGCAAAACAATCCAGCCATCAACTTTCCAAACTAGAGCAACGCTGGGCCAACCTCTGGCCCAATCCCAGATAGCAAGTTATGCGGTATTGCCAAAAATCTTTTGGTTTTTCCGCGTACATCCGCGAAAATCCGCGTCCAATTGGGGTTCTCTGCGGGCTTAGCGCTAAAAGCTTGGAAACCACGATGGTGATAAAAATATAAAAAAGCAACTTATGCGGTATTGCAATAATTCTCATAAGTAATTACCCGCAGGTATCCAAGTTTGGATCTTAACCATCACAAACATAGCCAATAGATGTACGCTGATCCATGGTCTTTTCTACTTGTGGTTATTTTACGAAAGTTTTTTCCTCAAAATAACCACAAGAAAATTCTCATCTATCTGAGAGTGCTCCAAAATTCCAGGTGCCGCGCTAAGCTAGATTAGCACAGGCAGCGGTCCGTACAACAAAATCAGCATGGCATCCGCTATCAGGTCAGAAGATAACCAGGCTCGGGAGTCACAGCTATACGAAAACTTGGGATTGCCACATTCTTCGTCCGCTGATATTTCGCGGTGAATAGATGCAGCTGCCGACCGAAGCGAGC
Organism: Chloroflexota bacterium; assembly: GCA_026390035.1. Taxonomy (GTDB): domain Bacteria; phylum Chloroflexota; class Anaerolineae; order Anaerolineales; family Villigracilaceae; genus UBA5195. Next base: position 640 of record JAPLGT010000211.1, read on the forward strand.
GGCCTTTTGGATTTTTGGAGCGGGAACGACCCGCTCAATGTTCGGAAGCAGCACGTTCAACCATAACGCAGTTCCGTCCGGCAGCTTTGGCCCGGTAAAGAGCCTGGTCGGCTCGCTCCAGGAGCGAATCCAAAGTCGCCGCCTCGCCTACCAGCCCGGAGATACCCGAACTGATAGTGATTGAAACCGGTTTGCCGTTAAATTCCAGGACTTGTGCCGTCAGATCTCGGCGCACACGCTCCACCACTTCAAACGCCTGGTCAAGTTTCGTTGCTGGAAAAACCAGCACAAATTCATCCCCGCCGAAGCGCGCGAATATGTCGATCTCGCGGATATTCTTCTGGCAGGTTTTCGTAAAAGCCAACAATACCTGGTCCCCCAGCGCATGCCCGTATGTATCGTTAAGGTGTTTAAAGTGATCTATATCGATCAAGGCAATTGACAGCGGGTGCTTCAGACGCATGGCGCGTTTAATTTCGCCGGGCGCCAATTCGAGTAGATGACGGCGATTAAATATCCCAGTCAATTCATCGGTGACGGCGCGATTTTGCAGTTCTTCCTCGAGCCGTTTGCGCTCTGAAATATCTTCCTGTACCGACAGGTAATGTGTGACATTTCCCGCTTCATCCTTGACCGGAGAGATGACAGCCGACTCCCAGTAAAGATCACCATTTTTCTTCCGGTTTCGAAATACCCCATGCCAGCTTAGACCAGCGGTCAGCTTGAGCCATAAGTCATTATGATTTGTAGAAGGCGTATCTTCGCTTTTTAAGATCCTGGGGTTTTGAGCGAGCGCTTCTTCAGCTGTGTAGCCAGTGAGCTCTGTGAACTTCGGATTTGTAAAGACGATATTCCCAGCCAAGTCGGTGATAACCGTGGTGACAGGACTCTGATCAATTGCCATAGAAAGCAGCCGCAGCCAGGCATCCGCCTTCTTTTTTTCATCTTCGGCTTGTTTATACAGGCTAATATCGCGGGTCACGCTGATAATATGGGGCACACCTTGCATGAGGATAATTTTGGCAAAAACCATCCCGATGGCTTGACTGCCATCTTTGCGCTGAAACACAGCCTCCAGGTTGTCGCAATGGCCCTGTTCGGTAATCAACGCGATAAATTTTTGGCGATCCGCCGGGTTTTTCCAGATATTAACATCCAGGATCGTTTTCCCAAGCACATCGGCACGCGTGAAACCGGTCAAAGCCGTAAACCCATCGTTGATATTAATAAAATGCCCATCGCTCAAGCGTGTGATCAGAACCGCATCGGGGTTGGTGTTGAAGATTAATTCCGAGTTTTCTTTGGCCTCGAGAATTTCATTATTGATGCGCTGGTTGACCATGATAATCAACCCAAATGCCCACATATTGCTGCTGATAAGGACATCCAGGTACATCGCAATTTGCAATTGCGCGAGAGTTAGAGTGTTAGTGAATAAGACCAGGCAGCATGTGCTAAAGAAAATACTATTGGATAGAAATAGGCTGGCGAGGAAATTCGCCGAAGCAATGACCGGGCGCGTCTTATATACGTAGAGAGCCCGAGCAATTAAAAATGACATCACGGCAGCAGCAAAATAGATGTTTGCCCGCCGAATGATCGCATCGTTATCAATGAAGGTGAAATAATAAATGACGCTCAGCGTGATCACAAACCAGGACGCGAAGAGCCGTCCGCGCCGGATGGGTTGGCCGAAGTAACGTAGAACCCCAACATAGATAAAAGTCAATCCAGCAATGAACAGGACATTGTTAGCACCAATTGCGATCAGTTCAAAGCTGGGATTGGTTCGCAGGTAATTGAAAACAAACCCCAACGAGATCGTAACGCTGCCCAAGGTCCACCAGCCGAGCCCACTTTGGGATTTATTCAAAGAGTATTGGGTAAAAAGGGCAACGAATTGCAAGAAATTGGTGAGGCTAAGCACAATGGCGAGTGTTGGAAGATCGATACGCATAAATTCCTTTGGACGAACTCAATCCGCAATCCCGACCGGGCGATTTGTCTCCGCGCATCAGGATCATTCCGACACAAACTGTGACAGATTGTGAGATTTGATAGTATAGCATACGGATTTTTTTTCTTTTTGGTAATGCCCGCGGTCTCAAATTACGGTTTTTTATTAAGCAGAAAATCGCAATTTGTGAGGGCGCTGCGCTGATATTCTGATTGAAGCAGTCAAAAATAGGGCAACTACCAACCAATAGCAGTGTTTCAGGCACACACCGGCACGGCGCACTTTGCTAGCCGTGCCGGGTAGATCCACTCCACCCATCAGCTCGGACGGGCCAGGATGGTTTCCCGGCTCGAATCGTAAAACTCGTAACAATTGCGGACCTGTTTGGCATGATACATGGCGATATCTGCATACTGCAGCAGGCCTTCCGCGTTGACCCCATCGGCCGGAAAAACGCTGATGCCGATGCTGGCCGAAGTTTGCAGCCGGTAGCCAGCCAGATCAAACGGCGCCGCCAGGGCCGTCAACACTTTTTTGGCTGTGACCGCACTGTCACGCGCATCCACCATGTTTTCAATCACCAGGGTAAACTCATCGCCGCCCGTACGCGCCACGGTATCCGATTTGCGCATGCAGCCTTGCAAACGTTCAGCCACAGCTCTCAAAAGCTTATCCCCCAGGATGTGACCATATGTATCGTTAACCTGCTTGAAGTTATCCAGATCCAGCAGCATGACTGCCACCTTATTATTTTCATTATCATTGTGTTGCCCGCGCCGGGCACGTTCCAGCGCCAGGCCCAGAATAAAGTTGAACATCAGCCGGTTGGGCAGCCCGGTCAAATCATCATGAGTGGCCAGGTATTCAAGCCGGCTTTCAAAACGCTTACGCTCGATGGCGTATCGGATCGAACGTATCAACAGCCAGCTGCTGACACGGCCCTTGACCAGGTAATCCTGGGCTCCGGCCTGGGTGGCATGCAAGCCCAAAGCCTCGTCGTCCGTGCCGGTCAGAACGATGACCGCCAGTTCAGGCCGGTAGTGACGCACTGCCAGCAGAGTTTCCAGACCCAGGCTGTCGGGCAGAGCCAGATCCAGCAGGACCAAATCAAACTCATGCCCGGCCAGCTGCTCCAACCCGTGGGTAAGCCGGTCCGCGCAATGCAGCTCAAATACAACCGCCTTACTTTCGGCCAACAATTCCTGGATCAGACGACTATCGCCGGGATTGTCTTCGATCAGTAGCACCTTCAGCAGGTCATTCATGGCATTCGCCTCAAATCAATGGGTGCAGATATAAATAAAACCCGCCGAACAACCACTGCCTTGGGTTGTCCGCGGGGTTTGCGTTTATGATTCTGTGGACTGACGTGGCAGCCTGACCGTCTCCAACCAGAAACCTTCAATGGCCAGCACGATACGGTTAAATTGATCCAGGCTGACAGGCTTGGTGATATAGGCATTGGCATAGGCGTCGTAGCCTGCCAGGATGTCGTGCTCAGCCTGCGAGCTGGTCAGGATGACCACCGGAATGGAACGCAAATCCTTATCAGACTTGATCTTTTGCAAAATTTCCAGGCCGCTCATCTTGGGCAGGTTCAGATCCAACAGGATCAAATCGGGGCGGGCGGCATCAGCGAAAGAGCCGCGTTTGTAGAGGTAATTCATAGCCTCCTCCCCATCCTTGACCGCCACCAACGAGTTGTGAACACTGGCTTCCCCCAACACTTCACGAGTCAGACGCACATCTCCGGGGTTATCTTCGATCATTAAAATTTCAATTGGGGCGCTGACTGATGATTCAAACATACAATCTCCTGATGGATGTGCTGAAAATGGTTTTGAGCTTTCCAGCCAACGACATTCTCGTTAGCCGGCCCCACAAATAGAGTTCTTCACCTGCTGTATTTGCACGGCATGCCGCGCAGAGGAAAAAAGCAGGCGCTGCAACAGCCCATTTAAACGATCGGAAAAACGATTCTTGGTGATTATACAGGCCAATATTTTGTTCATTATACGATAAATCAGAGACGATTTCTTGAGAAAAATTCCACAGAAACCATACCAAACCGGTCAGCTGCCCAACCCGGGTCCAAAATCCGGGGTTCAGGAATGTTTGCGGCGAACGTACGCCGTGGCCAGCCCACCGGTGGATGTTTCGCGGTAGAGCGAGGGCAGCGCGCGCCCGGTTTCGCGCATAACCGCCACCACATCGTCATAAGAGATGCGATGACCCCCATCTGTAAACAGGGCATAATCTGCGCTGGCCAGGGCCTGGGCCGCCGCAAAAGCATTGCGCTCAATACACGGGATCTGCACCAACCCGGCCACCGGATCACAGGTCAGGCCCAGGTTATGCTCCAAGCCCATCTCGGCCGCATACTCTACCTGCCGCGGAGTGCCGCCCATCAATTGCGCCGCCGCGCCAGCCGCCATGGCACACGCCACACCCACCTCGCCCTGGCAGCCAACCTCCGCGCCCGAGATCGAGGCATTAAATTTTGCCAGGTTTCCGATCAGTCCGGCGCTGGCCAATGCGCGCAGTACAGTTTCATCCGAGCATTTAAGCATTTCCTGCAGGTAGAACAAGACAGCCGGGACGATCCCGCTCGAACCGCAGGTCGGCGCAGTGACGATCTCGCCACCCGAGGCGTTCTCCTCCGAAACCGCCAGAGCATAGGCCGAAACCAACCCGGCACGCTGCAAAGCCACCCCGGAGAGGTTAGCCTTGCGATAGAAAGACCACGATTTACGGGCCAGCCCCAAGCCACCCGGCAGTACGCCCTCGGCCTGCAGACCCCGCTGAATGGCAGCGCGCATCACCTTCCAGACCTGCGCCAGGTGCTCCCATATTTCAGGGCCTTCGCGCTCCTCAACATATTCCCAAACGGCCTGGCCGGTTTTTTTGCAGTGCGCCAGAATATCGCGCATGCTGGTTAGATCATAAATCGGCGTGGGAATTGGCAGGCTGTTCATATCGCGCAGCGCGCCGCCGCCCACACTGTACACATCCCAATGCGCCCGCACGTCGCCCTGCGCATCCAGTGCTTCAAACCGCATACCGTTGGGGTGCAAGGGCATTTTTTGGTCAGGCCGCCAGATAATTTCCAACGAACCCGGCGGAAAGACAGCCCGGATGGCGGCATCGGTCAGATGCCCGCGCCCGGTGGCTGCCAGGCTTTCAAAAAGGATCACCCGGTATGAGCCCGCCGCGGGCTCCCGGTTGAGAAAGATTTCTGCTGCGTGACGTGGTCCCATGGTATGGCTGCTGGATGGTCCAATCCCAATCCGGTATAGTTCTTTAATCGATTCCATCTATCTTCCTATTCAACATCGATGATGTGTACAAAATTCTCTGAGGTAACAGTGAGCAGGTTTTGTTGAGGTTCATCTTTCGCACGTAAAACAACCTAGCGCAAAATAAACACCTGCGCGGCAAGCCCAATCTGACTTGACTTTTATTCAGCGTGCAGCCTATTCAGGCAGACCATGGCCTGCCGTGATAATGCAAAGACTGTAGCAGAACGGCACTAAAAGCGTACCGTTTTTATCCAGATATTATTGTACAATAATAGCATGGATGCCGAGATTATCGAACTTGTACGCACCTCCAGTTTATTCCGCGAGATTAACACCGAAAGTCTGGATCTTGCGCTTGCATCTGCCCTGCAGCGTTCCATCGAAGATGATGGGTATTTCTTCATGCAAGGCGATCCGGCCACGCATGCTTATGTGCTGGTGCAGGGGCGCGTCAAGATGACACAGGTCACGCCCAATGGACAGCAGATCACCCTGCGGATCATAACCCCCGGGCAGACGTATGGAGGCGTGTCTCTGCTCAACCCGGATCTGGGCTATCCCGCCAGCGCCCAGGCGGCCCAGGACAGTGTTGCCCTGGCCTGGGATACCCGCAGCCTGCGCGCCCTGGTTGCAAAAGACCCAACCGTCTCGTTCAACGTCATGAAATTGATGCACGGCTATATCACCGAACTGCAGGATCGCCAGAGCGCTCTGACCAGCGAAAAGGTTGAACAGCGCATAGCGCGCACCCTGCTCAAATTGGCGGCCCAATCGGGTCGCAAGGTGGCCGAAGGCATCCTGATCGACATTCCGCTCAGCCGCCAGGATGTGGCCGAAATGACCGGCACAACCCTCTTCACCGTCAGCCGCACTCTCAAAGTCTGGGAACGCCAGGGGCTTTTGTACGTCGGGCGCGAGCGCGTGGTCATCCGCGAGCCGCACGGCCTGGTACGCATCGCGGATGACCTGCTAAGCTGAGCTGAACCCGCATATCGAAATAGCTGACCGCCCTTCTGGGCGGTTTTTGTTTTGCGTCCAGCCATCCCAATCGATCAAAACGTTGAACACGCATCAGCATCAGGCTGCGGAAGCTGAAATTTAAGCAACCCATAATATTTGCGCTGGCGCAAAGACAAACCCAGCCAACCCCAGTATGATAGCTGCAGTACGACAATCAAAATAATCCACAGGAGCGAATAATGAAAACTTTTAGATTTGTGCTCACGGCGCTAATGATCTGCAGCTTCCTGGCGGCCTGTGGGGCACAGGCCGCCCCGGTGATAGATACAGAATTTATCCTGACTACTGCCCTCCAGAACGGTAATTTTGTTTTCCTGGGAGTAAATAATAACATCGCCGGGCTGAGCAACCCGGCTCTAAACGCCAAACCCGGCGAAACCATTTCCATCACCCTGATCAACAGCGGAGAAGGTGAACATGATATCGCCTTGCCAACCCTGGGTGTTAAATCAACCAGTATCCATAAAAAGGGTGAAACCACCACCATCACCTTCAAAGCACCGGTTACAGATAGCGCAGTGAAATATATTGACAGCACTCACGCAAAGCTTGGAATGAGCGGCCAGCTGCTGGTGGGCAAGAGCGCCGCCGTTATCGGGCAGTCAGACCCCAGCCAGCCCGAAGCCGTCAGCGCCGTCAAAACCAGCGGCGTCACCGTTGAATACAACCTGGAAACCGGTCTGCTGGATGGCAAAATGATCTTTCTGGGCAAAGACGGAGACCTGGCCGGAAAAGCCAATCCAGATTTGAAAGCCAACGCTGGCGATCTGGTCCGGATCAACCTGACCAGCGGAGATGGTTCAGAACACGATATCGTCGTTGAAGAATTCAACGCCAAATCGGAACGCGTTTCAGGAACTGGCAAGAGCGTAGTGCTCGAATTTGTCGCCGCCCATGAAGGCAGCTTTGTTTACTACTGCACTGTTCCCGGGCATCGCCAGGCTGGCATGCAGGGCAAACTGCTGGTTGGCCCTGGCAGCGCTGCGGCCAAAACCGCGGACAAAAACCCATCCACTTCAGCCGCGGCACCCGCCGCGGCACCGGCCGCAGCGCCGGCCGCAGTAATGAAAATGCCCGCCGCCGCAGACAGCAGCGCAGTCGATATCACCCGCGACCCCACCGACCTGCCGGCAGAGATCGGCAGCCGCGCTCCGACCAATGTGCGTGTCGACCTGGAAACTGTCGAGGTCACCGGCCAACTGGCGGATGGCAGTACCTACGCCTATTGGACCTTCAATGGCAAACTGCCCGGTCCCTTCGTGCGTGTGCGCGTTGGCGATACGGTGGAAGTGCATCTCAAGAATGCCATCACCAGCAGCATGATGCATTCGGTCGATTTCCACGCCGTGACTGGCCCAGGCGGAGGCGCAGCAGCCACCCAGACCAAAGCTGGTGCCGAAACCATGTTCAGCTTCAAGGCTCTCAACCCCGGGCTGTATGTTTACCACTGTGCCACGCCCATGGTCGCCATGCACATCTCGAACGGCATGTATGGCCTGATCCTGGTCGAACCCGCCGGCGGGTTGCCGAAGGTTGATCACGAATTCTATGTCATGCAGGGCGAGCTTTATACCGCCCAACCCTATGGAACCTCCGGTATGCTGACGGTTGATACCCAGAAACTACTCGATGAAAAACCCGAATATTTCGTCTTCAATGGCGCTGCGATGGCTCTCGCCAGCGATGCACATGCCTTGCATGCCAAAACCGGCGAAACCGTGCGGATCTTCTTCGGTGTGGGCGGACCCAACTTTATCTCATCCTTCCATATCATCGGCGAAATCTTCGACCGCGTCTTTGACCAGGCTTCACTTACTTCCAAACCTCTCACAGACGTGCAGACCACTCTCGTCCCACCCGGCGGCGCTACCATGGTGGAGCTCAAGCTGGAAGTACCGGGCCGTTACATCCTGGTGGATCACGCCCTGGCGCGGCTGCAGCGCGGTTTAGCCGGTTACCTGTATGTTGAAGGCGACCCCAACCCCGAGGTCTTTAACGGGGTCAGCATCCCTGGCAGCGGCCACTAGTCCGACCAGAAAAATGAGAGCGCACCTGTGTGTGCGCTCTCATTTTCCCGTCTTATGAAAATCCCAACCATCACCCCCGCTGCCACCGTCGCCGAAATCCTGGCTTATTCCCCGCAGATCGTGCGGCTCTTCGTTGAAAAGCATATCGACTGTGCAGGCTGCAGTATGGCGCCATTCTGTACAGTCGAAGAGATCTGCAAATCCTACAACCTGGTTGTGCGCGACTTTATCGATGAGATCCAGGCCGCTCTTCTTATAGATACGCCCAGCCAGCCTCAGGTGTTGTAAAAGTACGAACCCGCGCTTTAACTTCCAACCTGTCCTGAATATATCTGATCTGACAATATCAGATTAAACACCAGTTCGACAAACTGGCGGGTATCACGCACTCGCTCTTCGTTTTGGCACTAACCATCCTGGTTCTGCTGCTCAGCAACCGTCCTCTCATAGCTTAACCCACAAACCCCCTGATATTCAGGGGGTTTGTGGGTTAAGCTATGACGTTCTATGGGCTCGCCCGGGTTAATTACTTCCCCTCCGTGGGAGGAGGTAAATTATCTCCAAAAATCACCACGCAGTTACGTCCGCTGCGCTTGGCCTCGTACAAAGCCGCATCAGCGTTCCTGAGCAGGTCATCGATAGCGGCCATTCCATTCTCGAAAACAGCCGCACCCAGGCTGATAGTGATGGCTATTGCTTTCCCGCCTGTTTCGAAAGGCGTATCCTGGATTAACTTTCGAACCCGTTCCGCCAGGATAGCTGCTTCGGCCTGACCCATGTTTGGCAGCAGCACGGCAAATTCTTCGCCGCCAATCCGTGCCAGGATATCAATTTCGCGAAGGCAGGACTTCAAAACTCTCGCCACGTGCTGAAGCGCCAAATCCCCCACTTCATGGCCATAGTTATCATTCACCTTCTTAAATAAATCGATATCCAGCATCAAGAGCGACAGGGGTTCTGTATTGCGCATGACACGTTTGACCGCTTCGGTGCCTCGCAGCATAAAATAACGGCGGTTGAATAAATTGGTCAGAAAATCGGTCAAGGTCAGGTTTTCCAACTCGATATTCAATAAACGTATCTTTTCCTCCGATGCTTTTCGCACACTGATATCCGTATGGATACCCAACATCAGCAATGGTTTGTTATCCTCAGTCCACGTGACGACTCGACCACGATCCTGAATCCAGACCCAGTGCCCGTCCTTGTGTTTCATACGCGGCTCGCATTCATAATAAAGCGATTTACCCATGAAATGGTGCGCAAGCAATTCACCGGATCGGATCAGATCATCAGGGTGATTCAGCATTTCCCAGGTTTTTATGCTGATGGGAGCCAATTCGGCCAGCGAATATCCGAGCATCTGCGCCCATATTTCGTTAAAAGTCGTTTCGCCGGTCTGTACATTCCATTCCCAGGTACCAACATGCGTGCCTTCGATGGTACTCTCCAACTTCCAATGTGCATAACGCAGCGCTTCTTCGGCCTGCTTACGCTCAGTGATATCATCAGCCGAACAAACTACCTGCCGGACAAGCCCGTCAGCGTTGAGGATGGCTGATGTTAGGATTTTTAGCAGCCGCCATTCACCATCCGCATTTGGCAGACGGAGTTCGCTGTGGATGGCTTGACCGGTGGCAAAGACCTGTTTGACATCCTGAATGAAATGATCCAACCTATCGTTTTGGACAAAGTCGTACATACTCTTGAAAGCCAGGCGCTCTTTGCTCACGCCAATGAAGGCCGCATGCGCGACGTTGACTCTGCCATAAGTATGGTCGTCGGTCAGATACCAGACCTGGGTTTGGATATTATCCAGAAGCAAACGCCGTTCTGCATCGGCTTTCGCCAGCGCGGCTTGCTCACGTTTACTAGCCTCTCGCTCCACAACAGCCGCCGCGACCAGCTTGTGTTCAGTTATGTCGATATCAACTCCGCTATAGCCTGTCAGCTTTCCATTTTCATCCAGGATGGGGAGCGCATTGGTTGAGACCCAGATTACCTGTCCATCCTTGGTTTGCAGCATGTTTTCAAAATTACGAAAAGGAAGCTGGCGGTCGATCTGTTCAAAAGCTGCCACCTTGAAGGCAGCGCGTCCTTCGTCAGGATGCAGATCGTAAAAGTACTTTTTGGCGCTGATTTCAACGGAAGTGTAGCCCAGGATTGACAGGCAAGTCGGGCTGATATAGTTGTAAAGCCCCTCAGCATCCACTTCCCAGAATATCACCCGGCTGTATTCTGCCAGAACACTCAGGCGCTTCTCGGTGATCTGCAACAGGTTTTCTATCCGTTTGCGCTCGGAAATATCGCTTATCAAAATTCGAGCTTGATACTCCTTTTTGTCACCCAGGCTGTAACTGATTTCCACTTGTGCCCAGAATATTGTTCCATCCTGCTTTACCATCTGCAGTTCGTCAACCTGGTATGTACCTGTTTCGACAAATTTCTTTCGGCGAAAGTAATACTGATCCTGGGAATTCTTTTCAATGAACCTGCGGCATGGTTCAGAAACCCAGGAAGTTAGATTGACACTTTCGGAGCCAGTTCCAGTAGCGTCAGCGGGTCACCTTGGATTTGGATCCCGGCCAACTCGGCAGGGCTGTGATGGTGGCGTTTGCCACGTGCAAAAGGACG
>JAPLGT010000084.1:0-33491 GCA_026390035.1 Chloroflexota bacterium
CAGCCCAGCTTCGGGCAACCTTAAATCCGAAACAGGACCAGGTTTGACCGGGCAGGCCGGAATGGTGTACTGCGGCAAGACACCCGGCCCACAGCTAGCATTACCGAGCCCTGAATGCAAAAAATCCACTGACAAAACAATTTCATTTCGGCGTTTGAGCTCATGGATGTGAAGAGCAGCCTCCAAATCGGCGGCAGCATAGCGGTGGGCGCTGACGTTCAGGTTGTGCCCTGCAACCAGCAGCCCGGCGCCTTCGGAATCCAGACAGGCGGCCCAGTACACATCGCTCTTATTGCCATTTTCCTGAGGACGTCCGTAAGCAGTAGTTTGCTCATCCACCAAGCCATGAAAAAGCCCCAAACGCATGCCCTGCTTACGATCTGGATATGTCTCCAGGGGTCCGCGGCCCTGCCACCAAAAGTGTTCAAACCGGCGAGGCAGCGACCATTGCAACCCGATACGCGGCAGGTTTGGCAGCTCTCCGACTGGTTTAATGCGAGCTTCGAGCAAAATATCTGGCCCAGAAAATGTATAACTGAGTTCACAGTCAAAGTGGATGGCATCACTCAGAGCAAATTCGCGCGTAAGAGCAGCAGGATCAAGAATCACAAGCCGTTCGAGCCGAGCTTTGAGGCTGTCAAATGTATCCGCATCCGTGGTGGAAATCAGCCAACGGTAACAAACTTGCAGCAACTCATAACCATGTTGTGGATCGAAGAGATCGAGTATGGCTTTTACACGCGCATGTTTCGTTCTGCCAGGCAAGACCGTATAATCCACATTCAATTCAGCGCATATTTTTGCCAGGCTGATCTCATCCCAACACTGCACCAACACCAGGCTTAGCTGCCCGAGCAGCCAATCCCACCACATGGAATGTCCCTGAAGCGGGCGCGGAAAAATTTGTGAGCTGATTACCACCCTGGTCTTATCAGAATAGACATTCGACACCTTTTCAACCAGCCGGTCAAGACCGGCATCATGCCATGCAAATAACATCCGGTCAACGCCATAGGTACCAATATCGTTATCTGTTGGCGCGCGCCAGAAATTCAGGCACGGCGCAGAAAGCAGCAGACCATTCAGAGAAAGCGGGTACTCTGGCTTGCAGACCTGTGAATCCGCCAGGCTGGGTTGATGACCAGCTGCCTGTGGTAATTCCCATTGGCTCCAGGCAACTTCATGGCCTTTTGGCGCCCAGACAACAGTATCAGCCAGTCTGAAAATAATTTCGACATACACCAGGCTACCAGAATCTCGAAGCTTGTTCATATTTTGAACCAGCTCATCTACTCTAATTTCCAAACTCTGCCCGGGAGACACGTCCAGAGCTGGAATCGTTCCGCTATAAACTGTTTCTACCGTAGCCAGCCAACCGGTGATACGCCAACCCGCTTCCAAGGTTTTTAAATTTGTAAAGCGATATTGGTTGTGGATCAAGAAACATCCATTTGGCAAGTCCAACGCATCCACGCGCACAGGCTCCAAGACTTTCTTATACTCCCACAAACCAGGGTGCGCAGACCGGTCAGGAGCCACCAGCCCATTCATGCAAAATGGACCGTCATTTGGCTCTTCGCCGAAATCCCCACCAAACGCCCACCATTGACAGCCATCAGCACTTACACGGCGATAAGCCTGATCGACCCAATCCCAGATGAAGCCACCCTGCAAACGAGGGTATGCGGCGATGGCATCCCAATATTCCTTCAAGTTACCAGTGGAGTTGCCCATGGAATGGGCATACTCGCACATAATGATCGGTCGGGAGTCCACTTGGTTACCCAGTTCAATGATCCGCGCCACACTCGGGTACATCGGCGCTATGATATCTGTGATCGCAGATTCACCTGCCGGGTGATAGTGAACCGGACGGGATGGATCGTTTTTTCGAACCCATTCAGACATTGCGGCGTGGTTCGATCCACAGCCCGACTCGTTGCCCAGCGACCAGACGATTACTGCCGGGTGATTACGAAAATTTGCCACCATGCCGCTCAAACGGGCCAGGAAAGCCTCGCGCCATTGTTCAGACTTAGAAAGGTAAGCCAGGGCGCCATCACATTCGATATTTGCTTCTGCAAACAGCAGGATCCCATATTGGTCGCAGAGTTCGTACCAGCGTGGACAGTTGGGGTAATGTGAAGTGCGGACAGCGTTGATATTGAACTGCTTCATCAATTGGATATCCTGCTCCATGGAAGCTGTGCTGATAGCATGCCCAGTGAGCATATCATGCTCGTGACGATTAACCCCCTTGATCAGTACAGCTCTTCCATTGAGGCAAAGCTGGCCATTCCGGATATCAACTTTGCGAAAACCGACCCGCACGCTCAGAATTTCAAGAGATTCCCCGTCTTGTTTTTGAAGATCAAAAAGAAGTGTATATAGATTAGGCAACTCATCTGACCAGGCCAGGACATCCGGCAAAGTCCAATGCGAATCCAATTCCAGATTTGTAGAATCAGGCACACTCAACTTTTCTGAATAAACCAACTCCCGATTAGGAGCATACAAACGCAAAGCAAGTGTTAATCCAACCGGTTCAGAAGCATACCGGCAAATACATGTTTGCAGGTCGAGCAGCCCAGCTCGAAAATGATCATCCAGGCTGGCATTGATTTGAAAATCCCGGATATGAACAGCAGGTGCAGACCAGAGATAGACATTACGAAAGATCCCGCTCAGCCTCCACATATCCTGGTTTTCAAGATAAGTGCCATCAGACCAGCGGTAGACCCGCACTGCCAACAGATTATTACCTGGGAGCAAGTAAGGGCTGAGATTAAACTCGGCAGGCAGGCGGCTGTCTTTGCTAAAACCAATTTCGGTGCCGTTCAGCCAAACGTGAAAAGCAGAATCAACGCCTTCAAATGTGATAAAAACCTGGCGATCTTGCCATTCAGACGGGACTGTGAAATTACGGCGGAAACAGCCAGTCGGGTTGTCGCTAACCGGCACCCTGGGCACATCATCCGGAGGGAAAGGCAGTTGGGCATCCGTGTAATAGGGAATATCATAACCTTGCAGCTGCCAGTTTCCGGGAACACTAATCTTAGCCCAGGCCGAGGTATCAAAACCTGGTTGCTGAAAGGCAGGCGCAGCAGCTGGATTCGGCGCAAGCTGAAACTCCCATTCTCCATTCAGAGAATGAGAAAAAGGCGATGCCAGGCGAACACCATCCAACGCAGCATTTTCATCCGGGTAAGCCATCAGGGTGGCATGCGCCGGTTCGCGGTTACGCCCCTGGAGCAGGGGATTTTCCCAGTCTTCAGGATTCATAAGAATCTAATCTCGGTTTATTAAATTGCAGACTAACTTATGCAAGTCCGCCGCCATCCACAACCAGAGCAGTACCGGTCACATAACTGGCGGCATCACTAACCAAAAACAATACTGATTGAGCAATTTCCAGCGGTTGGGCATAGCGCTGCAGCGGGCGCGCAGCGGCTTCTGCCATGAACCTGTCTTCCGGTTCACCTAGCTGCTTGGCTTCGTTACGCAACATGGGCGTATCAGTATCGCCCGGGCAGACTGCATTGACCCTGATTTGCTGCTTACCATGATCAATTGCCATGGCACGAGTCATATTAGTAACGGCGCCTTTCGAGGCGCAGTAAGATATTGCATTTCCACCGCCCTTCAAACCCCAGCCAGAGCTGGTATTGACGATCGAACCACCACCCGCTTTATCCATATAGGGAATGGCATATTTACTCATCAAAAAAATGGACTTTACATTAACAGCCATAACCCGGTCCCATTCATCCTCAGTTGTGCTGATTACATCAGCACGACGGATAATGCCGGCATTATTGAACAATATATTCAGTGTGCCAAAGGCTGCCACAGTTTGTTCAACAGCCCGGCAGCAATCATCAGCACTTGTCACGTTACAAGAAATAAATATAGCTCTACCGCCTGCCGCTTCAATTTCCGCCACGGTCGCATTACCCTGTTCGACGTTAATATCCACTACCGCCACAGCCGCGCCCTCCTGGGCGAACAACAGTGCGGTGGCACGCCCAATACCTGAAGCTCCACCAGTGATCAGTGCGACTTTGTTCCTGAGAGTATTCATATTTGCTCCTAGAAAATAATGATGCCCCTGACCGCAGAAAAACTGGCTCATCTGCCCGGCCAAGAATTACGCTGCAACTCGATAAATTACCTTTTCATGATATCCAGTGATTACCGGAAAATACCCGCACAGACTCGCATCCAGGTCAGATTCACCGGTATCTACGAGCAAAGGTTCGCCCATCAGCGCATTTATTTTTTCGCTCAAACTTACCACGATGATGTTTTCTCGCCCAACTTTTTTAAGCACCTTGGGCGAAATTTGCTGATTGCCACGCCCAAAGATAAAACCCTGTCCACCGATGGGTGTGACAATGATCTGGGCAGGCTGCTTTTCCAATAGTTTCAACAAACTGGCTTCGTCAGCATCCAACGCTACCAATCCATCGAGATCATATACGTCCACACCCACCAGTGTCTTCGGGAAACCCAGGCGCTCGGCAATGGCGCGGGTCGTGGTTCCCGGACCAATAATATACAGCCAACCAGCCAACATGTTTTCAATCACGCTGGCCGCAATGGCCTGCGCACGGGCGCTTTCTGAGGCAGGTGTGGGTGCTTTACGATTTTGCAATAGGTGAGGCCGGTAAGGCACTTTCAGATATCCGTAAAGGCGCGTACCCACCAACCCGACACGGTAAGCAGCCTCATCCAGATCGACCACTTCGGCTTCACGCATGTAGATGCGCTCACCGCTCAAAAAGTCTGCTGCCAATTGTCCCGCAACCCGGGGATGTGTTGCAAAAACAGCCGAATGAATTTTGACACCCGCAGGAATGCCCAAAACCGGAACTTGAACACCAACCGCCGCCAGAATATCGCGAGCTGTTCCATCGCCACCGGCGAAAAGGATCAAATCAACTCCGGCGGCAAGCATTTCGCGCGCAGCATGGATGGTGTCTTCGGCATTGGTATTTTTCATGGAGGCCTGCATGGCAGTCCCGACAATCTTGGGAGCAAACCCAGATTGTTGCGCCACATCCGCGCCCATTTCATAGGGTGCTGTCAGGAGCTCGAGCCTGTCACGCAAAGGCAGCAAAGCTGCCAACGCCTGCTGCGTACGCAGCTGAGCAAGCGGTTCAGCACCCCGCGCCAGAGCCACCTGCTGAATATCTACACCATCGCTGCCCTTCAGCCCCACCCGACCGCCAAGGCCCGCTACCGGGTTAACAATCAGACCTAAGCGCATAATCCCAACTTTGCCCATCGTGCCTGAACCAGGGCTGAAATATTAAATTATTTATCACGATCAAATCCGATAGATAAAAAAGTATCAGTGATCAATATAACCAAAATCAAGCTGTTTTTCGCTTATAAGCGCGCCAGGTTACCGCCCACTCATCCGGATTATCAAAGGCTTCGTGGTTGATCTTGTGCCCGGTGCTATTATGCGGCGCAGAATGAATGGTTTCTGGACTATTGTAGGCTTCGTCAACAATATACCTGAGAATGGCAACAAATTCATCCAGATCAGCCATGGAGTAAGATTCGGTCGGTTCAAGCGTCATTGGCTCAGGCACAACATAGGGATGATGGCTGGTCCAATAATGGGTGCCAAAATCGGCGGCGCGGAAACCAATTTCCTCAGAATGTACACCGGTTTCTCCGCTGAGCTGTTCCCAGCTGTAACGCACCTGCTCAATGCGGCGTTTACCGCGGGCATACGGAGCGCTGACGCCACGGATCTCGAGCACCTTTTTGAGTAAATAATTATTATTCAACACGGCCAATTCGGCCACTTCACGCAAGCCATCCGCGCCGAGCGACATGATCCAGGCGTATGCTTTAAAAATATTTTGAGTCACACCATACCACGGACGGGTTTTACCAACACTTTGAGCGCGGTCGAAATCGAGATAATATTTTTGACCGTCAAACTCAACAGTCGGTTTCGGTAAAAATGGCACAAGCGCTGGAGAAACACCACAAGCACCCGCTGCCGGACCACCACAACCATGCGGAGTTGAAAAAGTCTTATGCAAATTAAAGTGGCACAGATCAAAACCTGCATCGCGGGCGCGGGTAATTCCCAAAATACCGTTGGCATTAGCCTGGTCATGAACACATAAACCACCCACGGCATGCACCGCCTCGACAAACTCCTGGATCCGTGGGTTAAAAATACCCGTATCTTCTGGATTGGTTACAAACATGGCTGCAGTCCGCTCTGAAACTGCAGATTTAAAAGCCGCCAGATCTGGATAGCCATCTGAATCAGGGTATATGGTGATTACCTTGTAACCCGCCACCTTGGCGCAAGCCGCATTAGACGGATGCGAGAAAATCGTCGTGATCACCTCGTCCCGCTGGCTGCCTTCGCCTCGCGATTCATGGTAGGCGCGCACCATCGCCACGTTGGCATAAATTGCCGCCGAACCGGCACCGGGCTGCAGGCTGAAACGCTCCATCCCCGAAATCTCTTTCAGGCATTGTTCCAGCTGCCACATGACTTCCAAAATACCCTGTACAGTCGATTCGTCTTGCAAAGGATGCAAGTCTGCTAATTTATGAGAGCGCGCCAGTTGGTCGTTAACTTTGGGGCTGTACTTCATCGTGCAAGTACCCTGACCAATATCTATATTTAAATCCACGCCCAGGTTTTCCTGGGAAAGCCGGGCATAATGTCTCAGAACATGAAGTTGGGCCATTTCTGGCAAGGCAGGCGCGATTTTTCGGCGCAATCCATCAGGCAGGCGCGCCGCTACATCGCCAACTTCCTGGACGATCCCGGCTTCCACTTCGGGCACAAGCACGCCGCGCGCGCCTGGTTGACTCAGTTCAAAAATCACAGGCTCATCCCAACTCGCCTGGTGAAAACGTCTGGGCATTGGCTTGGGGGCAACTGGTTTCATTTCAACACCTCCTGCAAAGTAGCCACCAACCGGTCAATATCCGCCTGGCTGTGGATCTCGGTCACGGCATACAGCGCACACTGCCCCAGCATGGGAAATTCGCTGCTTAAATCTTTGCCACCAAAAATCCCTTTTTTCAATAGTTTTTGCTGAATACTGGCAACCGTCTGGCCTGTGCCGTTAAAGTCAACCACAAATTCTTTGAAGTGGATCCCATCAAACGGGAGCCTGACCCCTGGGACCTGTTTTAGTTTCCGGATCGCATACTCCACCCGCTGCATGATCCGTTCACCGATCTCGACCATACCCTGTGGACCCATCAGCGCGAGATAAACTCCCGCTGTTATACCCCACAAAGCGGAAGCAGTGCCCACCCATTCCTTACCTTCTTCTCGCTGAGCAAAGGATGTGCGTTCATAAGCCACATCGCCAAAACCATATTCACCTTCCACCACAGTGGAAGAAACGCCAAACAGACGCGATGGAAACTCCAATACAAATTTGGGGTCATCCTGGGTGGCAATATAACCGGCATGACCGCCGCCATATAGCATGTGCATTCCCAGCGCCTGAATATCACCACACACAATATCAGCACCATATTCCACCGGCGGGTTGATAACGCCCAATGAAATTGGGTCTGCATAAACGACACACAGAGCGCCGTTTTCATGCGCAATGCGGGCAATCTCTGCCGCCTGTGTTTCAATTAATCCAAGGCTGGATGGGTTTTCAAAATATACAGCGGCAGTATTATGGGAAATCCTGGATTTCAGATCAGCCAGATCTACCAGGCCAGAAGAAGACTCAAAGTTTAACAACCCCAGCAACAGCTGAGGCCGAGTGTAATCACTCACCTTCGAAAACCGATCTGCATCAATGGTCCCGCAGATCAAGACCTCAGAACGCCCCGTAATCCGTCCAGCCATTAAAAGCGCAGTGCCTGCCGCCTGGAAGCCATCGTAATTGGGCACATTGACAACGTCCATGTTTAGCAGTTCGCCCATCATCGATTCGTATTCAAAAAGCGCCTGGAAGCGCCCTTTATCTTCGTAGGGCTCGCCCGCATAAGCAGTCAGAAATTCGCCACGCGAATTAATCTCGTCACAAACGGCAGGAACATGGTGTTGGTAGCAACCTCCGCCCAGGAAGCTCAGGGCATCGCGGGTACTAGTATTTTTCCCCAACAAACCTTCAAAATGACGGACAAGCTCAGCCTCTGAAAGAAAAGGAGCCGGTAAATTTAACTTGCCCTTAAATCGGATGCTTTCTGGAATATCAACAAAAAACTCATCCACGCTTTGAGCGTTCACCGCTTTGAGCATAAGCTCTTTAACAGACGGAATTGAGTTGGGGATGTATGGATAGACAACAGGTTTGTCTGGCATAAAATTATTCCTTGATACCGGTCATTGAAATACCTTCGATGAAAGTCTTCTGTCCGAAGAAGAACATGATCAGAATTGGCAAGACCACGATGGTACTAACTGCCATGAGATAAGGATAGGCATTACTGATGGTGCTGTTGAACATCATTGAGCGACGCATGTTCTCCACCCCCAATGCCAGCACCAATTTGGACTGGTCGTGAACGTAAATTAGGGGGCCCAAATAGTCGTTCCATGCGCCGATAAAGGAAAACAAAGCTACCACCGTCAGCGCTGGTCTAGAAAGTGGCAGGACGATCCGAAAGAGAATATCGAATTCGTTGGCACCGTCAATGCGGGCCGCATCCGAAAGTTCAGATGGCAAAGTCATAAAGAACTGCCGAAGCATGAATATATAGAATGGGCTGCCAAAAAACGCTGGCACAATCAATGGCAGGAAACTATCGATCCAGCCAAATCTTTTAAAAATCATAAACAGTGGCACCATCTGGACTTGAAACGGAACCATCATGGTTGCCAGACATAGATAAAAGAGCGTATCGCGACCCGGCCACTTCAGACGGCTGAAACCATAAGCCACAAATGCCGATGAGATCACTGTTCCAAACGTTGCGGGAATGGCATAACGCACTACGGTATTGAAAACATACGTGTTGAAGGGCTGGCTGGACCATGCATTTTTAAAATTTTCCCAATAAGCCGGGCTGGGAAACCAGATGGGTGGTACAACATACACTTGGGAATCGTTTTTGAGCGCCGATGTAATCATCCAGAAAAATGGCAGGATGTAGGTGACCGTCAATAAAATCAAGACAACGTACTTCAATATTTCCGCCGCCCAGCCAAGCGGAGTCAATTTGCGCATACGATCAAACTCATTGGATGCGCTCTTACCTATTGCTGTAATCGGTGCGTGGATATTCATTTTACTCCTCGCCTATCGCTCCCCGCCATAATATACCCAGCGGGCTGAACTCTTGAACAGCATAAATGTGAATAGAATGATAACGAGAAATAACAACCAGGCCATGGCCGAAGCCTTACCCATGCGCAAGTAAGCAAACGCATTACGGTACAGGTATAGGGCATAGAATTCGGTTGAATTGCTGGGGCCACCGCCAGTCAGCAACCAGGGCAGGGTGAAATTTTGAAAGCCATCGATAAAACCCATGATCAGGTTAAAAAGGATGACCGGAGTGCACATAGGAATGGTGATATTCCAGAATTTTTGAAGTGCATTGGCGCCATCCATCGTTGCGGCCTCATATAGTGAGCGCGGCACATCCTGCAGAGTCGCCAGAAAAATGACAATGGCATTACCTTGGGCCCACATATAGATCATGATAAGCGATGGTTTCGCCAGATCCGGACTGGATAGAAAGGGGATCACCTGTAGACCAAGCCCCTGGAAAACTGAATTGATAGCCCCAAATTGAATGTTGAGCAGAAACTGCCAGACAACCGCTACCACCACTGTTGGCACGATAGCCGGAAAAAAGAAAATCGCCCTGAAGAATGGTCTGCCGGCGATTTTCGTATTAAGCAGCGCTCCCATCAAAAATGCAGAAATCACACCCATCGGGGCGCTTAATAACACATAATAAAGCGTGTTGTAAATAACTGTATAAAACTGTGGGTCATCCGTGAACAACTCAATATAATTATTCCAGCCGATCCAGACCGCGGGGCGCAGCAGATCATACCTGGTAAAACTATAATAGAGTGATGATATGAGTGGATAGGCAGTCCAAAGTACAAATCCTACCAACCAGGGTGAAATAAAAAGCAATCCCACCATCAGATCGCGCCGGGCAAATTTACTCGAAATTTTATTAGACATTGATTCCTTCCCGGTTTGTTTGGGGAGGCTTCCGCGCAAGCGTGGAGCCTCCCCAATTGCATCTTTAGTACCAGGGCAAAGCCGTGGAATTAAGCGCCGAAACCAGCGTTTTTATATTCCTTCTCACAGCGTGATTGGAATTCAGCCGCGGCATCCTTGCCGGTCATCTTCCCACGATTAACATCATCGGTCAGTTGATCATAGTTTGTCTGAACGAAGGAACTGATCGGGCAGGAAATGGCGGCCTGCATATCAGTGGCGTCCTTAACAGACTGGAAGTAAAAGTCCAGGCCAGGGAATGCCTTCGGATCGGCTTTATCCAGGTATGGTTTGTAAGCCGGGAGCCAGCCCAATTCTTTAAAGATCTTGTCACAGACCTCATCGGTTGTAAGGAATTCAGAAAACTTGAAGCCAGCTTCGGCCTTTTTAGCGCCTTTGAAGAAAGTCACATAATGGCCACCGGTACCCTGTACCTTTTCACCGCGACGCTCATCTGGCACAGGAATCCAGCTGGCACGGTTGTACTTGGCAACTTCCGGTTTTTGGGCCTGGGTCTCACCAGGGTGCCAGTAACCTTCAATGATCATGGCCTGAACTTCGGCGTTAAACGAGCCGCCCCAGGTTTCGTTGGCTGCCACCTGGCGCATCCCAGACATTTTATCCACACCAACTATCTTGTAGAATTCGGCATAGGTATCGAATGCACTGGCCATCCCGTCATTGGCAAGGTTAAATTTTCCTGCTTCAGGATCGAACCACTTAAAGCCCCAGGAACGGGCCGCCAGGAAGCCATCAGATACTGCGCTACCTTCTGCATCCATCGGGTCCAGGCCTATTGACTGCAGGTTTCCTGCGGCATCAAATTTCGTAAGCGCCTTATGCCAGTCAAGCGTTTCATTCCATGTGACAGGCGGTTTATTCGGATCGAGACCAGCGGCTTCCACCATGCGCGTGTTATAGTCCATGCCAAACCGGACGAAACATTCCAGGGTGGGGACACCGTACTGTTTGCCTTTATAGTAACCGCCGTCCCAGTTGCCAGAAATGAAATCAGCCTGCTTGATGACGGCACTCTTTGAAACCCAATCGCCAATATCAACACAGACGTCACGCGCAAACAAGTCCAGATAAGAAACATTGGATGCAATATCTGGAGGCGTACCAGCAGCCAGCGCGGTAAGCAAAACCTCATCAGAGATGCTTGGTTTCATCTCGACATCATTGCTACCCATCAATTCCTTATACTTGGCCATCTGCTTGAACGAGCCAAACATCGGCACCAGCTCGCCCCAACCAACCCACCACTGAACTGCGTCAGTATTGACAGGAGCAGGAACGGTTGGCTTGACTTCGCCCTCTGCTGCTGGTTGGTCAGGTACAATCGGCTTGCTGGGTGCGCAAGCCGCCAATACACCGACACCAACAGATAGGGACGCCACCTTAAGAAAATCACGGCGGGTTAGACCCTTATTCGATTGCTGCTGCATATTTATCTCCTTGGTAAAATTTTCTTGTTGATTATTATCAGTTTTCGAATCACAGTTATCTGAAAATATTGTGATTTCTTTAAAAATGTTTATAATATATTTATAATATATTATAAGAGATACGAATAAAAAGTCAACAACTCATTTCGAGCAATAAAGGCGGCTTGCGCCAGGAAGGCGTACAATACTCGTTCGTATCATCATCAGAAAGAAACGGCAGGGTCTCATGGCAAATCGTTCGACAAAAAAAGCGCTCATCTACGAACAGTTGAAAAGTGACATCATCTCAGGAAATATCAGATCAGGTGAGATACTCAACGAAGCTGACCTGGCCAATAGATATGGCACAGGCAAAACACCGACCCGGGAAGCGCTGTTGTTATTGACCCATGAAAATTTACTCGATTCCATGCCACGTATGGGCTACATGGTTTCACGCCTTACCACAAAGGATTTGCTAGAGATTTATTACTTAAGGTCTATTCTTGAAACAGAAGCGGTTGGGCTGGCGGTTGACCGTATTACCCCTGAAGACATTGCCCACCTCGAACAGAACAACCAGTTAGAATCACAGATCTTCAGCCAGGGATCCGGCCGGATGAATGCCCAGGCTTACCAGCTAAACCGCGAATTTCACCAGATCATTTCTCACGCTGCCGGCAATACCCGCCTTGAAAAGATAATCATTGACTTGATCAATGATCTTGAGAGGGCACTATCATTTGACCCTTATATAGCAGATCCTGCACAGCATACCGAATTGATCGAGAGCCTAAAGACGGGCTCGAAAACCAGGGCCCAGGATGCCATGAAAGTCCATCTGGCCGAGACACGCATGCGTATTTTGAATATGTTTTAGAAAAAATATCCTCATTACTGCCGATTATCAGTTAGTCCGGCAATATTGTTTGCTCCAACAACTCGGCAGCCGCCAGGAAAAAATGGCTGGAAGTCCAGGTAAATGCGCGATCACGCAGGGGCACTCCACTAATGGCATTGTAATTCTCGGCCAACCCTGATACGGAGCATAGGTCACAAAAACGGCGTGCCAGATCACGGGAAAAATCCGTCTCCCCGACAGCTTTGAGCGCTTCAATAAAGAAAATTATGGGCGCACCCCAGATGGGTCCACGCCAATAGCCATCAGGTTGATAAAAAGGGCTGGATAAACTTTCGGTGGCAAGCCCAAAAGGAGTAAGGAAACGATTCTCCATGCGCAGACCACGCACAAGTGCCTTGATAACATCGTCCGGCAATCGCCGGCCAAGCATGAGCGGTAGATACAAAAGCAGGCTTTCAGATTCGATCACGGTTTGATCAACTGCCTGAAATGCCACGAAATGATCATCCCGCCAAAAACGCTGGAGCATTATTTTGAGTAATAAGGAAGCGCGCTTTTTCCAATCACTTGCATCATCATCCAGCCCCAAGGCCTGAGCAATCTCCCCCAGGGTTTCCATCTGCAAAATAAGATGCGCACAAAGATCCGGGCTTTCCACAGGGGGCATTTGTGCGAAGATGGAGCTATTATCCCAACCAGAATCGTTGCCGTGATCATAATGCGGAACATTATTCTGGTCATCAAGCCACCAATGCGTATTCCGTGATAAAGGCTGGTAGATTTCAGCCAACTGACCCAGAGTCAGGCTTCCCATCCGCCACATCCGCTGAATCGTCCATCCATAGACCGGTGGTTTAAAAAAACTGCGCGAGATGATCATGTCATTCAGAAGGTCAGGCAAGGATCCATCTCCGGATTGATGGTCAACCATAACCATCAATTGATCCCAGGCCAGGGCCGGGTTGCCTGGGGCCAAGGCCAGCGCATTGAAACAGTTATCCCAACTCCAAATACTGGCCATGTTATTCTTTGACATAAACATAGCCGGACGGGTTAACAAACCACCCGGCAAAACCACACAAGACCAGGTTAGGTAACAGGCCAGGTCACGCACTGCGGTGTAACAAACTGGGGCAGGCGACATATGAGCCTTCCATGCTTGATATTCAGATTGAACCTGACTTACGCAGGATTCGAAAAATTCCGGAATGGGGGTGGGCTTCCAGCTCGTGCGAAATTCTTCAATGACTGCTTCCGCCACGCCAGATGACGATTGTGGGGTCAATTCAATTGTCATGCCTTGCGAACGGACCCCATCCCACCCCGCATCCACAATCAGCTCATCGGCAAGGCCTCGCAGCATGTAACGAGCTTCAAAATCTCCACAGATGGTGAGCTGCCACAAATCTTCAGCCTTGCGGATGATGTAGTCATAGCCTGTTGCCGATCGAGATAGACGCAGGCCAACACCACTGCAACGCAAGCGAATCACATCAGGCATGGGCATGCAAATTTCCACAAAACCATGCTCGCAACCAAGCCGCAGCAGGCTGGGCGAGACACTTTCCGAAAAGTGAACAGGCTGCCCTTCCCTGACCAATTCCAAGCGCAAGACGGTTTGCCAGGCGGTCAGCCCAGGGCCACGCACACTCCTGAGATACAAACCGCCTGGCCGGGAATCATCTCCGGCCAGGCGGGAAAAAGCGACATACGATCCATACCTACTGAATGGAACCACTGAAAGATCAAACATACTCGATGAACATCCTTTCCACGCATGCTTTTATGGTTGCAAGGGATTTCCCTGGCTGTCTTCGCTTACAGGGTGGATACCAGTTTACGAAAAGTATCTTTATTACGCAACGAGCAGCTGCCGCTGATCTACAAACGCAGCTGGCGAGAACAGCATAATGTTTTCGATTATGCTCTGCAAGTGAGTATCGATCTGATCCGCAGGAACACCTGCCGGCGCATAGGACACATACAGCACATGCGATGTTTCTGCCGAAATAAAGGAAAGGTTATCCTGACCATAAATGATCGTACAACAGACCCCGTGCGCGTCTCTCATGACCATATCATCCACGAGAATTGGTTTGAGTGTGCCGTTCATTTGCGTTATCTGATCTCCAGCACGCCCCACATCCATTACAACCGCCCCTTGTAATTTGGCAACATCATGACTCGCAGTTAAAACCAGGGTGTCAACTTCGGCGATAAAATTTGAATCCACCAACGGGGAGACATTCGGCAAGTCCTTACCTTTGAGCACAATCGACTCAACTTGCTGCAAGACATGATACGTTTTGCTAAAGCGTTTGTAATACAGATTGTAGGCCGATATTACCGGAAGCGCTAAAAAATCCTGGCGGGAAAACCCTTGATAGCGTTCTCGTAAGCGCGTTTCGGTTGCTCGTTTTTTTTCATCCAGCTGCGGAGACGATTGCACGAGCCCCACTTGCGAAAGCTCCAATACTCCGATCACAGCTCCCGGATGTGTATTCCGCCATGCATGGGTTGCTGAAATTGAAAGCATGCAAAACTCCCAAAGATCATCGCTGGAAACCTGAACCAAAATAACTATCCAACATACACTACTACCGATCAGGTCATTCACCAAATCAATAATTCCCAAGTACCCCTGACATCCGCTATTGTATCATCGCACTAAAGTTGTAATCAAAAGAAATTTTTCAGTATGGCGCCGGGCGTAAAGCGATTTGATATATAATATTTACAGAGCATTTGAGTTGATCATGCAGACAACCCAGTTGCCCTTGCGGCGCAAGCACGAACTGTTCACATACCGGCGCGGCAGTTGCTGAAACCCGCACAACCCCAAACCTTGAAAAAAAAGAGGGAGGCAATATGACCGAACCCAACTCACAACCGAGCTATCGCATCACCGATCTTCAGGAAACCGAACGCCCCCGCGAACGATTGTCTGCACTCGGGCCGCAAGCGCTGTCAAACGCGGAGCTGATCGCCATTTTACTCAGGGTGGGCGTACCTGGCGAGAATGCCGTGCAGGTGGGACAAAGATTGCTGCAAAAGTTCGGCGGAATCAGCGGACTGCATCGCGCACCGTTCGTGGAGCTGTGCAAACAGCACGGCATAGCTGAGGCCAAAGCGGCGCAAATCAAAGCCGCCATCGAACTGGGGCGGCGCCTGACCCTGGAAGTCCCAGAAGAACGCCCCGGGATCAACTCGCCTGGCGATGCCGCGGCCTTGGTGCAATATGAGATGAGCGCACTGGAACAGGAACATCTGCGGGTGCTGCTGCTTGACCGGCGCAACAAGGTAATGGAAGTGGTAGAGGTCTATCGTGGGTCAGTCAATTCATCGCAAGTACGGGTGGGCGAGGTTTTTAAGGAAGCCATTCGCAAGAATGCTTCTGGCATCATCGTGGTACACAACCACCCCAGTGGCGATCCCACCCCAAGCCCCGACGATGTCGCGGTTACGCGTGCAATCATCCAGGCCGGCAAGCTGCTGGATGTGGAAGTGCTCGATCACCTGGTAATTGGGCAGGGAAGATGGGTATCGTTAAAAGAGCGGGGACTCGGATTTTCTTGAAATGATGCAACCAATCCGTTAGCTTTCACCTGGCTCATCACAGTCATGAAGTTCCTGCACGCAAGTCTCTTCAATATGGGCAGAGACCGGCAACAACGGCGGACAGACACTCCAGCGTTCAAAACCATGCATGCGCGCCAGCAATGCCTTTAGAATGGGCGGGAATGGCTGATAGCGATCCAATACTTGCCTGCGAACATTGAGTCGGTCCTGGGCTTCAATAGGGTCACCATCCTGGATAAAAATATCCCACACCTGGCGCAGCAGTGGTGAAAACAGATTAGCCATGGCAGTAATAGCGCCACCAGCGTTATATTCCAGCGCATGCAGCAGCAAACCATCATTGCCGTTCAATACAAGCAGATCCGAGCCAAAACGCCCGCCCAGTGCAACAGCATGGTCCGGATCACCTGATGAATCTTTAATGCCAGCAAATTGGTGTGGGCTAGCATCCTTGAGACGTGCAAGCAGATCGAGAGAGAGATGCACCCCTGATTGACCCGGGATATGATAACCGAGCAGATAACCATCCCTGGGCACTGCACGGCGAATGACTTGCTGAAACCAGGTAAACAAACCATCATCATTAACTTTGCGGAAATAGTACGGCGGCAGAACCACAACCCCATCACAACCCAGGTCAAAAGCCAGACGAGTCAATTCCACAGTTTCATCCAGACTGGGCGTACCCGTTCCCGCTAACAATTTAAATTCAGGGTAGGTAACACGTACTTCTTGCGCAACCCGTAAAACTGCTTCGCGCTGCCTGATGCTAAACGAAGGACCCTCGCCGGTTGTACCGAACAAGAGCGCCCCATGACAATCCCTTGCTGCAAGAAAGTGCAAAAATAGATTAACTGCATCAAGGTCAATGGAAAAATCTGACTTCATGGGTGTGACTGAAGCAGCATATATGCCAGCAAGCGGGTGGAGATTAGTCATTGGGCAACGTCCTGATCCTGAATATACTTATGGTTGAACAAATCCCGCGCCGCCAGTTCGGGTCAATTTTGCGGCTATTTTTATATCGACCAATACCGGCATTCCGATATCTGTCATTCCATAGCAGAATTACGCTTGGTGTACAAACTGCCAGGAAATTAACTTTTTAAGTACCCACTGAAATATGGAGATAAACTCAATTCGAATGTTATTTTGACACTTACGATTAAGTTGGCTGTAACCCACTGGCAACACTTAACTCCCAGGTTCAATATCCATTAACCTATATGGGTAAATATTAACAACCTGGGTCTGATAATACTCTGTAATATGGCTGTTGATATTATGCTTGTAAAAAATGGTATGACCATGCAACATGAAACGTGGCTTGACCACCTGCAGGATGATGTTCAGCGCACGCAAACCCTGATGCGCAGGGTCGGTATCGTCATGAATACCAAAAGGCGGAGAATGCGTAATGAGCACATCCAACCGACGGCGGTTCATAAGCGTATGAAGTAATATTTTTGGCAACAGCCGGTATACTCGTAAGTACATTTCCAGCTGCGTGTATTGGTTGGGTCCAGATGGTCTATATCGGATGCTGCCACCCAAACCGGCAATGCTCAAGCCATTCGCCATAGTTACCTGGCCATCCAGGTTGGTACCACCTTCGGCGCGGGTTCTAGCCCGATGATTATCGTATTGAGGGTCATGATTACCAGGAACATAAAACAAGGGCACATTAAAAACTGTGACCAAAAATTCCAGATATGCGTACTCTAAATCACCACAGCCGAAAAGCATTTGGACATCAGGATATGTCTCTTTCACCTGGGTGTTATAAAGTCGATCAATAGCCTCGTCGCTGACAGCAAGGATTTTCATAAGCAGGGGAATCGCATAGTACGAATTTTGCCCCAAAACGAGAGCGCACGCAAGGGGCAAAATGATTGTCGGCTGAGCAAATGTAGATTCGTGAATTGAGACAATTTTGGGCTATAATTTACTATCTACTTTAAATTCAGATTTATTAAAAGTCTTATTGGCAGGGTATGGAAACTCAACGCATTGACCAACCACCTGAAAATGGAAACCGACTGGCAGTCTCCGGTCAGCTTAGTCCTGGCACAAACCTGGTCAACAGGTATTTGATTCAGGATGTAATCGGGGTTGGTGGAATGGGGTCTGTTTACAGGGCACGTGATCTGCATTTCCCAAATGTTGTTAAACTAGTCGCCATCAAAGAGATGATCAACCAGGCACCTGATCCGCTGGTTCGACAAACCGTTGTTCAGAATTTTGAGCGCGAAGCCAATATTTTGGCCACTCTCAGCCACCCGTCCATCCCGCGTATCTATGACTATTTCACCATTGATAACCGCTCTTATCTGGCATTAGAATTCGTAAATGGTCGTGATCTGGAAGCTGTCTTAAGCCAGACAGAAGGTTTTCTACCCGAAGAACAAATTTTGGATTGGGCCATTCAGCTTTGTGATGTGCTCAGCTTCTTGCACAGCCATAAACCAGATCCAATCATCTTCCGAGACATGAAACCATCCAATGTGATGGTCAACCAACATAATCACATCATCCTGGTTGATTTTGGCATCGCCAAGCCCTTCCAAACCGGCCAAAAAGGTACGATGATCGGGACTGAAGGATATTCGCCCCCTGAGCAGTATCGCGGCGAAGCCAGTGTGCGCGCAGATGTTTATTCATTGGGAGCAACGATTCACCACCTGATCACCAGACGAGATCCGCGCCTGGAAGCACCATTTTCATTTGGCGAACGGCCCATTCGAAAGATCAATCCTAATGTCTCGATTGAACTCGAAACTGTCATTAGCACAGCCCTGCAATATAACGCGGAGAATCGTTTTAAATCGATAGATGATCTCAAACAGGCCTTGATTGGTGCTGGGCGCAAGACGGGTTTACTCAACCGTATCGCCACCAACCAGCAGTCAACATCAAGCGAACCAAACAACTCCAGTAGTATCAAACCTGTTTGGGTCTTTAAGTGTGAAGATGAAATTCGGGGCACGCCGCTTTACCAGAGCGGTATGCTTTATGTAGGGTGTTACGATAACAATCTTTATGCGCTCAATGCAACCGATGGCGAATTTCAATGGAAATACGCAACCAATGGCGGCGTTGTCAGCCGCCCAGTTGCTGCAGAAGACAATATATATATCGGATCAGAAGACAAAGCTCTGCACGCTGTCAACGCGCACACTGGCAAGTTGGAATGGATTTACCAGACTGACGGTCGTATTCGCTCTTCGGGGCGAATTGCCGATGGGCACATTTTCATCGGTTCGGATGATAAATATTTTCATGCCGTTAATCAGACCTCTGGGAGAAAAATCTGGAGCAACGAGGTCGGCGATGAAATCCGGTCCACGCCTTTTATCGTGGACGATCTGATCTACTTTGGCACGGAGGGGGGTGAAGTCCTCTGTCTCGATTTTCGCGGTCTAACAAAATGGCGTTTCAAAGCCAAGCGTTCCATCACTTCGTCCCCCTGGGTGCAAGATAATGTCCTTTACGTAAACTCCATGGACGGTTTTATGTATGCGCTGGATTCAAAATCGGGCTGGATGCTTTGGCGTTTTCGAATGGGAAAAGCATCCATCGTTTCGCCATTTGTTTCTAACGGAATAATTTATACCGGCTCATCCGATGGTCACTTATATGCTGTCGACGCTCGCAACGCCAAAGAAATTTGGCACTTCAAGACCAATAATCAGGTAAATGGCTCACCAATCATTTACAAAGATGCAGTTTACGTTGGATCTGTTGATAATTACCTTTATTGTATTGAACTTCGCACTGGTCGTTTGCGTTGGAAGTTTGAAACCAAAGGCCCCATCACGGGCACGCCCTGCGCTTACGATGACATACTCTATTTTGGATCAACAGATCACTTTTTATATGCATTGATGGCATAACACCAACTGCACAAAAAGGAGATAGCCCTTGTTGGAATTTTTCAAGAAACTATTACGAAAAAAAGAACCTGCCCGAATAATTGATAGTGCGGTAACAGCCCCACTTTCAGATATACAACTAAAATCCGTCAGGGACCTGGCACAAAACCATTATGAACCAGTCCAGTTTTTAGTTGCCAGTGGGCAATCTGTAGGCCATCAACGTGAACTAAACGAGGATTGTCTTTTCACACTGGCAACTTCCATCGCAGGAAACAGCGGCAACCTGCCGTTTGGCCTATTTATCGTAGCCGATGGCATGGGTGGGCACCAATTCGGTGAGGTCGCCAGCAATACTGCCATCCGGAGTATTTCCGGATATGTAATGAAGAAGTTTCACGATTCATTATTCGGCCTGCCTACCCAACCAACCGAAGAATCACTACAAGAAATCCTTCAAGCTGCTGTAATGGAAGCGCAGCGCTCGGTTTTGAGGGAAGCTCCCGGTTCAGGAACCACCGTTACCGCGGCACTGGTGGTCGGTCAACAACTAACCATCGCTCAGGTGGGTGACAGTCGTGGGTACTTGCTGTATAACGAACAGCGCATGGAAGCAATTACGCGTGACCACTCTCTTGTAAAGCGTCTGGAAGAACTCGGGCAAATTACAGCGGCAGAGGCTGCAGTCCATCCCCAGCGTAATGTACTCTACCGTGCCGTTGGACAGGGCGAAACCCTGGAAGCGGATGTAGTCACAACCCCCTTCCCAATCGGTGGTTATCTTTTGTTATGCAGTGACGGACTCTGGGGCCTGGTATCAGATGAAGAAATGTGCCGCATCGTTTATCACGCACCGAATATCCAACGAGCCTGTCAGGATATGGTTGCTGCCGCCAATGCCGCTGGTGGCCCTGACAACATCAGCGTCGTCCTGGTACAGCTACTAGGCTAAAACCAATTTTGAGAGCGTAATGCCCAAACTGCCTGAAGATTATTACACACTACTCGGCCTAAGACGTTCGGTTACGCAGGATGAGATAAGACACGCTTACTTAAAAGCGGCCAAACGTCTGCATCCAGACAAGAATGTTGATGCCGGTGAAACCGAAATATTCCTGGACGTTCAACAGGCATATCAGATGCTCTCGAATCCGGCAAGGCGTGCTGCGTATGATGCGACCTTGCCTGCAGAAGAAGATGCCCCAACCTTCATCAGCCATCGCATTCAGCTTAGCCGGAAAACACTCTCGACATCCAAAGAATCGCAACTGGTTTATTTATTGGTCGACCTGGCACCATCAGAAAGATATGCAGAAATATCGAACTCTGTGCCTCTTAACCTTTGCATCATACTGGATTGTTCGACTTCCATGAAGGGCGAAAATCTGGAGACGGTCAAAGAAACCGCCATCCAGCTAATCCGAAAACTTAAGCCTCACGATATTTTCTCAGTAGTAACATTTAATGACCGGGCAGAGGTGGTCATCCCGGCCAATAAACAGGCAAACTTGCATAAAATGGAAAACTTCATCCGGCCTTTAAATGCTGGTGGCGGAACTGAAATATTAAAAGGTTTGCAAGCCGGTCTGGAAGAAGTGAAACGCTACCGCAGCCCCAAATATCTCAACCACATTATCCTGCTTACTGACGGTCACACGTATGGAGATGAACAAGCCTGCTATGCCCTGGCAAGTGAGGCCGCCCAGAATAGAATTGGCATTAGCTGTATGGGGATTGGGAGTGATTGGAATGATGTCTTCCTGGATCAGCTAGCCAATTTGACTGCCGGACATTGCATGTTGGTCTCTAATCCCGGTGACATAGAACGTTTCTTAACCGAAAAATTCGAGAACCTTTCCAATACCTTCGCTGAAAATGTTACACTTGAATATACTGTGGACGAAGGTGTGAGCATCAACTACGCCTTCCGGCTTCAACCAGAAACAGATCCGCTAAGTATTGAAAACCCAATTCGCCTGGGGCCAATCTTTCAGGGTACACCACTTACTTTCCTGATCGAATTTGTTATTCGCCCACAAGACATCAGCAAAGAATCCATTACACTTCTACATGGTAATATCGAGGTATCCGCCAGCGCCATTCACGCCATCGACCAGGTCATACCAATTAATCTGGTTCTATCGATAAAAGCAGAAGCGCAAATTACCGATACTCCGTCTCAGGCTATCATACAAGCACTTTCCAAATTATCACTTTACCGTATCCAGGAGAAAGCCCGCAATGAGGTAACTGCTGGAAATTATTCGAAAGCTACCGAACACTTGAAAAAACTGGCCACACGACTGCTCGCGCAGGGTGAGCGCAGCCTGGCGAAAACCGTCATATTGGAAATTGAGCAAATCGAGACAGAAAATACATACTCAGAGCAAGGTCAAAAACGAATTAAATATGGAACGCGAGCTCTGATGCTGCTGCCTGAGGAGAAAAAATCATGATTGTTTGTCAAAACTGCAAATCACAAGAACCCGATGGTACTATCTTTTGCAGCGACTGTGGTACTCAACTGCTGCAAGCAAATACTTTTCAGACACAAAAATTTAAAACTGGCAACATCGATCTAAACAATGATGCACAACGCGTAAACGAGATATCAAAAGACAGTGGAATATGGATTTCTTTACATTTACTGGAAAGCGGACACATCCTGGCCTTTTCAGATCGGATCGAGTTTACGCTTGGGCGGTTGAGCGATCACCAACCAATTGAACCTGATGTTGACCTGACACCCTACAAAGCCTTTGACAATGGTGTTTCGCGCCTTCACGCTGTTATCAGACGCAGTGCTAACAATGTGGCGCTGGTAGACTTGGGCTCATCAAATGGAACATATATTAATGGTCTCAGAATTCCCCCAAATCTCGAACACCCACTACGCCATGGCGACATTATTGCCCTGGGAAAATTAAAAATTCAAATCGTGTTACCGTGATTGGTCAAATATGCCTACAATTCTAGTTCACATTTCCAATGAAGACCCCGTCTTAGGGGAGGTAGAAAATCTGCCGGAAGCAACTGACCAGATCATAAAGATCAAAAACCCGCGCCGCCGGGATGGCAAGGATTTACACTATTTGCAAGCGAATGTAACCGAAGTAATCTGGCCGATTATCCGAGTTACTTTCATTGAAATCATACCCGGTGATCAGGAAGACCAGATCATCGGCTTTGTAAGGGAGTAGAAAAATGCCAGAAGAACTTGATCGCCGCCGCATCCTGGTTGTTGATGATGAAGAACGCATGGTGCGCTTTATACGCTTAAACCTGGAACATGACGGGTTCCAGGTAAGTGAGGCATTTAATGGCAAGCAAGCTGTTCAACGACTGCGCGATGTAAATCCAGACATGATCTTGCTGGATGTGATGATGCCGGACTTAGATGGCTTTGAAGTACTCGAAATGGTGCGCGAAATCAGCAATGTACCAGTAATCATGCTGACTGCCAAAGGAGAGGAAGACGACAGGGTCCGCGGTCTGGAAAAGGGTGCAGATGATTATGTCACAAAACCATTTAGCCCCCGCGAACTTGTCAGCCGCGTTCGCGCTGTTTTACGACGTACCGAGGGAGCCACCGGTTCGATGCATGGCCTCATCGAAGTTGATGAACGATTGAAAATCGATTTTGACCGGCGGGAAGTTTGGCTGGAGGGGAAAATTGTCAAGTTACGCCCCACCGAATATCGATTACTCTTCCACCTGGTTCAAAACGCTGGGTGGGTAGTGTCACACGATCAATTACTTGCCAAAGTCTGGGGCTACGAATATCGCGACGAACCACATTATGTGCGCCTGTATATCAATTATTTGCGCCAAAAACTGGAAAAAGATGCAGCCAACCCAAAATATATACTTACCGAACGTGGCGTAGGATATCGTTTCGTAGATTTTAGAAGACAGGGAAAAGACAAGGAATAATCCTGGATTTCAGCCAACCGTATCCACAGGGCTTACGATTACGATCGTAAGCCCTGATAATTTTTATCAGACTGAAGAGTATCGCAGGATGTTCCGTTTTTGAATTTGCAAGAACCAGGTAGAACGGTTCTGCTCTTTGATAACAACCACTGCGCAATAATGAAAATTTGCTTTACTTGACAATTCGCATACACACAACAAAAAAGCCGCTTTCGTTATTGTTTTTTTGCCCTTGCCATCCGCTTCCCTCTCGGCTATACTCTTAATACCTCTGGAGGAAAGTATAAATATGTCAAAACAGCATATTTTGCTGGTAGATGATCATGAAGTTGTAAGACTAGGCCTAAAAGCGTTGCTAGAACGCCACCCCAATTTTGAAGTAGTGGGCGAAGCGGGCTCTGCACGCGAAGCAATCGAACAGGTTTCTTTGCTGCAACCAAGCGTTGTGGTGATGGATATCCGCTTACCAGGCACCTCTGGCATAGAGGCTTGTGAAGAAATCATTCAGCGCTTTCCCAACACAAAAGTTATCATGCTCACTTCATACGCCGAGGATGAAATGCTCTTCTCTGCTATCAGGGCCGGAGCATCAGGTTATATCCTGAAACAGATCGGCGGGGAAGACCTGGTACGCGCACTTGAGGCTGTCGGGCGTGGTGAAGCTCTGCTTGACCCAGCGGTCACTCAACGTGTCTTCCAGGAAGTGCGCAAAGCTGTCAAGGAAGAAGAAGCCTCGGCTTTTGCTCATCTCAGCCAACAGGAAAAACACGTTTTACTCCTGGTCTCGGAGGGCAAAACCAACCGCGAAATCGCCAAGGCTTTGTTCTTGGGAGAAGGGACCGTTCGTAATTATGTAAGTAGCATACTTTCCAAACTGGGTGTGAACAACCGCGCGGAAGCAGCCGCTTACGCAGTAGAACATAACCTGAAGGAATACATACAGAACTAAAAAAATGCGGACCTTGAGTCCGCATTTTTTTACTTACACCCTTTACACGTGAATACAAATTTTCAGCTCACAGATGGATCGATTTTATTGCGCGCGCCTCGAGCCGAGGATGTACCTGCAATACACCAGGCGGTGCGTGAATCGCTGGCAGAACTGCACCCATGGATGGATTGGGCAACCGAAGCATATGACACAGGTTCCACCCAGCGCTGGTTGGAATTTGTTCAACTTGCCTGGCTACACTCCAGCGCATTCCAATTCGCCATCATTGATGTCCACAACGGACAATACATCGGCGGCTGTGGGGTGGATGGCATCAATGAAAAGTACCACTTTTGCAACCTTGGCTACTGGGTAAGAACAAGCTGCACAGGAAAAGGAGTAGCCAGCCATGCAGTCAGGTTGGCCGCCAAATTTGCATTTCATAGCCTGGGCTTGATTCGTGCTGAAATTATCATCGCCGCCGAAAACCTGGCCAGCCAACGTGTAGCCCAAAAAGCAGGTGCACATTACGAGGGCATCCTGAAAAACCGCATGGTCGTAAGGACAGATGTGTATGATGCGGTCATGTATTCTTTCAGTCCTGCAGATTTCGGGGACTAAACCCCAGTCGAAAACTACTTCCCACCGAAATAATCAGATCTGCTCACCGCTGACTTCCTGCCAGACCTGTTTCATGTTAAGAGCGTCTTCTTCCATAATGGGGCTTTCGCACATGATACGCCCACCCGCGCTAAACGCATATAAGGCACGGAACAGATCGCGAAGCTTCAAATCTGATTCGGCCACCGGAAGGTGATTCTTCTCGCCCTTGGGTCCATACTCGATGCCTGAAAGGTGAATATGAAGATGTTTAAGCGCTGAATCCCCTAAAGTCTTCGCGTACATTTCCAACCCAAACGACCATTCTTCATAAGAATTTACAGAACCATCTCCAGGGCGGGCATGTAGATGAGCGAAATCGATGCAAGGCAAAACACCCGAAATTGATTTGGCCATTTCGATTGTATCTTCCAAGGAACCAAGCATTGCACTTTTTCCCATCGTTTCTGGCCGCAAAATGACGGGATTTCCCGCTGCAACTAATTCATCCACACAACCCTGCAAACGCGGAATAGCCACTCTCAAAACATCCGGAGCCGGGCGTTCGAAATAAGAACCCGGATGAAAAATAATATCAGTTGCACCGGCAAGGTTGCCGTATAAAGCAGCATCCATGAGCCGCTGGCGTGACTTTGGCCATTCTTCGGAATCCGCGTTTAGATTGATATAGTACGGCGCGTGCACGCTAATAGCCACATCATGCTGACTGGCGGTCGTGTTTATTGCCGCGCAAGTCTCTATCGAAACTCGCACTGCCTGCACCCAACCCAACTCCAGCGCATCCAGACCAATTGACCTGCTAAATTGAATCGACCCCACAGAGCCGCCAGGCTTTTTTGGCGTGCCAATTGGAGAACCAACTGTGCCGAAACGAAAAGATAGACCCATGCGAACTCCTTTTTAGGGTTCAGCCTTTTTTGAGATTTATAACAAGAAACGAACCAAGTAAGGGGCGATCCTGGTCCACAATGGTGGCCCAAGAATAATCAAACCTACCACCACCGCTGCACAAGCAGCGATGAGCACAGCAGCTGCGCCAACATCTTTGCCAACCTTGGCCAAAGGATGATGGGCCGGGCTGGCCAGATCAACCACAGCTTCAATTGATGTATTAAAAAATTCAGCGGCCCAAACCATCGAAATAGTCAAAACCAACACAGCCCAATCGCGAAGCGGAATAACAAGCCAGGTGGCAAGGCCAACAACAATAATTGTCACAACCGCATGGATCCAGGCATTTTTCTCATTTCGAA
The DNA here is from genome assembly GCA_026390035.1 of Chloroflexota bacterium. Taxonomy (GTDB): domain Bacteria; phylum Chloroflexota; class Anaerolineae; order Anaerolineales; family Villigracilaceae; genus UBA5195. Next base: position 26,678 of record JAPLGT010000084.1, read on the forward strand.
TAACATAAGCCCAGCCCCTAAATGCATGTCCGAAAGATGCGATGCGGGATTTAATGAAATTGATCATGGCTGCGCATTCTTTTTATTCACGTATTTCAAGCTCGCCCAGTCCCAACTTGCCAAGGATTTCTGCCTGCGACCTCCACATCCGGGCCTTTTCTTCAGCATCAGCATGATCATGACCCAATAAATGCAAAACCCCATGCACGATAAGCAACTGTATTTCAGATTCAACGGAATGCCCTGCGGCGTTTGCTTGTTCAGCTGCCCGTTGAACCGAAACCAGGATATCACCCAAGTAGCGGTTGCCGCTTTCTGGATCAATTTCATCGGATGGAAAGGAAAGCACATCCGTGGGAGCATCCACGCCCATCCATTGTTGGTTGAGCGAGTGCAGCTGGTCATCATCAGTCAGAACGATGGTCAGTTCTGCGGCCATTGGTGCTGATTCGTGCTCGAGAGCAAGATTGGCGGCCTTTTCTACCAACCCATCGGGAATATTTGGGGTAAGATTTTCCGCTTTTTCTATATAAATCATTTCGTCTCCTTCTTAACCGGTATCGGAACCGTAGGATGATCTGCGGTTGCAAGCACGTCTGCAGTAGGGTAAGCAATACGTGGATGATATAACCCGGTCAAAGTCGTAACAAACACATCAGAAATTATGGTTAAATCCTTTAACGTAAATCGTGTATTGGACAATTGTCCTTCTTTCTGGCAGAAGTCAACAGCCTTCTGCACGACTGCACGAATTTCTTCTTCTGTCCGGGGACGTTCAGAACGGGTGCGTGCTTCAACATTGTCAGCCAGCATGAGCAATGCGGTTTCACGCGAACGAGGTTGTGGACCTGGATAACGGAATTTGGATACATCCACCATGGTAGCATCGCCCCCTGCTTCACGCACCGCCCGGTTGTAATGATAACGGGCTAGCAGTGTACCGTGATGTTCAAGCATAAAATCAACGATCCGGCGAGGCAAGCGATATTTCCGTGCCAGGATCACACCATCGGTTACATGGCGAATTACACTGGCTGCCGCTGTTTCAGCATCGACATCATCATGAGGGTTTAAATTATTTGGCAGTTGGTTCTCGATAAAAAACGACGGGTTGGTGGCCTTGCCAACATCATGGTAAAGTGCCCCAACACGGACGAGCAAGGTATCCATCGCCAATTTTTCAGCAGCCTGTTCCACCAGGTTGGATACCATCAGGCTGTGCTGGTATGTACCCGGCGCGTTTCGCAGAAAAAATTGCAACAACGGAGCATCGGGTCGTGATATCTCCAGTAATCGCAAACCGGTGGTCAATCCGAGGAATTCAGCCAAAAGATATTGCAGCATTAACGCAATACTGGCGGAAGCAACACCATTCAAAAGCGATGCTCCAGCAAGGGTTAGATAACCGATCCAATCGAGATTTCCGGCTGGCAGTCGATACGCGGTAATTACCGCCACTCCAACCAACGCCGAGACAATGGCGGCCCAAGCAAAGGAACTGATGCGATGAGCTTTGCCAAGCGATAAAATCCCGGTTAGCGAAGAAAGCATATAAAAGATAGTGAGATCGATGGAATTAGGCAGATTGTACGCAGCCAGGATACAAATAACAACCGAGAGTATTAAACCGCCCCCTGGACCAAACAACGTTGCAATTAATAGACCAAACGCCGGCAATGGGAAAACATACGGCAAAATCGCGCGGTTGGGGATGATCAGGCGGGAAGCAGCTAAAAATAACAAAAACAGCGCACAGATCAACAAAAGACTGCGACCATCATTGTAGTAAACTGGGTGCCGGCGCAAGAAATAGAAACCAACAAAGACCATTAATACAATGACCATCGCGGCAGCGCCAATGTAATCGAACAAAGGATTGCTTGGACGTACCAGACCCAATGTTTCAAGAGCTTCAATATTGGCTGCGGTGAGCACCTTACCACGAGGCACCACAATTTCTCCCGCAAGATAGGTCTGTGTAACGGGTTCGACAGATTGACGCGCCTGCAAGCGTGCTTCATCGGTAAATTCCGGGCTAAAAAAGCTATTGGGAACGATGAATGGCATAACCAGAGCGACAACAATGGCCGACTGCTCGTCATTTAAGACAAAACTGACAGTAGAAAGTACATCTGCCCGCACATTTTCAATGTTCTCTTCTCGTACAGGAGAACGCTCGATTTGTTCAAGGACTCGCAGAGAATCTTGCTGAATTGCGAACCAGCGAGCATCGGGTGTGCTCAAAATCGTACTTATCATTTTAGGATCAAGCGCAACATCAGATAAAGAACCCAATTCTGCCTGTTTTTGCTCAAACGATTTGGTACTATCGCCACGTACGGAGGTGATATTTTCCAGTTCGGTTCGTAGATGTGCGATTTGCTGGCGGGCAACATTTTGATCAGGGGCAGAATAAACAGGCGAAACCGCACGTTCTGCAGCGTCACGCGCCTGATTTGTTCGCACACTACTGATGTATTCAACATTCGTGGGTGCCTGTAAATCTTGGGCGGAAACTTGCCCCTCGCGAAGGGGCAGACTGGTTGGGCGCAAAGAAAGCGGCAAGACCAGGGTGGCATAAGCTGCCACGCTGGTTACTACAAGCATGATCAAAGCGAACAGATCATGTCGATGAATCTGTCGCCACCAATGTGTATTTTCTGGGTTCACAGTCTACTTCTGCAATAGCTCACGTACCAACGCGCTAACCTGGTCGCCCGGAGCACGGCCGGCAATTTTTGGCTGTAATACTTTCATCACCTTGCCCATATCAGCCGGAGCCACAGCGCCAGTTTCAGCGATCGTTTCCTGCACCAGTTGGCGCAATTCTTCAGGGCTGAAGCCCTTGGGGAGGAAAACTTTTAGAACATCAATTTCAGCCTGAGCATCATCAGCCAGATCAATACGATTTGCTTTTTGGGCTTCATCCAGTGCTTCTTTTCGTAACTTGATCTCCTTTTGTAAAATGGAGAGAACGGCTGCATCGTCAAGGCTGATGCGGCGATCCACTTCAATCTGTTTAATCGCAGCCAGTGTCATCCGGAGAGTACGCTTTCGCACTTCATCACCAGATCTCATAGATTCTTTTACAGCATCGTTAAGTTGAGTTTTCATGTCCATGTTGTGATTATAACCTTTTCGGATTTATTGAATGGGAAAATATGATAATTATTTGCGCCTTTTTGGAAACGCTGATCGAAATTGAAAATTTATCCTGAGTTTCCGGTAAGGACCGCAATTTCTTGGGGTGAAAGTTGTTCACATATGCGCAGATACTCAAGACCAGTACGCTTGACCGCAGCAGCGAATGCAAAAGCGAAATCAGGCCGGGATGGATCATCTATGTTCATCCAGGCATGTGAATCTCGTGGAAGCCAAGGAATTACAAACGGGTTAAGCACTTTAATAAACGAGAACGCCTCCAACGGATAATAGAGTTTCCCTGAATGTAGGCGCGGATGCTTCATAATTTCAGGTAGCTCAGGGTCTATTTCATCCGAGGTTGCCCCAGGGTAGATCTCACGCCACAGCCCGACATAATTGCTATGAGCATAAAAGTCCTGAACTGTATGGGTCAACCGACCCAGAAATTCGCGAGCTTGCGTTGCTTCTGTCTTTTGCAATGCAACCACGACCAGATGACGCAATTCGTTACAATATGCATCACCCACAGCAAAAGAATTGCTATCATAATGAAAATGGTCATGACCAAATTGATAGCGCAACGCATCCTGTCCGAGGTTGGAGCCAACAACAGTTTCGAGTGCTTCGGCCATAAAATAAGCGCTGAGCGCCTTAACAGTGATAGCACGGTGAAATTGTGTCTTCACTTCATTCCCTTCAACAAATAGACGTCAACAGGCTGGGCATGGCCCTTCACGGTAAGGGGTCCCAAGGCTTCCGCGAGAAAACTATCCTTTACAATATCGAAGGTGGTTTTCAGGATATAAACCTGTCCGGGTGATGCGCTGGATTGCAAACGCTGGGACAGATTCACCGTGTCACCAATGACGGTGTAATTAAATAATTCCCGGGTGCCTACATTCCCAACAATAGCCGGGCCAGTGGTCACGCCTACCCGGAAAACGAGCTGGTGCTCAATATTGGAAAAATTTTTATGGCTTTCTTGCGAACGCTGTACAATCTCCAGGGCTGCGCGGCAAGCACGCTGAGCATGGTCAGGTTGCGGGTCGGGCGAATTCCACATAGCCATCACGGCATCTCCCATAAATTTATCGAGAGTGCCTTCATTCTCAAGAATAACTTGAGCGGCAATATCCAGATAGGTATTGAGTATTTTAAAAACAATTTCCGGTGATGTTTTTTCGCTGAAACTTGTAAAACCACTTAAGTCAGCAAATAATACGCTGGTAGTTTTACGAGTCCCCAATAGTTTAAGGTTTCCGGCATCTGCAAGCAGGCGATCGCGCACTCTGGGCGTTACGACCCGTCCAAAGGTCTGACGGATGACTTCACGCTCAGCTTCAACCTTGCGTGTCTCGGTCAAGTTTTCCAGGACAATCGTAGCGCCCTTGGTTGCGAAGTAAGCGTCGCGCAGAGGTGCAGCCGAAAACCGCAGAAACAGATCGCTATGGTCACTGGTGTGAGCCGACAATTCACGCCCTTGCGTCGTTTCTCCCAGATTGATCACATCAGTTGTCATCGCATCAATGACCGGTCTGAGCAAAGGCAACGCTTCGAATAATGATTTCCCGATAACCATGTCGAGTGGGATACTAAGCATGTTCTCTGCCGCACGATTAAACAGAGTAATTTTATGTTCAAGATCGGTCGTAATAACCCCGGTTGCAATGGATGAGAAAATGTCATCCATCAGGTTTTTCATTTCGCGTGTAACCTCAAGCGTATGGCGCAAGTTTTCAAATAGACGGGCATTTTCAAAAGCCAGCGTAGATTGATCAGCCACGGCTGACAGAAAATCCAAATCATCGCTGGTATAAGGATCACCAGAGAGACGGCGGCCAACTCCCAGAAAACCAATCAGGCTGGTCTCAAAAAGGAGTGGCACATAAACTTCGCAATCCAGAGTCAAATCATTCTCTAGTTCAGAAGGCAGCGACATTTCGGACGATAACCAAAGTGGGGCTTTCTTTTTTTTCAAGAGATTTGGCAGCACGTCAGTAGGGGCGAAAGCAACGGCCCTGGTAATATCATCACCGTGTGCAATATAGCTCTCTGCATCATCATCATATAAGTACACCAGCATCTTTTCAGGAGCAAGTGCGTTGGCAAGTTCTAAAGTCAGTAAAGCGAGTGTGGGCTTCAAATCAGGGGCTATGATCAGATTTTTTGAAAGATTCGAAAGTACACGACGATAATCAGCATGCGTTCGGTAAAAAAGCCGGTCGATAGCCCTTTGGATAAAATCACGTACGGGTATAAACGCAATGACCAACAAGAGTAAATAAGTTGCCATGACCAGTGGGTTGTCAACACGAACGGCACCCCACAAGGCCAGAGATAGCACCGTAATGACCACATAGAAAGCAACCAGGGCCACACTTGTGGTCAGCGTATAGGTTAGCGCGCGGCTCAGCCAACGATCAACATCTAACAAGCGATAACGCAGAATAGCATAGGTCACCGAGAGTGGCAAAAGAACCAGCGGCGGAAACATGAACTCAGCGCGGAATTCCGGAATTTGGCCACCGAACCCAATTGGAAGCAGGTAGAAGACAAAAATTGGCAACAGTGCAAGCGAGGCGCCAAATACAATCACCCGACTTTGTTGACGTACAACTGGTGTGCTATTCCCAAGTACGCGCATAAATAGCGCAACCATAAAAGCTAAAATGCCAAATGCATTCAGAATATAACCCCAGCGCCACGAATCGATATAGCTATATGGCGTTGGCGGAAAGAAAATATCGCGGACCGAAATAATTCCCAAAATCAAACCTGCCAGCCAGGGCAGCTTGAGGATATACGGCCTGGGCTCAATAAATTTCATTTCCAAAGGAAAAACCATGGCTAGATAAACAAGCGCCGCTGCCGCCACAGGCAAACTGAGTGACCAAAGCACAACCACCTTATGACTGGTATTCATATCCAGAAAGGTGGTGGTCAAAACAGCAGTGGCTGCAACAAAAATGACAAAAGCACGCGTGGAACGTAGATCTGGCCGGATGCGGTAGGCCCAAAGACCGATGCCCCAAAATACAAGCCCGACAAGATACGGCACAAGGAATAGAGAAATAGCATCCCTGACTGTGACCTTTACGGGCGTGATGGTTAGATCATAGCTACTCCCATCACGCCGAATAAAGGATAAGTTGACCGGCTTGAAACCCTGAGTCTTCAACACGCTAAGCGCAGAGAGCGCTGGTTCCAGCCTGGTTTGGCTAACACTCACCAACCTGTCCGACCAGGCCACGCCTTGTGCTCTTGCCGGCCAATCCGGTCCGTTTATCTGGCTGATAATATTATTCGGCTCCAACAGAAATCCGGGAAAAGGTGTTTGAAACCAATCCAAAGCCCAGACTGGGGTAAGGACAAACATCAAAGCAGCCACTGCCACACATAATAGTACAAATATATGTGAGGTCCATTCTTTTCGGATGATTTGAAACATAAGGAAAAAGATGCTCCTAAAGGTGAATTGCTTTTTTCATTATACGCTACAGTCCGCAGGCAATACAATCAACGTAGACGATGGGATTTCGAAGCAGTAGAGAAGATTAAAATCAACCCCAATGGAATCTAAACTGAGTAGCGATATGAGCGGATAATTGAGCATCCTAAATTAGCTGGAGGTGCTCAATGACAAGGAAAGAGAAAGAAGTGAGTGGTTTCG
>JAPLGT010000303.1:0-3103 GCA_026390035.1 Chloroflexota bacterium
GCTTCATCGATTTTGCTGTAAACATCTTTGTAGAAAACACCTGCCCAGGAATGTTCCAGACGTTTGCGTAGTTTTTCCGGCAGTTCGTCTATGTTGCTGGTGAGCGGTATTTGCAAATGGCGCGTATTCTTTTTGAACATGGTTTCCTCGGGCGTTACTGATGTGCCCGTATTATATTAAATTTCTCGCTAACTGAGGAGAGTGCAATTTGGATGAGTTTTATCGCATCCTTTTTGCAGTGGAGTCTAGTATGTATAAAGGATAAATGACCCTGCACATTAGCTAACAACCCCATATTTTTTCGTGCAATACTAATGCAATCTTGTGAAATGCCTAGATTATCAGAAAGACCGGGGGGATGTTTTAGTATAGTATTAGCAAATAGGTTGCTTTCACTAGAATCACCTCCCGCATGAATGTGCCACGCAAGTGCTTCCAATTCATCAATAATGTGTTTTAAATCGTGAGCAACACCTTGTTCCTTGGCACGCTCCCATTGATTTTTAACAAAGGAATCATAAAGTTCAGCTCGGTTTTTTGCAAAATCAGCAAACTGAGAAGTCTGAATAAACATGCTCAAAAAAAGTGGGTTGGTACACAAGTGTTTCAGACCGGGTTGAGATTCTAATCGTTTGGTTAGTTTTTCCGTTTCATCCGTGGTTTTTGCCACGCTCCAATTGCTATGTAATTCGCAAAACCAACCTGTTACATAATTGTTAATTTCGTGATCTTTTAGCGGTTGAAGTGTAAACTCTTTGAATGATTGAGCTTTTTCTGATTGCCGTGAGTCACTTAGTGTCCCGTAACCAGCCAGCCGGGTTGTAATAATAATGCGAGAATTTTGTCCAATAGTTGAATTGGCAAATTCCCTTACCTTTTCGATTACTAACGCCCGCTCTTTAGACTCATCAAGACCATCAAGCAAAATTAAAAGGCGATTATTGTGAGGATCGCTCCATTTTTTGATCATCTCCCTTGCATTACTGGGATTTTGGATTTTATTTGTCACTGCATTTGTCAGATACTCATATAAGAATGAGGGCGTTTCCAACCTTTCTATCTGTTTTGAGAAATCGGATAACCGCAAAAATATTGGAACCCGATTTTCATTCATATGCAGGAATTTTTCAGGCCAACATGCTTCTTGTTTAGCAAAGCACAAACCAATAAATTTGAGCAAAGTACTTTTGCCTGAGCCCGGCTCTCCCAAAAATACCAGATGCTGGTTTTCTTTTACTGCAGTTAATGCTGATAACTGCACAGGAAAATCTTGTTTATTTGGTTTTTCGGGATTCGAATTTCGCTTTAAAAAGTAGGAATTTTCTAATTTGTGCCTCTCTGTTGTTTCAACAAGTTCATCTCGATTATCTAATGGCGGAATCAAAATAGTCTGAGTGGCGTTCAATCCTACAAATACTTTTTCCAGAGAAATGCTCTTAGAATCCTCCGCGATACCAAGTCGTAATTTGCTCCATTCAATTTCGACAGAGTGGAGATATTCTTTAGTTAATTTATCTATATTCATAAATATTCTGCCCTATGTGGAATCTATAAACATTATATATTGCACTTTAATAATCACATAGGGATTCCGGTTGAGAACAGACTTTTTATCGGACATTAAAATCTATAGAACACAAATTATTTTACGTTAATATACAAGAAATTATGGGCTTGTTGCTAAATGGTATTGTTGACTATAGCCCCACCAGATGAATTTTGATCTTTGGTATAAACGGGGTAAGTAATTTAGATTTCTGTTGTCAAACAATTCAATAGAAACTGGATTACAACTTTGGAATGGGCCGATATTAACCATATATTCGTAATGGTAAAAACACCATAAAATCGCATGTCTGACGGAATCGAGACTGGTAACGGGATTTCTTCAACTTTCCCCACCCCTTTCCCGAAACTGTGATAAACTCGCGGCCTACAACTGAATAACGTTGGCCAAACGGTCGCCACCCCTTCCTTATTATTTCCAGAAGCGACCACCTACCGCAGTGTCTTTGGGTATCAAAGACCTCCTGCGCAGGTGGTCGCTTTTTGCTTTAACCTACTCGCCAAACCAACCGGGAGACTGCAACATGATCAAAATCACCATCGAAGGCATCGTCACCCGCGAACCGTGGAGTTACGACAAGGATATTTTCTTCCGCGTGGCCTGTTACCGTGACATGGATCTGCCCGCCAAACCCGACACCAGCTCACCGGGTCGCGACGAACCGGATTACGTCAACATCCGCTATCCGGGTGGGGCAGGCACCATGTTTTCCGTCCAGAAAGGCCAGCGCGTGCGTGTCAACGGCTTTCTGCAGAGCCGCGAGTTCAAAGAAGGGTTGATTGACCTGGTGGAGAAAGCCCGCAAGAATGGGCACATCGAAATCAAACTGCCCGAAGACTCCGGCCTTGAAAAAGTGACCATCGAACGCAAGGTGGTAGCCACACGCGTCATCTCGCTGGATTCGCAGACGAAAAAGAAAACACACGATTTGCCAAACAAATCGTAACGGCCATCTGGTCACCCACGATAACTTCATAACACCCGCAAGTCAGCACCACCCATCACCAACTTCGAGCCGGAGAAAGCACCCGGCACGCACAGAACGCGAGCACAAGGAGAACCCCGTCAACATTGGCGGTCCCTTGTGCTCTTTTGTTTTAACTTTTGCACCTTAATAAAAGGCTCCATTCAGCAACTCTGGGGTCAATAGCATTCAAACAACGAGATCACAGAACATCAAATCCGCCCTGGCATCCAACGATACCAGGGTTAATTTGCCTTTCTGTCTCTTTTGAGCTGAATGGTCGCTTTTCACGTTGGCAAGATTTATCCCCACGTTGGCTGGTTCGTACCGCATTCAAGAAACACCACCAGGAGAAAACATGGAACAAGCAATACCCACACTCATCCAGAACGCTGCAATCTCCGCACTTTCCCTGATCGCCCTTGCGCCCGCCCTGTGGCTGGCACTCATGGCAATCCGCGAAGCGCCCTGTGGGTTTGGCGCTACATTGGCTGTCGCCCACTACAACAAGTAGTGGTGACAGCATGCTTGCGCCGGAAAGTGTCACCCAAATGCAGCGTGAGCGCACCGAT
>JAPLGT010000083.1:0-20980 GCA_026390035.1 Chloroflexota bacterium
AACACATTCCCCTTCAGGTCATTTCTGCGGATGTCGCCGACAACCAAGAACTTAAAGGTGACGCCCTTTTCTTCCTTAAAGCTGACTGATAGGAGTTGGATCTGAGTAATAGCCGGTGACTTAAACGCGCTGCCGACTGTAAACGTCAGGATGGATAGTAGAACTAATATAACGAAAAGCCTTTTGTACTGCACGAAATATCTCCTTATAACTAATTGAGTGAAAAATTATTATACGCCCAATATTTGATGGTTTCGCCATTTGGTATGATAGGTGTTTATTAGGGATTGTAATGCCGCCCTTTTATTTACTTTTTTGTGTCTTCTCACCGGCTCATTGGTTTTGCTAATCACCATCCTGATTTTTGCAGCGCGGCGAACGAAAATCGGTGTATTCTAACAAGAAATCGTTGCGATGATTATGGTTAATATCTGGACCTGGATTACCGTGAGTAAATCCTTTTTATGATGTACTATCTTTAGGAGATTATTTATGATTACGAAAGAGATCGCGACTCTGGCTGGTGGATGTTTCTGGTGCCTGGAAGCCGTTTTTGATGAATTGAAAGGCGTAGGATCGGTTGAATCTGGTTATTCTGGTGGGCATGTACCAAACCCTACTTACCGTCAGGTTTGTGGTGATTCGACGGGACACGCTGAGGTTGTTCAGGTGAGCTTTGATTCGACGGTTATTTCTTTCAAGGAAATATTGAACATATTTTTCTCGATTCATGACCCCACAACCTTGAACCGGCAGGGGAACGATTCTGGCACTTCCTACCGTTCAGCCATTTTTTATCACGATGAAACCCAGAAAGCCATGGCTGAGCTGGTCATACAGGAGTTCACATCCCTGAAATTATGGCCAAATCCGATTGTGACTGAATTGACAAAGTTCGATAAATTTTACCTGGCAGAGGACTATCATCAGGAATATTTTGCCAATAATGCTAACCAACCTTATTGTTCAGTGGTGGTTGCCCCTAAGGTTGCAAAATTCCGCAAACAATTTTTTGACAAGTTGAAAAAATAACCTGTTGATCAACCCCATTTAGTTTATTGTAGACATGGACTACTATAAGTGTATGGAAAAACCAATTAGCGAACCTAACCTTAGCAACCCATCTTTTTGGATCAGGGATATACCTGTTTATGGAGATGCCATCCTGGCTCCGATGGATGGCTTTTCTGATTGGCCTTTCCGCTCATTGTGCCGTTCGCTCGGTTCTGCCATGAGTTACACTGAATTTGTGCGAGCCCAGCATATTGTTCAGGCTTATCAGCACATGGCGGCACGTTTAACGTACGATGAAGCTGAGCGCCCCATGGTTTTTCAGATTTACGGCGATGACCCAGACGAGCTGTTGGAAGCTGCTTTGCGCGTGCAGGATCGGAAGCCGGATATTATCGATATTAATATGGGTTGTCCGGCCCGCAAAGTTGTGCATCATGGCGCCGGGGTCGGATTAATGCGCTCACCATTGAAAGTGGCGCGCATATTCCGTAAACTCACAGCCGCTCTTTCTATTCCCGTGACTGGCAAAATCCGTCTCGGCTGGTCTGACTGCCGCAGCTATAAATTGATCGCGCGCATTGTGGAAGAAAATGGTGGTGCCTTGATTGCCCTTCATGCTCGCACAAAGGAACAAGGTTACTCTGGAGATGCAGAATGGGATGCCATTGCAGAAGTCAAGGCTGCGGTGAAGATTCCCGTAATCGGTAATGGTGATATCAAATTGGTGGATGATATTGATCGTATGAAGGCTTATACGGGTTGTGATGCAGTGATGGTTGGTCGTGCTGCGATTGGCAACCCCTGGATTTTTTCCCGGCTTGATAGGGATGATGTTTCTCCTGAAATGGTGCACACGATGGTGCGACAGCACCTTGAACGTCATCTGGCATTTTATGGCGAACGAAAGGGCATGGTACTTTTTCGCAAACATGCTATACAGTACCTGAAGCTTCAGCATTTACCACGCGTCGTTCGCACACAAATTATCACCCGCGAAAACCCGCAAGAATTTTTAGATTTATTGGATCAGGCATTCGAACAGGCAGATCAGGCTGGTCCAAATGCTGCCGAGATTTAGATGACCGTTTATCCATTATCTGCTTTGCGAGCCACGGCCCTGCATGCCGTCGGGTTGGATACTCTTAATGGTTACGAAGAGATCCCAGATATAGATTCGATTTTTGCGATACTAGATCGGCTTGGAGCGATCCAGATTGACACGCTTCAAATGGTTGCTCGCGCTCATTATCTGACTCTTTGGTCAAGGTTGGGAAATTATGACCGGACTCTGTTTGATAGACTTGCAAATGAACCGGAAAACCGGCGTATTTTCGAAGGTTGGTTTCATGCGGCATGTTTTTTGCCATTAAGTGAATATCGTTACCAGATTCCCCAGCAGCGCTATCTACGCGAGAATGGCCATCACTGGTACACAGATTGGATTCACCAACCAGGAAACCGTGAGCTTGTGGAAGGGGTACTTGCGCGCATACGTTTGGAAGGGGGACTGCGCGCAAACAGCCTGGAAGGTGAAAAACTCACCCATGGCACCTGGTGGAATTGGCGGCCAGAAAAAATGGCACTGGAGCATCTATTTAGTTTTGGCGACCTGATGATTTCAGGGCGTAAAAATTTCCAGCGTGTTTATGATCTGACTGAGCGTGTTTTGCCAGGTTGGGTGGACCGAACTGAACCTACTGCGGATGAGCGCGATCGTTTCTGGCTGGAGCGTGGCGCAAAAGCTCTGGGAGTTTGCTTGCCCCGCAATCCGGCAGATTATACCTGGATGAAAATGGGAAAAGCCCGGCTTCTCATATCCGAGTTGGTCAGGATGGGTACGCTGGTCGAAGTCTTCGGCGAAACGCTGGATGGCGTCAAAACCCTCCTTGTTCATCGCGAAAATTTGCCCATGCTTGAGAAGGCAGCAGATGGTGAAATCCGAGCCCAACGGACAACATTTCTCAACCCTTTCGATAACCTATGGTGGGCCAAGGGGCGGGACGAGGCTTTTTGGGGCTTCCGGCAAAGGTTGGAGGCTTATTATCCTGCCCAAAAACGTATTTATGGGTATTTTTGTCTGCCAATTTTGTATAAAGATAAATTAGTGGGTCGTCTTGACCCAAAGCTGGATCGGAAGACTGGCTTGCTACATATCAAGGCGCTTTACCTTGAGCCTGATGTTGACCATGACGAGCAAATGGTAGCCGAAATTGCAACTGCAATGCAAAATTTTATGCAGTTTCATGATGCGCGGGATCTGCTGATCGAGAAAAGCGAGCCAGCCTGGTTCGGAGAAATATTATCCCGCAAATTTTAATAAATGGTTCTATCAGTGACCCAAACATGATCACATCTGCAAGATCAGAATTGCTTAAATCTGGATAAATTGCGTGTAGTAGGACGAGCAGCAGTTGGTCGTATTATGCCGATTTACCTGCCCGGCACATGTGGAGCGCGCAAAGCAGCCAATTGGTCCTCCAGCTCTTTGCGGCGCGTATCAGCAGCCGATTTGACCTCACCCACAAAACCGGATGAGCGTGCGCGCAGTTCTCCGCGTAATTTTTCTCCAGATTCCGGTGCCAGCAACAGTGCAATGGTTGAGCCGACCAGCCAGCCTACAAAAATACCAATTAAAAACCCAACTATTCGTCGCATATTCTTCTCCTGAATTCGTTTCTTGATTGTATCTACTCACCAGCTTCCTCGGTTTTGCTTATTGCCGTGCTGATTTTTTGTTGCGCGGCGAATGCTAATCCAAGGTGTGCGCTGCACGTGGATTTATTTTGCGCTGTTCTGCTCAAAAATACCCACAAAAAACTTTTTCCATACTGTTTTATGATGTAAATCCGGGTAAATATTTTTATCGTTAATTTATTATACTGCTCACTGCCACTGAAATAGATCTTTTCTGGAATTATTTACAGGAAAGCGTTGCATCCATCCGTTGGGGTGATTATCCCGATTTGCGAGAATGACGTATAATGTTTTTACCGCATGGATCGAATGACCGTGACGGAGCTGATTATATTGTTATTTGTGCATATTCATCCAGCAGAGGGGATTTCAAGCTGGAAAGGACTCTACCTGAATTGGAGGGTACCCATGTCTACTGTTAGTGCTTTTCCTATTCTATCTACCCGGAAAAAAGTAACCACGCTAACGTTCCGTCAGAAAAAGGAACGCGGCGAGCCTATCACCATGCTGACTGCTTATGACTACCCGACCGCTCTGGCAATGGATCAGAGTGGTATAGATGCTATCCTTGTCGGCGATTCACTTGGGATGGTAGTGTTGGGTTACGAGAATACCTTACCGGTGACCATGGAAGACATGCTGCATCATAGCCGTGCTGTGGCCCGCGGAGCAAAATCGGCTCTGTTGGTGGGCGATATGCCCTTTATGTCATACCAGGTTTCGGTCGAAGAAGCTGTCCGTAATGCCGGGCGTTATCTGCAAACTGGCGGCATGGATAGTATTAAGTTGGAAGGTGGTCGTGAACATGTTCCGGCTGTGCGTGCAATAGTAGCTGCAGGTATCCCAGTCATGGGTCACCTGGGTCTGACACCACAATCGGTGCATCAATTGGGCGGCTTTCGTGTGCAGGGAAAAACATCGAAAGCAGCCCGGCGCCTTTTGGATGACGCTTTTTTGCTTGAAGAGGCTGGTTGTTTTAGCATCGTGCTCGAATCTGTGCCGTTTCAATTAGCAGAATATATTACTCAACAGATTTCCATTCCAACGATTGGGATTGGTGCGGGCGTAGGTTGCGATGGCCAAATTCTGGTGGCTCATGACCTATTGGGCCTTTTCGACCGGTTTTCCCCGAAATTTGCCAAAAAATATGCTGATCTATATATTGAGATGCAAAGAGCTTTTCGGGAATATGTTGCGGATGTCCAATCTCAGCAATTTCCAGCTCATGAGCATGCCGTTTCAATGGATGAATTTGAATGGCTGGAATTTTTAGAGAATGTAGCTTCAGCGAAGGGACCGGTTTGATTTTGGCAGAATATTGATCCACGCTTCAATCTGCGATTCAAGCCCAGGAATTCTCCCATGAAAAATATTCTTATTGTTGGCTCAGGTGCGCTTGGCACCTTGTTTGCAGGTCGGCTGGCGGAAATCGGAGCCAGCGTGACTGTGTTGGGCACGTGGAGAAATGCCATCGATGCCCTTAATCGACAAGGCGCCGGGTTGGTCCAACCCGATGGTAGTGTAATGCGGTTTCCGGTGCAGGCTACAAAAGACCCAGCAGAATGCAAAAATATTGATCTGGCAATTTTGCTGGTTAAGGCCTGGCAGACTGGGCGGGCAGCACAGCAGTTAGCGCAGTGTCTGCCGGAGAATGGGGTGGTATTAACTTTGCAAAATGGCCTTGGAAACCGGGAAACTCTTTCTGCCAGCCTGGGTGCCAGGCGAGTCTTGTTAGGAGTAACCACGATTGGTTCGACTTTACTGGAACCCGGCCTGGCACGCACTGGCAGTGAGGGGGATGTTTTTCTCGAAGCGCATCCTTGCAGTCGTGATATCAGTGCGCTGTTACAAACTGCAGGGATGAAAGTAAATATCGTGCCAGATTCGAATTCCCTGCTATGGGGTAAATTGGTGATAAATGCCGCAATAAATCCTATAACTGCCTTGTTGCGGGTGCCGAATGGAATTCTTCTGAAAAGGCCTGCTGCGCGCCAGATAATGGCCGGGTTAGCGGTTGAGACTGCTGCTGTGGCAACCGCACTGGGTGTGGTTTTACCGTTTGTTGATCCAATCGCCATGGTTGAAGACGTGGCCAGAAGTACGGCGGGTAATTCTTCGTCTATGCTGCAAGATGTGCTGCGTGGCACAACCACTGAGATCGATGCGATTTGCGGGGCAGTTGCCCGTGCTGGTGAAACACATGGCGTGCCAGTGCCGCTGAATTGGACGATGTGGCAGTTGGTGAGCGCTTTGCATGCGGGCTAATGATGCATTTTGGGACGACTACCCAATTCACGGGAGAGAATGAATTGATTTTATGGTAATATCTTCAGGTCATTTTTATTTTGGAGGATTTTATGCAAAAATGGTTTACTATTTTGGTGCTTCTAGCAATGCTGCTGCTGCCCACGCGCGCAAAGGCGCAGAGCGCGATTGGGTTTGACACACTGGATGTGAGTGTTTGGCCGGAATATGATACTCCTACTGTCCTGGTTATCTATAAAATTTCGCTTGCACCCCAGACGGCTTTTCCCGCTGAGATATCGCTGCGAATGCCAGCGGGTGTCCAAAAGATATCTGCTGTGGCTGTTGGTGCAACCGCAGAAACTGTAGCGGACTCAGGAGTCGATTATAAATTCACCCCCGGAACTGATTTCGGGCAATTAACGGTCAAGGCTGCGGCGCGTTTTATTCAAGTGGAATACTACGATTCGGGCTTGACCAAAAAAGGTAACCAACACCTATTTAATTTCGAGTGGCAGGCAACTACCACTATAAATAATTTTCGGTTTGAATTTCGCCAACCATTGCAATCTTCCAATCTTGTGATTGAGCCTGCGCTTACGAACACGATTCTGGATAGCGATGGTTTCCAATTTAGTGAATATTTGCAATCTGGTGTCAAAGCAGGGCAGAAATTAGCCTTTACCATCAAATACCAACGCGATACAGATTCGCCCAGCACATCTTTCTTAAAAGTTCAATCCAGCACACCGCTTGACCAGACATTACCAGGACAATCCATCTGGACGACTTATCTTCCCTGGGGTCTGGGCGGGCTCGGGTTAGCCTTACTGTTTGTTGCTGGTTGGGTTTATTGGACGTCTGGTAGAACAAACCGCACTTCTGCGACGGCACGTAAACGTCACGCAGGTCGTGGCCCAGCTGATGCAGATGAAGATACACAGCAGGTGCATTGTGCCCAATGCGGTAAGCGTGCTCAACCTAATGACCGTTTTTGCAGGGCTTGTGGCGTGCGAATCCGACGCATTGAATGAACCAAAAAGTAACCGATAAGTAACCAGGAAAGAGCAGTTTTCTGGTGGCAGCCCGGTGATTTAAACAAAAAAAATGGAATGCTCAATTTGAGCATTCCATTTTTTTTTAATATTTATTCAGTATTATTTTTCGCTAGCTCCAGCGTCGATCCATTGCTTGAAAAGCGTTAGTTCGTCGGCTGTCAGGTTGATAGCGTGTTGAGTGCTCTGAACCTGGATGAGTTTGCTGTTGGCCGCATCGCCAGCGATAATTACCAGGCTTTCCTTGCCACCCTTCATCAAATTCTCAAAAGTGGTTAGATCCAGACCCTCTGGAGCAGTGGGGCCCTTGTGGCACATTGTGCATTTTGTGTTTAAGATCGGGGCGATATTGGCGTCATAGGTCGGTTTTTCAACTGGAGCAGCAGCTGAGGTTTCCGACGGTTTTGGAGCGGGGGCGCCAGCATCAATCCAGTGTTTCACCAGAGCCATTTCATCATCGCTCAGGTTGGCGAAATGTTGGGAGCTTTGCTTGGATATGAGCAGGCTGTTGGTTGAGTCTCCGGTCGTGATCACTGCGCCATTCTTACCACCCTTCATGAGGGTCTCGTAACTGCTTAAGTCAAGGCCACCGGTCAGTGCAGTGGCGTTATGGCAGGCAGCACATTTGGCAAACAGCGGTTGGATATTGGCATTGTAGTCTGGAACTTCACCGGCGGCAGGTGCGGGAGCCTGGGCTGGCGTTGGGGCCGGTGTGGGCAGTTGAGCCTGAATAATTTCGCGCAGTTTGGGCGCATCGAAGCCCGCAAATTTAAAGGTTGTTCCGTGGCAGGCACTGTTTGAGCAGAATGAAGTGTTTGTGGTCGATCCTGCGTCCGCAGTATTGTGGCAAGCCGCGCAGGTCTGATCAAAGACTTTATTGTGCATGCTGATCCAGTTTGGGCTGCGATGTGAATCAGGTTCTGGACCGCGGCTGATCTCAATCTTGGTCACGAAATCTTGTTGTTTCGCAACCACAGGGATGGAGTGACACAGGTTACATTCCATTCGGATGGCCTGCTGATTTGCATCCAGGTGTTTGCCATCATGACAGCGGAAGCAACCGGCAGTTTGCACATGGCCGATGTTATTCGGATGTGTTTTCCAATCAATTTTTTGATCGAAGAAAACAGTATCTTTATAGATTGTCTGTATCTGTGTGATGGCGGCTTTGATCAGGTCCGGTTTTTGGGCATAGAAATCTGCATATGTGGATTTATAAAAATCTTCTAATCCAGCAATTGCTTTCAAACCTTCTTCCTGGTTCTGGTAAGTTGCGCTTAGCACTTTTACACCCTGGCTATGGATCTCAGGGATAGTGGTATCGATTAAATTCTTGGACATAAATTCGTCCATCGATGTTTCAGGGAATTTAAAATTATGAGAAACCCGGTTATGGCAGGAGGTGCAATCCATTACACGCAGCTTACTCGGATCGATTGTCTTTGGATCAAAACCGGACTGGACATCCGTATATACGGTTTTGGTGCCATCTTCGTTCTGGACGCTTACATAAGGGATGGTCTGACCGAGGGGGTCGGTTTCGTAATATTCAACCTTATTGATGATGTGCCAGTGAATGCCTTTACCCTGGCTTTCGCGTTTGGCGCCACCGCCGGTTTTCAAAATAAGATAAATATTTTCAGGAGTGTTGGTTTTATCATCTTGAAAATGTGTGATCTCCTTCAACTTGTCGTCTTTGAAGACTTCTGGCAGGTGACAGGTTTCGCAAGTATAACGCGCCGGGCGTAAGCGGCTAGCGATGATCGGATATTCATAGGTTCCGAAAGTCTGGTCAAAAAGCTCACGCAGGCCTTCGGATTTGTGCACCAACAGGTCTCCGACAAAGGCTCTTCCGATGTGGCATTCCTCGCACGAAACATTTGCATGGGGCGATTTCAAATATGTCGAATTTTGAGGTGGCATGGTATGGCAGCTTGTGCCACAAAATCCGGGTGAATTCGAATAATCCCATCCGTAAATACCGCCCAATAATACAGAAAAGCTAAGCACGCCCATTGCAATGTATGGCAGAATCATCAACCAGGGTCCAGAATTGGCTGGTGGAAAGAAAAAACGCTGTAAACCTTCTTTTATTCTTTTGATCATTTTCTGTCTCCTCTTGGTACATTATACAACTATGTTATGTAATGAAACGGGCTTCCACATTGGGGTGATGGAAGCCCGGGCTTTGTATTCCTCGGTTATATTTCTGGTGCTCCTACATCGATCCAAGCTTTGACCTGGTGTATTCTAACCTGCTATTAGCTGTCTTCGTGAAAGATATATATTTCGTATAGGTTAACTGTAGGCCCATCTAACTAATATCAAATTCGGGAATAATTCAAGCACGTTGGACGGAAAAATTTGCATTCTGTGATGAGAGCCTGACTGTGAAAAGGATGTTTGAAATTGCTTATTTACAGCGCTCATGTCTGAACTTGTTTGTTTCTGAGGGACGGAATTTCGGCATTTAGCTGGATTCCATCCCTCAGAAACGGGACATACCTATGAAAAATAATTTACGGATTTGCCCCGCTTGAAATCCAATCCAGAATGATCTGGATTTCAGCTTGGGGTAAGCTTCCCATGGGTGGCATTGATTTACCGTTTACACCCTGGATAAGCAGGGCCAAAGGACTGGCGGCAATATCGCCAGGAACGATGACCGGGCCACTCTTTGCATCGGCCAGGATGGTTGAGTACGATGATGCTTCCCACCCACCCAGTTTTGTACTGGAATTATGGCACATCTGGCATTTGGCTATGAATATTGGCAGAACCGTCGTTGTGAAGGATGTCTCGATGGTTTTGGTTTGGTTGCCAGGGGTTGGTGATGGCAGGACGGGCGCAGGTGTAGCTGTGGGCAGGATGGGAGGTGGGTTGGCTTCCCAACTGCGGATATAGGTTAAGATGGCGTCAACCTGATCATCACTCAGCGGACCACCATTTGCTGAGGAGAAGGCGGTCATACCAGAATCGGGTAGGCCTAACGAAATGATATTTCTTAGCGTAATATTATCACGCGTTTTTAGGAAATCGGCTGAACTAATGGTAGTGATCATATCGCCAGCACGCCCAGGAACCGGCCCGCCCTGTCCAAACTGACCATGGCAAGGAGCACAATTTTGGGTAAACAGTTGTGCCCCTGCTTCGAGTCCCTTGCCTGTGCTGGCAACTAGGGTGTATTTTGTGAGCGCATCGAGCTGCTCGGGTGTAAGGATCTTTCCCCACACGGGCATGGTCATATGTGCGCCACCACTGCTGATCATTTTTAGAGCTGTTTCGCGATCTGGCGCAGATGGTACCTTGGCGCCATGACAGGTTGCACAATGTTTATCAAACAAAGGCTTGCCCGCTGGTACTCCGGCGGGGTCAATTACGTAAGAGGCCAGGGTTTCAATATCGGACTTGTTCAATGAACCTTGCCAGGCAGGCATGGTCATGTGCTGGCCGCCCTTACTGATTAAATCGCGCAGTTCGCTTTCAGTCCCAGAAAAGGCCACACCAATACCGTGACAGCTGGAACAGTTAATTTCAAAGAGTCGTTGTCCGTCAGGTGCAGCCAGGAAATTCAGTAAAGAGTTGCGTTCCTCGCCTGAAAGAACCTGGTTCCAGTCTGGTACATTCTGGTTTTTGTGGGCAGCATAATTTGCCCCTTGCTCCAGAACTAATTGTAGTTCTTGCAGGTTTCCTGAAGCAAACACGGTCACATTGTGGCACTTGCCGCATTGTACTGTGTAAATACCGCTGCCTTTTTGAGATGTTATAAACCCGGCCAGGGCATCAATTTCATCTGTGCTTAGGTCGCCGCCCCAGGCTGGCATGCTGGTATGGCCACCCAGGGCAATCAGTTTGTGTAAATCTGTCCCGGATGGAACGCTAATACTGGCGCCATGACAATTTGAGCAGTTTTTGACATATAAAGTTGCAGCCTTGTCGACTGCAGCAGCGGCTTGGGGTGGTGGTGCTTCTCGCACAGATAGAATGCTTAAAGTAATTATCCCGGCCATAACTAAAATAGCTGCCAGGCTGGCGTATGGCCTGTTGATGAAATGACGTTTGGGACTTTTGTCCAGGAAGGGCAGCAAAATCAGCAGTAGGATGAAAAGGCCAGGGATGACCATGACCCCAATCACCTCCAGGTTGCCCGGGAAATACTTCAGCAACTGGAATAGGAATAGAAAATACCACTCAGGCCTGGGCGTATAAGCGGTGTCGTTGGGATTTGCACGGGATTCCATGGGAATTCCCACAAAATATGCAAGCGCAACCAGTACGATGAAGATGAGTAACGCTGCGATTGTGTCCTTGAAAATGATGTCTGGGAAAAATGGCACACCCTTTTCTTTGGCTTTTTTGTAATGTTCGAGATAGTCTTTCTTTTCCTGGTCGTTCATGGCTAGTCCTCTTTCTTTTCTGGTACCGCGGAGATGCCGATCCGGATGATCAGATAAAGATGAACGAAAAGTAAACCAAAAAGTGAGGCTGGTAATACCCAAACATGTGTGCCAAAGAAGCGGGCCAATGTTACAGCCGATAGGTTATCTCCGCCACGCGCAACGCGAAGCAACCAATCTCCAATGAAGGGTGCGACGCCAATAATGCGAGTTCCAACCGTTGTTGCCCAATAAGCTTTTTGGTCCCAAGGCAGCAAATAACCAGTGAAGCCGAAGCCGATTACGATGATGAGTAGAAATACACCCGTAATCCAGGTTGCTTCTCGAGGGAATTTGTAGGCGCCGTAAAAGAACACTCGCAACAAATGGAGAACGGTGAGTATCACCATGGCGCTAGCGCCCCAATGGTGTAAACCGCGTATAAGCCATCCGCCTGGCAGTTGGGTCGTGATATACATTACACTGTCGAAGGCGTGATCAGGGGTGGGAACATAATAGAGGGTGAGCAAAATACCGGTTACAGCCTGGATCATTGCCACAAACAACGTGGCACTGCCCAATGTGTAGAACCAGTTAACATGCGGTATTTTACGCAGAAAAATAGCTTCATTAACGGAACGCCATCCGAAGCGGTCGTCGAGCCAATTGCCAAGTTTTTCCATCATATTTATCCTCGCTTGATGTACAAGATTCCGTTTTCGACTTTGGTTTCAAATTGATCCAAAGGTCGAGGCGGTGGCCCGGATTTGACAGTTCCATCTTTGGCAAACACGCCATTGTGGCAAGGGCAATAAAAACCTTCCAGGTCAGGAATCCAGCGGATCCGGCAGCCCAGATGTGTGCAAACATTGGACATCGCCACAAAATCCTGCCCATTTTCCGTTAAAACATATGCTGAAACTTCTTCTTGGGCATTGATCCAGCCAGTTTGAATGTCAATAGTGGTTTTAAACAATGTAGGATTATTCATTTCCACTTTGCTGATTGCGCCTAATCGAATCCATGTATTGGCGTCTTGCTTGGATGCAGGCCCGACTATATACGCGATGGCAGGTATACCAACTGTCGCGGCGATGACGCCTCCCATCCCAGCGATGGCTATCTTCATGAAGTCGCGGCGGGTCACTTTCTCGTCTTGTGACTCACTCATAGTTTTTTCTCCTTTGGCGAATTTTTATTGCTACTCTCAAATTGGATTGCGAGTCTGATCGAAGTCCGCACAGCAGATACAATTGCGTTTCTTGTGCGTGACGGAATGCCAATAGTAAAAAAACTACTCGGTTGTTGCTAGCTGGATATACATTTTGATTTCATGTTTTCACGAAATACTAAAAACCCAGCGGGCTTTTCAACAATTCAGGAAGAATTGGGATGATTATTCAGTCAGTAGAATAACTGGATGGAAAAAAGTGATTCATGGATAACAATTCAGGCTAAGAAGTAGTCCGGATTGTTATCCATGTTTAGTTTAACAATTGGCACCAAGCAGAGGGCTTTCTCTTTAGAGAAGCCTTGGGTAGAGTCCTCATGTGACTGCAATAGATGAGCTGGCTATTTTTCTGGTGCTCCTGCATCGATCCAGGCTTTAACCTGGGTAATCTCATCGGGTGTCAGTTGTCCGGGGTGTCCACCGGCTGTTTGTTTTTGGATCAACAAGCTGTTGGCACTGTCTTTGCTGACTATCACAGGTCCTTTGGCACTCCCTTGAATGGCTCCTGCGTAAGTGGATATATTGAGCCCAGCCATGGCAGCTGCTCCGTGGCAGGCTGCACATTTCTGTTGGAATATCGGACCGATATAGGCATCCCAAGTGATATTGACTGGAGCGGCCGCCGGCGGTTCGGTGGGAGTAGGCGGTAGCTTTGTTGGAGTGGGGAGTGGTACAAAAATTTGTGCAGTTTCACCTTGGGGCGTGGTTGTGAGGGCAGTATTTTCAGAACCTACCAGATAATAAATCCCGACTCCAAAAGCAATCACGGTGACAATTGCAAAGGGCGCAAATATGAGCTGGCGCTTGCGCAAGACATCCGTGGGGATGGCTGCGGTGTGCTTGCCGCTCTCAATCGCAGCCAGTTCTGCAGGATGTTCATGGTGCATTTCTTCGCGGTTCAACTTGCCTGTGAACATACTCTTGTTAAAGGTTTTGAGATGTACATTGTAGAAATGCCAGATGATGATGGCCAGGACTGCCAATACAGCTTCACCGCCGTGGGCTGCTTTGGCGGCAGGAATGGCCTCACCGGGCAGCATGCGCAGGGTAGTGATTGGGTTCCACATCATAAAGCCGGTCAGGGCCATCACAACCGTTCCCCAGATCACAGCCAGGTATTCCGCTTTTTCTGCGTAAGAATAACGCCCGTAATAGGCTTTGTGTTTACGGAATCCGAGATAGTAAAGCACATCATTAATCACGTGCTGGATGTCGTTGATCCATGGGATCATGCTGATGGGGGTACGTTTTACGATTAGACCGTAGAGCAATTCCAGCACATGTATCAGGCTGATGATCAACATCACAACGGCTGATATGTGATGTACGTTACGGAGGCTTTCCACACCGCCAAAAATGTTAAAAATTTGAAGGCTGATCGGTGAGTCTGCATATTTCTGTGGCAAACCGGTGAAACCCAACAGAGAGAAGGACACCAAAAAAAATAGGTGTTCGATGCGTTGAAGAAGTGCAAAGCGAGTAAATACATTGGTTGGCGAGGCGCTTATTGTTTTAGTCATAATTGGCCTCATCGTCAGTGGGATTGGCTTTTCGGGCCTTCTTCGAAACATTTTCATCCGGGTCCTGCGTTTTCCGGAAGCGGTTGATCATCATCCGGCTGAAATCCATGGTAGCGAGGACCGCCATGGGTATCAATATTCCAGGAATTAAAAATTTGTAAAATAGGTTGATGTAATAGACAATCGGATACTTTTCAGGGGTGGGGATGTAATGCGATAACCAGGCTTCTGGGAAGTTGGTGTTTGCGTCTGGATGGCATTTCTGACACTTGCCAAGCAGGTTGGACTTGATCTGCAAGCCCTTCTGCGGGTCGTCTGTTCGCGCAATGTCATGAATACCGTGGCAATCGTAGCAGACCGGCTTATTGGTTGCCGCATCTGGAGAAACTTGCTCAAAGATTGTTACAGTCGTACCATGAAAATCAGCCACATAAGTATTCAGAACTTGGGTCGAAATTTTATATTTGTCCATGCGCTTTGGATCAGTATGGCACTTTGCGCAGATTTGAGGTGAGAACAAGCGAAAGGCTGATGTGGTTGGGTTTTCAATGATGTGAACGCCATGGCAATCAATGCAGGTAGGCACATCCGGGTTATTACCATCAGTCAGGGCGGCCCCATGAACGCTGTTGCGATATTTTTCGTAGATGGCGCTATGGCATTTCTGACAGGTTGTGGGAATCCAAATGCGTGTTGTGGGTAAAAGCAAACCAGTATTTGGGTCTTTTATGCGTTGGACCGCATGCGCTGTGTGGCAGTCTGTACAAATCGCTGCTTCTAGTTTGCCCACGGAGCGGGCGGTGGCGTGAACGCTGTCTTTTTCCTGGGCAGCCTGTTTTTTATGACATTCACCGCAGGCCTGGTTCAGACGTAAAGTTACTTCTCGGCGGCTGCCAAAACTTAAACCATGCCCCATAGCAGGTTCAAACCCGACATGGCACTCGATACAGGCGATTCCCATCTCTCCATGTACTGAATGTTGGTATTCATCGGGATTAACAAATAAGTCGAAGACTTCTGTTGTTGTTTTATTTCCGATGGTTGTATTGAACTGTGGATTTTGGTGACACGCCAGGCAGGCGCTGTTATCGCCAACCAAAGGCGACGACATTTTTTGGGTGCTGGTTGGCGCTACTGGTGCAGCTGCCCTGGCCGCAGAAACTGAAATTCCTGTGGCGATGATCAGCATCGTCAACCCGGCGATTAAAAAGTAGTTGCGAATGCGCATTACTTCCTCTCTCCTGGTTGAACTTTTTCGCTTGTCTTACGTTCCAAGCGCTCATATTCTTTTGCGTGGTATTCGGCCATTTCTTTTTCACTGAGCCTGCCGGTGAATATGCTGAGATTTAATCTTTCAAGGTGAACATGGTAGAAGTGCCAGATCACAATGAAAATTGCGGCCACAATTGATTCAGTGCTGTGGGCCAGTTTGGCTGCCGGAACCGCGCCACCTGGTAAGAATTGGGTGAAATACACCGGAAACCAGATGATGAATCCGCTGATGATCATGAACGCGAATCCGAAAAATATAAACCAGTAGGTCACTTTCTGCTCAAAATTGAATTTTCCAAACTTGGGTTTCTCTTTGCGCATGAAAAGCAAATATTGGATCATTTGCCCGGCATCAATCACGTCCTGCCAGACCGGGAACATATCTCCCGAAAGCTTGCGGCGTGAAAGCCGGTAAATGGCGAGACCCAAATGGTATACAGCCTCAATCACCAGGATAATCGCGGCGATGTGGTGGATCTGGCGAATAAGTTCCAATCGTTCTGGCGTGGAGAGCAGATACTGGCTCCATGACATATCCCGATATTTTTGAGGCAGGCCGGTTAATAATAAAACGGTTGCACTCAGGATCAGGAGCATGTGCTCCCAACGTTGTCCAATATTAAAACGTTTAAAGGTCTTCTCTTGCTGAATTTGCGAATTGGTTATGTTTGGCTTTCCTGTCATGGCAGGCTACTCCTCACTCGATCGACAATGGAGCGGATGATTTGCAGTACCACGTAGATGAGGCATATCCACAATACAAAGGGGGTAAAGGAAGTGTAGAAAGTTTCTACGTAAAACAGGAAGGGTGTGCGTTGCAGGCTGATTTTATTATGTCCTGTCCACGCATCCGTCCAGTTTGGTCCAGCTCCAGGATGGCACTTCTGGCAAGTTGTTAATAGGTTTTTCGGGTTTACCTTCGAGTCGACATCATCCGTTTTGCCTATATCGTGGATGCCGTGACAATCAGTGCAAACGGCGCTGTCGTGCCAGATGGTTGGCCAACGGGATTTATATACGGATACATCAACGCCGTGCCAGGATGTTTTGTAGATGCTATAAACATCTGCTGACAGGCCGTATTTGCTCATTAATTCCTTGTTGGCATGGCACCTTGCGCACATTTCGGGGCTTTGCACGCGAAATTCGACAGTGCGCGGGTCTTGAATATTATGAACCCCATGACAGTCGGTACAGACCGGTACGTCTGGGTTGTTATCCTGGGTCAGTGCCGCCCCATGAACGCTTTGTTTGTATGTGTTTACGATATCAGCGTGACATTTGCTGCAGGTAGTGGAAATTGATGAACGATTTGCATCCGGTTTTTTAACATCATGTGCGCCGTGGCAATCGGTACAAATCGCAGCTTGAAGATTGCCTTCTTCGGCTGCCTTGGCGTGCATGCTGTCCTGTGCTTTTTGGTAATTACCTGGGTGGCATTTTTGGCAGGCCAGGTAATACGATCGTGATAGTTCTCGTTTGTTTTGGAAGGTCAGCTTTGGGTGGGGATAAGTAGTGATGTTTGTATGGCAGGCTTCGCATTCAATGCCCATCGGGCTGTGGATTGAATGGCCGATGACATCCTGTGAGACATACAGTGAAAGCGTCTCACCACTGGGAAGTGTTGTGCTTAATTTGGAGTCGCCATGACAGGACAGGCAGTACTTTTCCGTTTCCTGGGCTGGCTGTCCCGCCCTGGCTGGTGTTACCAGCAGGAGGCTTAGCAGCAGCACAAGGACGCCTGCTGCAATCAAGCCGATTTTCTGACCGGATAGGAACATTCGGTGCAGTCGATGCAGGTTGCGGGTTGTCATGTGCTATGACTCCTTGGTGTTTGTTGCCGAAGGGTTGTTATTATCATCTGTTTCCTCTTGCGGTTCAGGGCTGTCGATCACGACCAGGCCAAAACGGCGGAGAAGATACGATATCCCAAAAAGAATAGCCAGTGGGACCAGACAACGTAGGATGAATAACAACGCCACAAAAATTGGATTGGCAGCAGTTTCATTCATCTTTTTTCCTCCGCAGTAAATAATGCTTACCGCTCGCGATGTGTGTTGTAGGCATTGCATCTCCGTAACACGATTATTTGGACTGGTTAAGTATAACCTAAACATAAGATTAAGAGATTAAGAGTGTGACATTAAAAAGCCATAGTAATTTTCGTGGTGACATTTGTTCTCTTGAATTGTGACAGGATGCACTACCTGAATATATCTATATTCATTAGTATGAATACTGTGAGTCCATCTACCTCGTGGGAGAATGTAAAATGAATAAACGAACTTACAAGTATTTGTTGCCGGCTGTGTCTGTGATGCTGATTATTCTGGCATTCAGCGTTTTGGTGGCGGCCCCCACACAAAACGTTGCTGCAGCTGATAAGAACCAGGACATTACAGAAACCTGTAAAGCCTGCCATGACCAGGCTGCCACTCCCTGGTCGACCAGCAAGCACGCAGCTGGTAATGTTAATTGCCTGGTCTGCCATAAATTAGGCCAGGGTGAAGGTGTTCATCCACAGTTGAAATATACAGTTGAAAACGAAGAAACCACCTGCCTGGTCTGCCATACTGATGTTGCTGGCACGAATATTGCAGGGCAGATGAAGCTGAGTCAGCACGGAAAATTCGGGTTAAAGTGTATCACCTGTCATGAACCGCATTCGCAGGGACCGGTGCTTGCGCCTGGTTCCAAGATCGTTTGCGAAAACTGCCACAAGAATCAGATGGAAGGGTCTTTAAAGTCCACACATACTGCGGCTGGTTTGAATTGTATTAATTGCCATATGGGGCCTGAAAGCAGTCATACACTCAAGGTTGCGGGTGAGACCTGTGCCAACTGCCATAAAGATATCCATGAAGCCAGTCGAATTGTGAGTGCTGGCATACAAGTTCAACCAATGGCAACACCCATGGATGTTGTTGAGAAGGCAGCTGAACCAGATGAAAAACCTGTGCAAACGGCAGCTGGTGGCATAAACCTGCCATCCTGGATGCTTGTGCTGGCTGGTTTATTAGTAGGCGGCATCGGTTCTTGGGCTTTGTTTGGCAAAGACCCGGGCCAACCGGTGAAGTAGTAGCTTGCCTGGTTTGATGGCCTGTATGATCCAAACCGCAGAATTTTTGGAGGCTATTCATGAAAGAAACTGATGAAAGTCAGCCGGTACCTGAGCAGGGTACTACCTCAAGGCGTGACCTTATAAAGATAGTTGGGGCTTTGGCAGGCGCTGCCACGCTAACGCAATTTATCAGTACCGCCACACTTGCCAGCCGGGGCGTTTCAGCGGGTGGGGAAGTCGTTGAAGGCCCTCAGTGGGGCATGTCAATCGATATGAACAAGTGTATTGGTTGCAAGTACTGCACATATGCTTGCCAGGCAGTAAATAATCTGGCAGATGACATGATCTATAACGTTGTCACAACCGAGACAATGCAAAATGGCAAGGAATATTTCCTTTCCAGGCCTTGTATGCACTGCGCTGAAGCCCCTTGCGTTCACGTGTGCCCAGTCAAGGCTACATACAAGCGCAAGGACGGTATTGTCATGATGGACTACAACCTCTGCATTGGTTGTAGATATTGTCAGGTTGCCTGTCCTTACGATGCCCGAGTCTTTAACTGGAAGGAACCGATTAAAACCAGTCCCAAGTCGCCTAATTTTGGGTTCCAGGAAGTGGCCAACAGGCCGCGTGGCGTGGTGGAAAAATGTACTTTCTGCGCACATCGCATTGACTCTGGGATGGCCCGTGGAATGGTTCCAGGCGTCGATGCGCTGGCCACCCCGGCCTGTGTTGTCGCATGCCCAACCGGCGCCCGCGCTTTTGGCGATTTGACAAATCTGGAAAGCCCGGTTTCGAAGGTATTGGCAGAAGCAAAGGCGATCCTGCGTTTACGTGAAGACGAGCTGAGCACAGAGCCGAGTGTATATTACGTGCCTCCCGATACTCATACAAACAACCCTTTCCAGAAGGGGTAGGCCATGCAAATCTCAATTAATTATCCAAAACTGCGTCTTGGTAAGCGTTCGATCGATATCTTCCCGTATTGGATTGGTCTGTTAGTTGCAGGCTTGCTCTTCGGGTTGACGGGTATGTTTTTTCTTTTCCGTGATGGCCTGCAGGTAACGGGATTATCCAACCAGGTTCCATGGGGTTTGTGGATCTCAATTGATCTCTCATCCATTGCCCTGGGGGGCTGTGCCTTTGTATTCGGCGCCATCATCTATTTGTTGCAAATCAAACGTTTCGAATCGATTGGGAAGTTGGCAGTCTTGATTGGCTTCCTGGGGTATTCTACCGCCGGCATGGTTCTCCTTATGGATCTCGGGCAGCCACTGCGTTTTTGGCACCCGATCGTATATTGGCAGCCACATTCGCTCTTGTGGGAAATTACCATGTGCGTGGTGCTGTATTTGACCGTTTTACTTGCAGAGCTAATTCCTGTTGTAACAGAGCACCAAAGTTTTCATTCGCATCCCTGGCAGGATCGCTTTCCCATTCTGAAGATGTTGGCGAACTTTGCGAAGACACTCTCCGGATGGTTGCACAAGGCCGGACCTGTCCTGGCAGTCATCGGTATGACACTTTCCTTACTGCATCAGGCATCCCTCGGAGCTACTTATTCGGTGTTATATGGCCGAGGGGTTTGGTTCAATCAGAGTGCTCCAACCCAGTTTGTTTTCTCGGCGATGAGCGGTGGTATTGCATTGCTGTTTATTATGAGTGTTTTTGTCTTTCGCGTAATGCGACCCGGCCTGGTTGAAGATGATGCGCTTTATGATGTGGCTCGCCTTGCAGGTGGTGCCACTCTCCTGCTGACCTATCTGAGATTCTGGGATTGGGCTGTGACCAATTATTACAGCTTTGACCAGCAGATTTCTCTTCAAACTCAACTGCTCGATACAGTTGCGCCTTATTCACAAACTTTCTGGTTTGGACAGGCGCTATTCCCGGTATTAGCGGGTCTAATACTATTGTATGCCAAGCAGATTGGTAACTTCCGTTACCTTATGGCTGCTGCAGTGGTTCCTATTTTCGCCACGATCCTTACCCGCTGGAATTATAATTTCGTGGGTTTAATTGCGGCTACGTCTTATGATCCATACACCCCAACCGTGAGGTTATTCTCTTACACGCCCACCTGGGTAGAGTTTGCGGTTGCCACGATGGTGCTTTCCTATTGGTTAATAACATTTAGCCTGGCCACTCGTTTTCTGCCTTTCCATGGTGAAAAACATACCGAGCATTAGTCTGAGCATACATTTGGATTTCTGTAAACGACCTCGAGCTAACCCTCGGGGTCGTTATGGTTTAGCGGCATAAGCGATAGCGGTGTTTTTGTAAGGTAGTTGGGGGAAAGCTGGGTGAAGGTCATTATTCTTCGAAAATTTTGCGTTTGCCACATTAATGCTGTACAAATACCCAACTAATAAACTCGACTTTTGCAGCACCTTTATAACCGAATAATCAAGGAGTGATCCAAGGGGCAGGAAATTCGGTACAATTCAAGATAGGAACATCATCTTGGAGGTGGCCTATGTTTCCTTTGGTTGAATTTCCTGAATTGGTGCAGC
>JAPLGT010000083.1:21028-22454 GCA_026390035.1 Chloroflexota bacterium
GAGCGCTACATAAGCGGGCTGATCGTGTCCGAGAACAAGACGGTCGAAGGTATCAATCGCCTGATGATCGTTGAAAATCGCAATCAAAGCTCGCTAAATCGCCTGCTAACGAAAAGCCCATATGAACTAAAGAACTTGAACCAGGCACGCTTGAACGTGATGAACAGTCTGCCCGGAACGAAGATGAAACCCAATGGTGTGTTCAGTTTGGATGATACGCTATTGATCCACTATGGAGACGACTTTGAGAAAATAGCCAAACTCTGGGATCATGTTAGTGGCACCTATGTCTGGGCACATGATTTGGTAACCATCCACTACAGCGATGATGAAACAGATTATCCTGTCGAATTCCAGCTTTGGGAGCCGGCGGAATTGGAAAAGTTGGAGCAAGGCATTCGAGCTGCGCAGATAAAGATCAAACCGGAAAAAGAGGCGCTCAAGAAAACTAATCCACACAAATGGCGAGGGTATTTGCTTGGCCTTTGGAGACGACGCGAAAAAGAACATCCGGAATTGCAAGAATTATATGACAGCAAGATCATTATTGCTCAGAAACTGCTGCAAGGCTGGGTAGAAAATCATCCTGACGAATTACACCCAGTCACTTTTGACAATTGGTTTACACAACCTGCTTTCTGCCAATTTCTTGATCGGACCCTGCATCTGGCTTATGTAGGTACGCTGGCAGATGGAGATCAGGTCAATCTGAGCACAGGCGGAAAGACCTTGAAGGAATTTGCCGAGCATCTAAAACAAGAACATTTGGATGCGATCCAGCGCAAAGCCAAACCAGTCTTTCATAAAATTGGCATCCCATTCAAGGGAAAGAACGAACAGTATTACAGCTATTGCAATACGCACAATATCCACAATTTTGGACGACAGCGCCTGGTCATCAATTATCGCCAGGCTGACCTATCCGACAACCCTACTTTTTATATCAGCAACCGCTTGATATGGCAGGCTGCTGGCATCACACGGATACGTCGTCATCGCTGGCCGGTGGAAGTCTACCACGAGGAAGGCAAGGATGAAGGCTTGGACCAGTATCAACTGCGGGACTTCAACGCTATCCAAAGACATATCGCGTTGGTTGCCGTTGTTTATAGCTTACTGCGAGCCAGCCAACATGATCCCAACCTTCGCGAACGACTGCAACGCCAACTCAAGATATCGCTTGAAGATAACCCAGCAGCATGGCGCCGCGTTTCACAAGCACAATCTTTGTGGTGTTTGGGCCTATTTCTCAGCGCTGGTTTGACCCAAGGGCAATCTTTGGAGCAGCTCTTGACGCCCTTGGTGCATGCTATGTGTAAAACTTGATCAAATCCGCTGATGGTGGTTGCTGCCTCACCTGTGATGACCAAGGTGAGGGAAAGTTTGTGTTGCCAGCGGTCAGCCAAAATGCAAGAAAACGCCCTTA
>JAPLGT010000109.1:0-5670 GCA_026390035.1 Chloroflexota bacterium
AAAGGTTACCACCACTGACTCTGAGATACTGGCTCCATCCGCAAACTGCGGCCTGGCGTGCACGCGAATCCAGACATGTTCGTCCTTTTCCGGGTGGTAGATTCCCATGACCACATTATCGACTTCTCGGCGGGTCTTAAGAGCCCACATGACCGGGTGAGTATCGCCCGGAAAATCAGACCCGTCTTCGTGGATGATCTTCCAGCGCTTATCCAGCCATGTCCGACCCAGCATCTGACCCAGGCGTAGCCCCAGGATGCGTTCGGCAGCCGGATTGGCCGAGATAATCTCGCCGGAGGCATTCTGGTAGACAACCCCCTGGGCCATGAAATTAAATAAAGCGTGGTATTTTTGCTCGCTCTCGATCAACCTGCGGGAATTATTGTACCGGAGCAGCGTGTCCGAAATGATTACAGCCAGGTCAAGCTCTGCCAACGGCCAGGCAATCACAGCAAAGGCATCGACCGGCTGCTGCCCATCCGAACCACCGGCCAGACCATCAAAAAAAACAACCGGGATGCCGTAACGCGATCGCAGCTGCCCGCCGAGCTGGATGGCACTCATCGCCCCTGCCAGGTAAACGTCCATCAAAACCAGTTCTGTCTGAAGCTGCCCGGCCAGTTGAACAGCAGCCTCACCCCGGTCCGTCTGCGTTACATCAGTGTAGCCCAGGTTTTCCAGGCTTTTATCGAGGCCAAGCAATGCCCCGCTCTTCTCACCTACAATCATAATTCTGGCTGTTGGGTTCAAAGTTACCTTTCCAAATGCGTGAGATCGGGGTTTACCCATAAAATCCGAGTTTATCAATAATATCATAACGCCTATCAGGGAACAACGGAAACATGAAATTGGACGCGGCCTTTTTGCTCGCCTGGCTTTGCTGCCGGTTAGATTATACTGAGAGCCAGCTTGCCAATCCTGCCAACCCCCTGGCACAAGAAAAGAGATGTAAAAATGTCGCGTGCCACGAAAGGTACCATCATCGGAATTATTGGGGTCGTTTTTTGGTCCACGACCGGCGTTCTGTTAGGCTATTTAATTACCACTTACAAAATACCCGCCTTGTTACTGGCACTTTGGCGAAGCCTGTTTGTCTGCGCAGCCCTGGCCCCGGCAATATTCCTGATCCGCCGCTCCTTACTCAGCATTAAAGTCTCTCAGATTGGTTTCTACCTGTTTTACGGGTTTATTCTGGCCGTGTTTAATTCGATCTGGACGCTTTCCGTCCAGGCAAATGGGGCGGCGGTTGCGACCGTGCTGGGGTATAGCTCAGCAGGATTCACTGCAACGATTGCCTGGTGGATTTTCAAAGAAAAACTTGGGTGGCCCAAAATTACTGCAATCATTTTAAGCCTGGGTGGCTGCAGCATGGTTGCAGACGCCTTTAGCAGTGAAATGTGGCGGTTGAATCCCCTGGGAGTATCCACCGGGCTGCTTTCAGGCTTATTATTTGCAGTTTACACCCTGCTGGGCAAAGAAACCGCCCGGCAAAACATCAACCCCTGGACATCTATGTTGTATTCGTTTGCTTTCAGCACATTGTTCATCATGATCTTTAACCTGTTCCCCAGCCTGCCCGGCGCGGCAGGTTCTATTAATGCGCTTCTGCCACACTTACCCACCAACGGCTGGTTAATTCTGATTTTTCTGGCCTTT
Source organism: Chloroflexota bacterium (assembly GCA_026390035.1). Lineage (GTDB taxonomy): Bacteria > Chloroflexota > Anaerolineae > Anaerolineales > Villigracilaceae > UBA5195. The sequence goes on from JAPLGT010000109.1 coordinate 1,657, forward strand.
ATTCCAACGGTACTTGGCTTTGGACTTTACAATATGTCTATGCATTACCTGCCAGCCAGCATTGCAAATATTCTGGCAACCCTGGAGCCCGCCATGACCGCCGTGGAAGCATACATTTTCCTGAACGAACGCATGAGCATGATTCAAATTGCAGGCAGTGTCTTGATTCTTTCGGCGGTGCTGGTGGTTCAACTTGAAAAAGAATAATTAATCTGGCCTGGTGCTGCCATGCCACCGGACAAACGCAGCGACCCTGAATTTCAACGATCACTTTTCAGGCTGCATAGATAAATGTGATGCTCCCCAGATTCGTGGGGAAAAAATATTTAATCCAGACTCCCGCTGGCTGGAGTGTAATATGTACAGGTATTGCAGGGACGATTGTGGGTGTTTTTATCACGAATAAGTGCCGAATGGACGAATGACACGAAGTTTCTTTGGAAAATATCGCGAAAAAACGCTGATTGATTGTCTCCCACTAATCTGATAAGAACCATAAATGTTCAGGCCATAAAATAGTAGTCAAGAGATTGCCAAAAGTATTTACTGACCGGGTCACCAGAATGGTTGAAAGCGTGGATGGTATTTTTTGTGGTGAAACCTGGGGATTAAATGGCCTGCTTGCAGGCCTGGCGATTCTGATTTTGCCACTCTGAGACTCACCGGGGGTGTTGCTTTTTCAGGCTTTTGTCAAGATACATGGCTTTATCCGCCTCCTTGAAAACATCACTCAAGAGGGTTTCTTTATCACCGCTGGCCAACCCGATCGATAAGCTCAGTGGCTGACCATCCGAACCATGTGCCAGATTATATTCTTTCAGGCTAATCTTCAAACGCTGCATCGCTTGCCCGGCCGTTTGAAAATCTGCATCTGGCAAAATGACCACAAATTCATCGCCACCAATCCGTCCAATCATATCCTCCGGTCGGAAGGTGGACTTTAAGACCGTGGCCATGTTGCGCAGCAAATCATCTCCGGCATGGTGCCCGAGCACGTCATTGACAATTTTAAGATCATCAACATCCATCATCAAAATACTGACAGGAAAACGGCGGCTCTGCTGAAGTCTCTCAATTTCGGTTTCGTAATACTGGCGGTTATACAAACCTGTCAACGTGTCGTGCGTGCTCTGGTAGAGTAATGTTGCTTGCAACTGCTGGCGCTCGGTCACATCACGAAGAATACCGGTAAAATAAATTTGTCCCTCATCATTCCAGGAAGAAAGGACAAGTTCCACCGGGAATTCATCGCCATCCTTGCGCAAACCAGCCATCAGAAGCGTCTGTCCCAAATGCTGCGCTATGCCACCTTTGGCAACCTTATTCATCCCAGCTTCATGCGCATCACGATATCTTGCGGGCATCAATATATTTAACGGTTTGCCAAGAATTTCAGCCTGGCTGTATTGAAAGATATTTTGGGCACCCTGGTTCCATGAAACCAGATTACCGGATGCATCTGTAATCAGGATGGCATCCGTGGCTGATTGAACCACGGAGCGATAACGATTTTCGGTTTCATGCAGCTCTTTCTCAGCCATTTTCCTTTCAGTAATATCCTGAATAACACCAAAAATCTTAACCGGCTGACCCAACTCAGTGCTCTCCAGATTGGCGCTGACATGCACCACCCGGATGCCTTCTTCATTGACGCGCCGGATGCGATACTCCTGATCGTAAGTCCCCAGACCCTGCCATAGTTCGCTAAAAGCTTTGTCCAGGCGCGCGCGCTCCTCTGGCAGCGCCAGGGCTTGCAGCTGTTCCAGCGAGATGGATTGCCCAGGCTCGAACCCATAAATCCGCATGGCCTCATCAGAAGCCAGGAAATAATTGGTAGAAATACTCAGCTCCCAACTGCCCAGGTGAGCGATGGCCTGGGCTTGCTGCAAGCGCGCTGCGCTTTCCTGGCTGGTTTTCTCAATCAGCTTGCGCGCCGTGATATCACGCGCCACCCATAAAACCGTATTTGACGAAATCGCCGAAATATTGGCAGAGAACCACAGATCTTTTTGATTGATGCGTAGGCTGTATTCCACACCGGTTAATTTTCCCAGCGCCAGCGCCTGGTGAATATGATCCAGAAAGAAGCTGGCTTGCTCAGGGGCAAATACTTCGCTGACCGTTTTACCCAACAGCTCTTCTGGCGGTTTGACATAAAGAGCGGGGTTGGTGGGCGCAATCTCGCGGTAACCGCCATCAGCATCATAAATAATGATGACATCACTCATGGCCGCGAAGACAGAGCGCAGCTTGCTTTCTGATTCCCGCAGGGCGTCTCCGGCCAATTTTCGTTGGGTGATATCAACCATGAGCAGCAGGCAGCCCGATAACGTCCCTCCCTTGTCAAAGATTGGCGATAGATGAATTTCCAGGCAGCGCCGGCCATTGTTCTGGCCAATACAGACGGTTTCGTCCATCTCTTCGCGCACTACCCGCAGCTCCTCGCTGGAAAAAAAATCATGCAGCCCGTACGGCAGTTCCCGGCCTACCTGCACTGCTCCAGAGCTTTCGAGCATGTCCATGCCAGCCGGGTTGATATCCGCCACCCGGCCCTGGGTATCCAGCACAAGCATGCCGATCGGCATGTTTGCGTAAACACGGTCCCTCGCCACCGGTACAATATTTAATAATCGGTACCAGAAGAAAACCAGGCTCCAGACCAAACCGGTCACCAGAAAAGAAAAAGGGGTCAAATCCAGCTTTGGAACAGGCATAAACCCGGCTATCGATAAAATGTTCATAACCCCGGGGAAAATCGCGCCAAATACAAGCAGCAGCGTCAGGTAGAAATACAAGCGCGCGCGCCCCCAGGTTGAGCGCATCAAAATAATGATCGCCGCGACAGTCAGGCTGTATGCATAAACAAACCCAACCCTGTACCAAAAACCAACACTCCATTCCAGCAAACCCCAGCTGCCCTGACGAAGAAAGTTAAAATTTGCGCCGTATAGCAGGTGCAGCGGGTTGGTCCAGGCGGCCAGGCAGACCAGGGCCGGCACTATTCCCACAATCAGGATATGACGCTTGGTGGGCTTCCAGGCCAGCCCAGACCATGCCAACGCAAAAACAAACCAGGCCGGCGCAAGTAAATTGGCGCCAGGCAAGGAAACGTTATACCAAAAAATGGCACTTGCCTGGTCAGGACTGCTGATTTGGAATAAATAGGCGATCGCATAGCTTGAGGCTGCCAGTACGACCATCACCAGGGCCTTCGCACCAGGAACCAATGCATAGCGAGCAGCGTGAAAGGCCAGGATGAAAAATACAAACCCTATCACAACACTAAAAAAAGCAATATTAAGCATTTTCTTCCAAATGAACTCCAGTACCTGAGTTATTACCCTTCGCGGTCACAAATTACGTTCATTTTCTTAAGCGGAAAGCCGCAATTTGTGACCACGGGCATGCTATGAACCACGCACACCCAATCATGGCCAGGGATGCTAGCTAACCGGCAGACTCGTACTCACCAGGCGAATGAAAACTTCCACCACGGCGGGATCAAACTGGGTGCCCGAGTTTTCCTTCAAGTAAATAGGTACATCCGCTTCAGGCCAGGCCTCGCGATAGGGCCGGTCGAATGAGAGTGCATCCCATACATCCACAACCGCAAAAATACGCGCCGCAAGCGGAATATCCTTACCTGCCAAACCACGCGGGTAGCCAGTGCCATCCCATTTTTCATGATGGCAGTAGGGGATTTCGAGCGCAGGTGCAAGAAAGGGAATATTGGAAAGCAGGCGATAAGCAAATTCGGGGTGCTGGCGCATAACAGCCCATTCGTCATCCGTCAGCGGGCCGGGCTTTAACAGAATGCTATCGGGGATGCCCATCTTGCCGATATCGTGCAGCAGCGCCCCACGCTGGATATGGACAATCTCATTCTCAGGAATTTCAAAAACACGCGCCAACTCCAATGTCCGGCTTACCACGCGCTGGCTGTGCCCGGCGGTTTCACGTTCGCGCATTTCAAGCGCATTCGACCAACCCTGCAGGGTGTAATCATACGCCACC
>JAPLGT010000068.1:0-20502 GCA_026390035.1 Chloroflexota bacterium
ACTAGTCCCTCCTCGTCCCCCATAAGCCAGCGGAAAGGTCCGAACACACCCGCATCTGGGTACCAACCTAACTGAATTGGGTATCCCTTTGCCTTCCATTGGTTGCATATTTCTCGCCAATTTCCATCCAATCGGCGTGGATCTTCCGGGTTAAGCCATTTCTCCTTATATACTTCCCAACTCTTACGATTTTTTACAGGAAATTCAAGAAATTGGGACATGGAGGTAATGGTTTTTAGATCGCGACGTTTAATTCCCCAGCTATCAATAAAAACTATTTCATTCTCATCTTCCGAGAGTATAGTTTTCTCAATGGTAGGGCATGGTCCCAAGTTTACTGGTACAACGCAATCTGTCGGTATTGGGTCAGAACCAAACATCTGCTGAACATCATAAAAACTTTGTAATGAATTTGGCATGCCCTCAGACCGCCAGCGATTCCAGGTTGTATCCCACGGTCCCCAAAACAAATAATAGGGTGGACGATCAACAGGAAGCCCCTTTACACAGGCAATTAAACGTTCACGGTCATTCACGCAGCCTCCTAATATAAATCAAAAAAATATTTTGCAAAAAAAACAAACAGCATTGTCAACCATGGAAACCTTCGCGGAGAACAATTAACGATCAGACGCGAAAGCCTCATGACTCGGAATAATAAGATTGATAGGCACCAATATGCGATACGACCCTAAACAAACAAAAATGGTGTTTATAACATAGCGTTCGGCCATCTTTCAAATCATTATATTTTCTCAGTGATCACTTGATTTATTGAAAAACACCGATGCTCAAGCTTGCCAACCCAGAGATGTCGGGGTAAATTCATACTTTTCCTCTGGTCTATACCCTTGCTTAGGCTTTTTCCTGCTGGGTGGCTAAAAAGCAGGCGACAAAGTGTCCAGGAATTAATTCACGTAGTTCTGGCTGGCTTTCTGCACACTGCGGCTGGGCAATCGGACAGCGGGTGTGAAAGCGACAGCCCGAGGGTGGATTGACCGGAGAAGGGATTTCCCCCTTCAAAATTGTCCGATTCCGTTGCTCCTCGACAAAGGGATCTGGAATGTTTACCGCCGATAGCAAGGCGCGAGTGTAAGGATGCAGAGGATCGCGATAGAACTCATTCTTTCTGGCAATTTCGACAATCACGCCCAGGTACATGACAACTACACGATCACAAATATGCCGTACCATTGAAAGATCGTGCGAAATGAATAAATAAGTCAGGTGAAACTTCTGTTGAAGTTCCACCAAAAGGTTAACGATTTGTGCCTGAATGGAGACATCCAGCGCTGAAATAGGCTCATCGCAAACGATCAATTCTGGCTGCAGTGCCAGTGCCCGGGCAATTCCAATCCGCTGGCGCTGCCCACCGGAAAATTCATGCGGGTAACGATTGACGAAAGCAGGGTTCAACTTCACCAAATCCAGCAACTCCGCCACTCGATCTTCGATATTTTTGCGGGTTTTATTCTCCTTGTTGACTACCAACGGGTCGCTGATGATCTCCCCGACGGTCATACGCGAGTTCAGACTGGCGTACGGATCCTGGAAGATCATTTGCATCCGACGGCGAATTTTACGCAAATCTTCCTGCGGGAGATGGCCCAGGTCTATCCCGTCAAAAAGGACCGACCCTGAAGTTGGGCGGTAGAGCTGTAAAATCGTCCGACCAGCGGTGGATTTCCCACAACCCGATTCGCCGACCAGTCCCAGTGTTTCTCCTTTATACAGGTTGAAGGAAATCCCATCCACCGCGTGAATTACATTGGTCTTCCTGCGGAAGAAACCGTCATTACCATGAACCGGAAAATGTTTCACCAGGTTCTCAACTTGCAGTAAGACTTTAGAAGGAGTGGTCATGCTTGTGCGCTCCGGAATTTAGGCTTGACCCAACAAGCCACACGATGGCCAGGGGTTATTTCTTCCAGGATCGGGTTTGCCTGGCGGCATGCTTCGGTCACATAACTGCAGCGCGGGGCAAATGGGCAATAATTTGGATTCTGATACAAAATGGGAGGAGCGCCATCGATGGAAACCAGTGGCTCACGCAGATCATAATCCAACCTAGGCAGACTGCCCAACAACCCGAGCGTGTATGGATGCTGCGGATTGCGGAACAGTTCCTTGACAGGCGCTTCTTCGATAAAATAACCCCCGTACATGACAATGACCCGGCGGGCCAGGTTGGCAATAATACCCAGGTCATGGGTGATCCAGATAATGGTCATTCCCAATTCATCGCGCAGGTTTTTTACCAGTTCCAGGATTTGAGCTTGAATGGTCACATCCAAGGCGGTGGTAGGTTCATCGGCGATCAAGATTTGCGGTTTGCAAGACAGCGCCATGGCGATCATTGCCCGCTGGCGCATCCCGCCTGAGAACTGGTGCGGATAATCGTTCAGACGGTTCTCAGCTTTGGGGATCCCGACCATCTCCAACAGTTCTGCGGCGCGCTTCTTGGCCAGAGCATGGCTCAGGCCAAGGTGGACTTCGATAGTCTCGGTAATCTGCCGGCCAATGGTCAGCACGGGGTTTAACGAAGTCATTGGGTCCTGGAAGATCATGCCGATCTGTGCTCCGCGAATTTTTTGGAGCTGCGCTTCGCTCATTTTAAGCAGATCCTGCCCGTGAAATAAGGCTGTTCCAGCGGCAATCTTTCCAGGTGGAGTCGGCACCAGACCAAGGATCGAAAGCATGGTCATGCTTTTTCCACAGCCACTTTCGCCGACAAGCCCAATCGTCTCACCGTTAGCCACACTGAACGAAACGCCGTTAATGGCGTGAACCGTCCCATCGGGGGTAATGAACTGGGTTTCCAAGCCTTGTACTTCTAGCAATACATTTTCCATGTCAGCCCATTTCGCAGAGATCAATAAAAGACGAGGTACAAGGGGGAGTGAATTGACTTCCTCCCCCCGTACCAGCGTTTATTCGTATAACACAAAAACCTTCAAGTTATTTGCGTGAAGCTGGTGCTTCATTGGAAACATAGAGGGTGTAGACCAGCATACCGCCGGATTCGATGAAAGGCCAATGCCAGGCTGCGACACCAGTCTTGTCGGCGTCCAACTCGGTGCCCTTCATGTAGGATTTGTATATGCCGCCGGGGGTAACATGGTAGATGAAGATACCGCCGACATCGCTCACAAGGATCTTCTCAGCGTCCTTGAACATTTGGTCACGCTTGGCATTATCACCCACCAGTGAGGAAGCATCAGTCACCAGTTTATCAAACTCAGCATTCTTCCAAGCATGACGTCCGTTGGAAGTCCAGATACCTAACATGTTGGACTGATCGAGGTAATCGAAACCATAGGAAAGGAAGTAGAACGGCAGCTTGTGAGCGTTAAGCGTATCCATGAAGAGTTTGGCCTCTTTATTGGAAACTTCAATATTGATTCCAAGGTTTTGCTGAAGCATGGAAGCGATCGCTGCCGCAATGGCCTTGTTCACATCTGTTTCATTGCGGGTCCACAATTCGATGCTCGGGAAGCCTTTGCCATCCGGATAACCGGCTTCAGCCAGGAGCGCTTTTGCAGCAGCAACATCATACTTGTTGACATCCATGGCTTTTAGTTCTTCGCTATTCGCGCCGGGGAAACCAGGCATTAAGAACGAGTAAGCCGCATTTCCCTGGCGATTGACGATATTCTTGATAATGCTGTCGCGATCAATCGCCTTGGCAAATGCCTGACGCACCTTGAGATCATTAAAAGGTTTTTCATAAGTGTTGAAACCCAAGTAGAAGGTACGGAAATCGCCGTAACCTGGATGGTATTCTTTGCTGAGTTGTGGGTCGCTGGAGATCAGCGCGATATCCGCCGGGGTAAAGGTCGTGGCGGAGTCAACTTCGCCATTCTGATAGGCCCGGAATTCGTTCGACAACTCGCTGAAGGTAAAGATGATTTTTTCGATGAATGGTTTGAACTTGCCGGTGTAGTTCTTATTGGGGCCAAAGCTCATCCCTTTGCCTTTTGTCCATTCTGTCAAAATCCAGGGGGATGATGAAACGGAGGTTTCAGGAGTGTTGTTGTAAAATTCGCCATTTTTTTCGAAAGCAATCTTGCTCATTGGGCGAATGTAAAGGGCTTTAGACGGGAAGTATGGGGAGGGGGCAGTCGTAGTAAACTGCACGGTAAAATCGTCCACTTTCTTTACGCCAATTTCGGAAGTGGGTACCTCGCCTTTGACGGCTTTATCCCAATTCGTAATATCACCCCAGAACCAGGTGAAGTCCCAAGCGTGTTTGGGGTCGGCTTGATATTGGAAAGTAAAGACAACATCATCCGCGGTGACCGGGTTACCACTGCTCCAGGTCAATTTTGGATCCATGTGGAAGGTCCAAGTCATGCCATCCGCAGAAACATCCCAGGTCAACGCGCCGGCAGGGATCAGCGCAAAATTCTTATCGATGATGACAAAGGATGTGGACAGGAGGTCGGAGTTGGAATTTGCTGAGCGTTTATAAACGCTGACAGCAAAATCTACAGTGATTCCTTCCGGAGCCTGGATCCTAACAATTTGTTGGTCAAGTGGCGCTGCGTCCGCTGGGAGCGCTACGCCCCAGGCATTGACAATAGCCCCGGTCGGGGCTGCTGCAGGTTGGGTGGGTGGAGCTTGGGTGGGTCCAGAATCCGACATGGGAGTATAAGTCGGGGGAATAGGCATGGGCGTGTTCGCAGGAGCCTGCGTAGCTGCCTGACCGCAAGCGGTCAGAAGCATGATACATACGATCAAAATTGTAAAAACCGTCCAGACTTTCGATTTCAGTTGGGGTAACATTCTTTTCTCCTGTTGAAAATAATAGATCCGATTGGATTTGTAAATTAGCCTGGCCAGAGCCTGCAAGAGCAGTGGAAAAATGGAGCCGGTACTCCTCCTTTTATTGTTCATATGTATGAACTGCCTCAGAGTGAACAGTGTTGAAGCTCAAGAAATACAATGTTACTGGTTATACATGGTTGGATCGAGTGCATCTCTGAGCCCATCACCCAAAAAATTGAAACTGAGCATTGCAAGGGCAATGGTCAGTGTGGGAAATAACCCCATATACCAGTAAACGCGGATATATCCCAGGCTATCGCTTACCATCTTGCCCCAACTGGGAATTGGGTCATTGATCCCCACTCCAAGAAAACTGAGACCCGCTTCAGCGAATATGGCGTTAGGAATACCCAAAGCCAGCATGATGATGAGTGGGGGCAGGGCATGCGGCAGCAAGTGGCGAATGATCACCCGCCAATCATCGGCTCCATAAGAACGTGCCGCCGTAACAAACTCTCGTTCACGCAGCGCCAGGAACTGTCCGCGCGTTAACCGGCAGACCTCGATCCAACTGGTTGCCCCAATCGCCAGGATCACGTTTGGAATTCCGGTGCCAAGGATACTCATCAAAAAGATTGCAAACAAGAACCCCGGGAAGGCAGTCATCACTTCCAATAAACGCGAAATGGCGAAATCTACCCAACCGCCCCGCAGCCCAGCCAGCGCACCCAGCGGTAAACCGATCCCAAAGGCAATTATCTGGACCGAAAAACCCACCAGCAGCGAGGTACGCGCCCCGTAGATGATCAGGCTAAGTAATTCACGTCCGATTGGGTCTGTTCCAAACGGATGGGCAAAGCTCGGAAAACGAAGATTTGAATTTAAATCAGACTGGCGATAGCTTGTGGGCGCCATAACGTCCGCAAAAACCGCCATGAAGATAAATAGAGCGACGACGATCAGTCCGGCTGTTGCTAAACGATTTTTCAAGAAGGAACGTTTTGCATCCTGCCAAAGGGTTCGATTTTGAGTGGTTGACACGTCTGAATTGGTCAATGTTGGGATACTCATACATTACCTCTGCCAGTCAATCGCACACGTGGATCAATAAATGTGTAGAGGATATCGGTAATGATATAGGTGATCCCCCATAGAAAAGCCGCAAGCAGCATGGTAGCCATGATCATTGGGTAATCTCGGTTGAACGTGCTGGTGACGAAATAGCGCCCCAGCCCAGGAATTCGAAAAACAGCTTCGATGAAAATTGACCCGGTGGCTATATCCGGGATTTTCGGTCCAAGAACCGTGATCATGGGAATCAGAGCATTTTTTAATACATGCCGGAAGATAATCGTATTACGCTTCAACCCCTTCGCCCGCGCAGTTCGAACATAATCGGCATGCAACGCTTCAAGGGTGTTAACTCGGGTGTACCGTGCCACCATGGCGGTGGGTCCGAGTGAGTAAACGATGACCGGCAAAATGTAGTGTTGCGGCTCTCCCCATCCACCGGTGGGCAGCCAATGCAAGCCGACCGAGAAGATAAGAATCAGCCAGATTGCGACCACAAAGCTCGGTACAGCAAAACCGATGGTTGCCAGAGTAGTCACAAAATAATCTATCCACGTATTTTGGTTGATCGCCGCAACAATTCCCAAGATTAGGCCCATACTATATGAGAGCATAATCACCACCCCGGCAAGCTGCAGGGTGGGCGGCCAGACGCGCGCTATCAATCCAGTGACGGTTTCAGTAGGGCTTTGGAAGGGAATTCCGAAATCGAGATGCACGGCGTTCCACATGTAACGTAAATATTGTTCTCCAATCGATTTATCCAAGCCATACTTGCGCAAAATATTTGCTTTTGCTGCTGGTGGTAACGGTTGCTTGGTCTCGTCAAACGGTCCCCCTGGAACCGCATGCATGAGCAAAAAAGTAATCATCGAAACGAGTACAAAGGCAATCAGCAAACCGCCAAGGCGTCCAAGTATATAGCGACCCATATTACCTCTACCTTTTGTTAAAATAATTACAATAATTATCGTTCATATGAACGTTCATAATGTATCTTAATATTTGTATTAAGTCAAGAAGTTCTCCTGGAGACCTGGAGAACTTCTACTGGAAAATCTCCTGATGTAGGTGTTTAAAAAAAATTTTAGAAAATAATTGTACATTCTGAAATTTTGCCGGCCTGAATTTGAGACGGCAAGGTAATTAAGGTCTAAGGTGATTACCACGGATTGTCCTGAACAGAGTTCAACTTTCCAATCTTTGGTGTCTGACGAAAGCATTCATATTCATATTTGTCAATAGTCCAATTTCGACAGACACCGGTGGTCCTTTGCCAAATCTTCCGTAAAGAGCAAAGTCTGAAAAACTGGGGGGAACAGATATCCAAGTGGAAAGAAAACTTTCTTAATACCGTTTCCGCGCGCTCTTTTCCTCAACCTAATCCTTTTCCTGGAATTATGATACATGCTCACAATAAAATCGGAAAATGCCTCTTGACATATTCATAATGATTTGCTAGTATATGATCGTTCATATGAACGATAAAATATTCGATAATTTTATTTCTGTTTTCGTACGAGCTTGATGAATGGTAGACAAAAGTGAATATTAGGAAATTTTGCAGCACTAAATGAATCTGCGGATGACGGCTTTATCCTGTTTTTTGATTCAGATCACCACTGTGACCGCTTCATTAATTATTTCCCCATAATTTCAGTTACATGAGACCGGCGAATATTTCTGTTCAATTTAGTGCCAATCAAGTTTCAGGTGTGATCGCGCTGAGTATCGGTAAATTAATATTCACAGGAAGCTACTGTTGTGTTGTTTTCCATATGAGAACCGAATCGCAATAATCCTCGTGATTGGAGTGGCAACATTGTGATTGAAGTCATGGACGGAGCGCAAAAAAGGCGCAAACATGGCATTGTTGTTGTAAACCAGGATCCCCGGCTGCCTATCTAGAACTCGAGCTTGCACCCCTGAGAATATCAACCTAGCAGCGTGCAACAGGTAGGGCATTGTGTCGACAATCTGGATTATGGCGTAGCGATTTTTGAGAGTCGCAAGGAGGTGAGCACATAAGGAAAGATATACCATTGTCATGGCATTCGGTTCACGTGTTATCAAAGGTCGCATCAAAAAGTAAAAGGAGAAAACACCATGAAAGGTTCTAAGAAATTTGTGGCACTATTGGTTGCTTCCATCTTTATGCTGTTGTTGGCCGGGTGCGCATCCCCTACGCCAGAAGTGATCACCAAGGAAATTAAGGTTGAGGTCACTAAAGAAGTTCAGGTCGAAGTCACCAAGCAAGTCATGGTCGATGTCACGGCTGTTCCGAGTGATGTCTGGACGTCAGAGGATATCGTCAAGGCTTCGGGCATTCAGGCGTGCACACGAGTTGCAGCATTACCCAAAGAATTCAAGAAAGATTGGACAATCGGCTACATCAACCTGGACAAGTCACACCCGTTCTTTGGTCAATGGGAAGCTGGCATGCAGGCTGCCGCAAAGTTCTACGGCATCAAGTACATTGGCATGGACGCTGCAAACGGAGCATCGATTGATCAATTGGATCCTCTGTTGGCACAGAAACCAGACTTGGTTGGTAGCCAAAAGGATATGGATGCTATCGCATCAAAGCTTCTGAAGCTGAACATTCCCTATCTTAACATCGATGAAGGCCAAACTGAATACTCTCCGTACACCTACGGCATCCCCAATGCTGTAGCTGGTAAACTCGCCGGGGAGAAACTGGCCGAGGGTTTAAAGAAGAAGATGGATGGCGATTGGAAGGGGCGTGAGCTCTACTTCCTGGAATTTACACACGGCGGTGTGCCGGCGTGTGTTACTCGTACAGGTGCCGCTGCTAAGGCCGTCAAGGATGGGATGGGGCTGGATGATAAACACGTTCTGAAGCAAGACCCATTCACTGTCGGTACAACTCCAGCAGAAATGATCGGGGCAACGTTGATCGCGCATCCCAAGGCTGTCTTTGGATTGATCCCATGTTGGGATGCCCTGGGTGTGGAACCTTATAACGTAGCCAAGCAGGCCGGACGCGAAGCCGACATGCTCATGGTTACTATGGGCGGCGATAAACCCACGTTCGATTTTCTCAAGAGCAAGCCCATCGGCTACTACGGCGTGGTCGAGTTCTCACCGTGGTGTGAAGGTTGGAGTTGGGTAGAAACTTCAGCTGCCATCCTCGAAGGAGTCCCTTTTAAACCGTACTCGGTCGATAAATTCGTTGGCCAGGACTCTATTGACTCACGCTACAGTCAGTTATATCCGTAAAGCCAAGCTGCACCCTTGAATGTCGTGCGATCTAAATTGGGGAGGTCTTCGGACCTCCCCAATTGGAACTCAATTTCGGTTCCATTCCCTGTCCCGGATTCTTACCGGCAAGAGTTAATGGTTGGGTAACGCAGTCGTTCTTTTCCGCGATGATAGCCTGCATACTGATTGTTGAAAAAAGGTCTGGGTAAAAATCGCGCAATACGCCCCACAAAGATTTGGAGGCAAGTCAAATGACGATACCCAATGTCTCGAATGACCAAGGTGCAGGACATCCTGTTCTGTTCCAGATGAGTCGTGCTGAAAAAGTGGGCCGTTTCATGCTGAACAATGGTTTACTGATTGCTCTACTCGCCGAGATCGCCATATTCGCCCTGCTTATCCCTATCGACATCTTCTTTTCCCAGCTGAACATCATCAACATCCTGCGGATGAGCGCCGGTGTGGGGATATTGGGCATCTTCTATGCGGTCGCGATAATTGCCGGCGTTATCGACCTTGGCTATCTCGGGGCTATGAGTTTGGCAGGGTTAATTCTTGGCACCTTGTTTCAGATCGCTAAGTGGCCTCTGAGCCTGGCATGCCTGGCGGCGCTGGTCGTTTTGATGCTTGTCGAAGGTGTCAACATCCTTTTAATCACCCGGATTAGAGTTACCTCAATTATTGCAACGATTGCCACCAGCATCCTGGCTGTGGGGTTGTCTTATCTCATCATGTTCCAAGTAACCAAGGAAGGTTACCTGCGCATTCAGAGACTCGAACTGCAGGACCTGGCCGACTTCAACATCCTGGGTGTGCCAGCAATCATCCCGTTGTTTGTTATCACTTTTATCTTCGTATATATTGTGATGAACGAAACCAAGCTTGGTGCACATCTCTACGCAATCGGCGGCAATGCCCAGGCGGCTCAGCTCAACGGCATCAGCCGCAGCCGCCTCACGGCGCTGGTGCTGATGGGCGTTGCCATCGGCGCTTGGATAACCACCATCTATGTACTGAGTCGCACTTTGTATGCTCAGGTGCTTATGGGTTCTTTCGGCGCAAGTACCGGCGCTGCACAGGGCACTGCTTTCGTGCGTCCCGATCCGCTGATCGCATGTCTGTTTGCCGGTATTGCGCTGTTCGGCGGCGTAGGCCGTGTTGAACGCCTGTTGCTGGCAATCTTGTTCCTGGCTGTGATGGTCAGTGGAATGGGCATTTTAAACGTTTCGGCATCGCTACGGGTGACAGTAGACGGGCTCGCGTTTGTCTTTGCAGTCCTACTTGAGAGTGTCCGCCAACGTATCGAGAGCCGTTGAAAGGGAGGTAATGATGCATACGTCACAACCAAAGCCTACCTTGAAAGGAAGCGCTTCGGATATATTGGGACAGGTCGTCCGCTTTCTATTTCTGGACAACTGGCTCTACACCGTTACTGGAATAATCTTCCTGATTTATGCTATCTCTATTCCGGTATTCCTGAGCGGTGGAAATCTGGAGAATATTTTTGTGGGCGCATCGCTAACAGGGATTGCTACCGCTGGATTCACTATCGCTTTGCTAGCCGGGCAGATAGACGCATCAACCTTAGGCGTGGTCGCTGTGTCTGCCAACGTTGCTGCTGTGTCGTTTCAGACGATGGGGCTGCCGTTCCCAGTTGTAATTCTGCTGACCTTGGGATGTGCTGCTTTGATGGGCCTGCTCAATAGTTTTCTGATCATAGAAGGGCGCATCTTCTCCTTGATTGCCACAATGGCCACTTCAGGCGTATTCATCGGATTGTCGCTATTCATCACTGGTGGCACCGCACTGAGTATTGGTCGGACTGGCTTCTCGGAAGTGTTATTGGCGCGGCCGTTGGGTGTCCCAGTTGCCATTTGGTTGCTGGCACTGACTTACACCGTTGCTTACATCGTGCTTAATTATACCAAGCTGGGCATGCACATCTACGCTACCGGCTCCAATTACCAAGCGGCGCGCTTGGCCGGGGTAGATGTGAAAAACATCCTGCGGTTATGCATGATGACAGTATCTATTCTGATTGCTGTGGTAGCCATGTTGGCCATGGCGCGTGTGCGTACCTCGCTTATGTTCGGCGTCACACCATCGGCAGTTAATTTCGGCGATGTGGTGATCGCAGCCTTGTTGGGCGGCGTAAGCTTGTACGGAGGGATAGGCAGAATTCAAGGCGCTCTCATCGCCGTTCTTTTCTTGGCAATCCTCACCAACGGATTGCTACTGCTCAGTCTCCCCCCCGCAGTTGCCGCACTGATTAAAGGTGCGATATTTATGATCACCATTATTGTCGACGCCCAGCGTCACCCGAAATAACCTACTCAAGGAGGTCTTTTATGGAAGTTAAACAGCCGATCTTGGAGACGCGTGGGCTTTCCAAACGTTTTGGGTTTGTTGAAGCCGTCAAAAACGTCAATTGGCAGGTCTTCCCCGGCCAGGTGACCGCGTTGGTAGGCGACAACGGCGCCGGCAAGTCCACTCTGATTAAGTTGATCTGTGGTGCTTATCTGTTTGACGCCGGTGAGATCTGGGTGCACGGCAAACGAGCACAAATCAGTGGCCCAGTCGACGCTTTTAAATTGGGCATCGCCCCGGTTTACCAGAGCCTGGAATTGGTTGAAAACCGAAACGTCATGTTAAACATGTATCTCGGGAACGAATTGACCAGGGGTCCCCTAAACGTGTTCCTGGATAAAAAGCGTATGTATGATGAAAGTCTACGCGTTTTGGGCGAAATTCATGCCCGCATCCCGGATGTGCGCGAGCCGGTCGCCAAGTTATCGGGTGGACAGCGACAGGTGGTTGCCGTGGGCCGGGCGCTAGTGCGTGGTGGAGAAATTATCATTCTGGATGAACCAACAGCAGCGCTTGGCGTTGAACAGACACAGGAAGTGCTGCGCCTCATCGAGACACTGCGCTCCAACGGCAAGACCGTGATCCTGATTAGCCACAACCTTTCGCAGGTCATGGAGATTTCAGATTGGATATCTGTCATGTTTCACGGTGAGATGGTCGGGTCGCGACGTAAGGACCAGGTCTCGCGGTCGGACGTGGTTTCCATGATCATGGGCACCAAAGCCGATGATCTGGCTATGGCCTGAGGAGAGCAAATGTCATCCACGCAAGTTGCGGCCTATTACTTTCCACAATATCATATTGATTCGCGGAATGAGATAATCCATGAACCCGGCTGGTCCGAATGGCAAATCGTAAAACGTGCCCAACAGCGCTTCCCCGGTCACGTCCAACCGCACGTGCCCCTTTGGGGTTACGAGGACGAAGCCGACCCCTCTGCGTTTTCCCGAAAAATTGCCGCTGCTGCCGATCATGGTATCGACTGCTTCATCTTTGACTGGTACTGGTATGAAGGGCAACCCTTTTTACACCGCGCCCTTGAAGAGGGGTATATGGCCGCCCCCAATCGCGACCAGTTGCGCTTTGCGCTAATGTGGGCCAATCATGACTGGTGTGATCTATATCCGGCCCCGCTCGAAGGAAACTACCGCACTATCTTCTCGGGCAATGTCACGCGGGCCATCTTCGATGACGTTTGCAATTACGTGATCAAGCATTACTTTACCAACCCCAGCTACTGGAAAATAGACGGCTGCCCCTATTTCTCGATTTATGAGCTTTTCAGGCTAATCGACAACCTCGGTGGCATCACTGCCACTCGCATGGCTTTGGACAGCTTTCGAGCCAAGACGCGTGCCGCGGGTTTCCCAGATCTCCATCTGAACGGCGTTTTGTGGGGACTATCGACGGCGCCGGATGACCATACGGTGTCCACGGCTCCAGGTATTGCGGAAGCGCTCGGACTGCAAAGCGTGACGACCTATTCCTGGTGTCATCATATGGACCTTACCCCCTTTCCGACCGTCGAATATGCGCAGGTTGCCCAAGAGATGCGCGAGTTCTGGGCGAAAACTGCAGCCGAGTACCCTATTCCCTATCACCCTACTGTAAGCATGGGTTGGGACTCGTCGCCGCGTACCAATCCGGCCTTGCCCTTTGTGTCGGGTCACTATCCGTACTTCCCGGTGATGGTTACAAACACCCCCGAGGCGTTTGAAGCTGCATTGCGCCGAGCTAGTGAGTTCCTGGTGTCTCGGCCAGACCCCGAGCGCGTCGTTATCATCAATGCCTGGAACGAATGGACCGAGTCCAGCTACCTCGAACCCGACACACTCCATGGAATGGCATACCTGGAAGCAGTTCAGAAGGTATTCAGAGAGAAGAATGGCTGATACCTTGTACCTTCTCAGTAAATAGTGATATCCGAAAAATGACATTCCCCAGACTCGTCAAAACGCACCGGTTTAATGGGTTTTCGACATAATTGGTGGTTATTGAATTATCCGAAAACAATTCTCCCGGATTATTGAGAGGACACTAAAAAAGGAGCCTACTTAATGACATCAACCCAACAAATTCATGAAATCTACGAAAAGGGACACGGTACCTTCCGCCTGGCACCTGTATTCGTTCCGCGCCGCTTCAGCACGGCTGGGCGGCGGCTGCGGCTGCACCCGGATGATTATTACGCGCTAGGTACCCAGCGCGGTTCTATCAAGGAACGCTGGTTTTCTTCAGTGATCCCTGCTATGAACGGTCCGTTGGCGCCGCCTGACGAGGGCATGAGTTATGTATCTCCCAGTGAGCGAATTGAGGATAAGTTTCTATTAAAAGATGCGGTCGATGAGCTAGGTTCTACTTTGATTGGCATGGAACTGTGGGAAAAATATGCCACCTGGCCGATGTACTCCAAGTTTTTTGACTACGATGCCCCACTCTTTCATCATCTTCACTTGATGGATGAAGCTGCCAACCGGGTTGGGCGAATTGGCAAACCCGAGGCTTACTACTTCCCGCTTCAACTCAATAACCACCCAGGCCAGTTCCCAGTGACCTATTTCGGCTATGATCCTGATGTTACGCCTGAAATGGTCGCCGAACGCCTGCTGCGTTACGAAGCTGGTGACAACCGCATTACCGAGCTCTCACGGGCTTACCGGATTGAGTTGGGCACCGGTTGGTACACTCCGCCAGGTGTAGTCCACGCTCCTGGCTCATATCTAACCTATGAGCCCCAGTGGAATAGCGATGTCAACTCGGTCCAGGAGAACATCACTGCAGGGGAGATATATCCGTACGAGTTCCTGGTTGAGAACTGCCCAGAGGATCGAAAACGTGACATTGAATACATTATGGATTTGATGGACTGGCCCAAAAACGTTGACCCACATTATAAAAAGCATTATTTCCGCCCCCCACTCCCTGCCCAGCAGGGTGAAGGATTCGTTGAGAAATGGATCACTTATGCCAATCCTTATATCGCTGCCAAAGAATTGACCGTTCTGCCAGGATGCACTGTCACCGTCAAAGATCCAGCGGCATATGGTTGTATTTTGATCCAGGGGAATGGTCGGTTCGGTGTCCATGAAGCTGAAGCGGCCATTATGCTGCGCTATGGCCAGCTAAGCGCGGATGAATTCTTTGTTGGCGAACCTGCGGCTCGTAACGGTCTAACTATAACCAACCGCAGCCTTTGGGAACCAATGGTTATTTTGAAACATTTTGGGCCCAACCATTCGGATATGCCGTCTGTAGTGCAGGATTAAGGAGAAGATCATGAAACTTCAGAATTATGAACTCAAGAATCAGAAGATCCATGCGGCCTTTCTGGAGATCAAAAATCACCAGCCCGAACGCCTTAAGCAACGCCTGAATTTTTCGTGGAGTAACTGGGGATTTGGGATTGAATCTCTAGAAGAAACAGCTGCTCGTTTGGAAAGCTCCGGGGTTCAATGGATTGAGCTGCACGGCAATCATTACGGGCCGGATTTAGGTTACAAGCCGGCAGAAGTGCTTGAAACCCTTGGTTGCCATAAGATACAAGTGGCAGGGGTTTGTGGAATGTTTTCTGTCGATAATGACCCATCATCGAACCGCGCCATCCAGCGCCAGGCAGCAGTTGATTATGTTCGCCGTGAGCTGGAATTCGCCAAGGTGGTTGGAGCGTCTTATCTTCTGGTTTGCCCCAGTGCGGTTGGTCGTCCGGCGGCTTATGATCAGAGCGAGTTCGAACGCTCGATTGAAACTTATCGGATTGTTGCGGATGACTTTGTCAAGGCAGGTGTGAAAGGGGCCGTAGAACCAATTCGGTCAGCTGAGGTCAGCCTGTGTCATTCCGTTGCAGACGCCAAACATTTTATCGCGACCATCAATCATCCCGGAATTCAGCATATCAATGGGGATGTTTATCATATGCAAGTCGAAGAACCGCATATCGGCGAAGCCATTCTCGCAGCTGGCTCAATGTTGACCAATTTACATGTAGCCGATAGTAACCGCAGCGCCCTGGGTGAAGGCGCATTGGATGTGGATACGCTCATCAAGGCTTTATATGTCATTGGGTACAACCGTCCAGGTTGTTATGTAACCCCTGAACCGCTTGGTCCAGGTGGTGATCCATATCCTGCCATGCACGGCAAGCCGGACAAACCTGTTTTGGATCATCTAGTGCGGCAGACGGCTGAATATTTTAGAGAACGCGAAACCGAACTACTTTCTTAGCCTTAAGGCATTCGAACCATGAAGAAAAATGGCATTCTAAACAAAGAAATATCGGATGTTGTGGCCGGTATGGGTCATTACCAATCATTGGTCATTTGTGACGCAGGTTTCCCCATCCCACCTGAGGTGAGAAGGATCGACCTGGCACTTGAACCCGGGCTGCCTGCTTTCATGGATGTGCTGCGGGTGGTGTTGAAAGAGTTACAAGTTGAAGAAATTATCATTGCCAGTGAAACATCCGACCAATCACCGGCACGATATCAAGAAATGATTGCTTTGTTTCCTGGAGTAATCTCAAAAGTGGTTCCGCACACCGAATTCAAGAAGTTGTCATACAATGCAAAGGCTTGTATTCGGAGTGGAGAATGTACGCCTTATTCCAATTTGATCCTTGTATCTGGTGTTACCTATTAATAAGAGTGATTTGGAGGTGAATATCGTAGAAATGGATACAAAATCATGCTTGCAGAAGTCCTATCCAACCATATATTAATAAAAAAGGAGAATTAAAAAGAGTAATCACAAAATCAATCGCCGTGATTTCTTGAAGGTTTCGGGGCCGACTCTCGGCGGAGCAGGCAAAGTGGCTCAATCGCGCCATAACCAGCAGCCAGTATCCGCGGAAATACCTGCTCCCAGGGTTCCATTTATCCCCATAAATGTCGAGCAAGTAATAACTGCATCCCTTATCTCCAGTAGATTTCTGAGAAACCGAATCTTTTTTGTTTCATGCGGAGCATGTGAAAATCGCTAGAATTCATCATACGCGATCTGAGTTGGCGGTACCCCAAGGTTTTTGAGCATGACAGTGGCAGCCCGGATCATAACCGGTGGGCCACATAAAAAATAATCAATACTTTTGGGGTTTGGATGTGTGCGCAGATACTCGCGCTGCAGCACCTCATGGATAAAGCCGGTGTGCGACTGCCATTGATCCTGTGGCAAAGGTTCGGAGAGAGCGACGTGAAAGCGAAAATTTTCGTTCTGGCGGGCCAGTTCTTCAAAATATTCCTGGTAGAACATTTCCTGAAGCGATCGCGCACCGTACCAGTAATTCACCAGGGCGGTTGTTTTGCGCGTCTCAAGCAGCCAGGAAAGGTGCGAACGCAGCGGAGCCATGCCCGCGCCGCCACCCAGGTAAACAAGCTCACGCGCAGTCTCTTTTACATGGAACTCACCAAAAGGTCCGATCGCGGTAACAGTATCGCCAGGTTTCAAACCAAAAACATACGATGAACCGGTACCCGCATTGCAGTCTAAGCCACGCGGTGGAGTGGCAAGGCGCACATTGAAGCGCAAAACCTTGTCTAGCGCCGGATTAGTAGACAGCGAATAATTGCGGCGGTAAGGTGATGGGTTGGCCGCGACCAGGTCAAAGGTTCCCTGGGTTTGCCAGCTGGTAGCGTAAGGATCCTGAACACTGACATCTTTCAATGAGCGCCTGTCATCGACCGGGATATCAATTTGCAAATAATCACCGGGCTGATAATTCAGCAGCGCGGCAGCATCAACCGGTTCGAGTACCAATTCCTTGATATAAGTGGCCACGTTGTGGTTGCTCACCACCCGAAAGTTGTGCGTGGTCGCTGCGTTGGTCACGCCATATCCACCCGCCAGGCTCAAATCAACCAGCAGCTTTCCGTTGCTTTCGCGCACAGGGTAAGTCCTGAGTCCCAGACACGCGGGCAAACGTTGTGGGGAGCCATCCCGAACGTCAAAACGGCCGTTGTGCTTGGCGCATTCAATGATGGTACCTTTGACAAAACCATCCGCCAGATGCGCGTTGCCGTGAGTACACAGACCATCCGTTGAGTAGAATTTACTATCTGCAGCGCGGTAAATGGCGTAGGTCTTTTTGTCATAATCAAAGCGCAACACATCATCTTTCTATAATAAATTGCGGTCACAGACTTCGATCCAGCCATCTAATCCTGGCTTACCTTCTGTTGTGATCGTGAGAGAGCTTTCTGGTGCAACGACCCGGTTGCTGGGGGTAGGGAGTTGGCGCTGGCCATAATATGTTGGATCCTTGGACTGACGCAGAATTGTCGGAATGACCTCCCGATATGCATCCAGCAGCCCATTATATGGGGTAGGCATATCTGCCTTAATCAATGCATGCAATTTCGGCAGGGCATGATAGGGCACCAGTGGGAACATATGATGCTCGATGTGATAGTTCATGTTCCAGTAAAGGTATCGGTTGATCGGGTTCATGTAAATGGTGCGGCAGTTTAGACGATGATCGAGCACGTTTTCAGCCAACCCCGCGTGCTGGGTATTACCGTAGACAGGCATCAACCAGCCGCCGTAAAAGCTAGATATGCCAACATACATCAGAGGCAGGATACACCCATGCGATTCCCCCACGCAAAAGCGTTGGTTCAATATGAGCATGACCCGCCTGGCTTTGAGTGACGATTTGACAGGCCGGACGAGCACGGTCATCGCGCATACCGATATCACCGTGCGCAAACAGGCTGAGATGGCGTTGGCTCAAAGCGAGGCGCGCTTCCGCGAGGTGCTGGAAAATTCGTTGGATGCTTCCTACAAGCGCAACATCAAAAACCAACGCCTATGATTATTTGAGTCCTGTTTTTGGCCAGCTGACGGGATACAGCTCAGAAGAGATGGAAAACCTGCCGATCGAAACCGTGGTGGGCCTGATGCACCTGGATGACCAGGCCGAAATTGATCGAGTGATTGGCGAGTCGATGTCCGGTCCCAGCGGCGCGAGATACCATGTGGAATATCGCTTTAAACACAGGGACGGTCGGTATCGTTGGTTGGATGATCGTTTTACCTTCCTGCGGGATGCAGATGGACATCCCCAGGCACGGATCGGCAGTGTAGGCGACATCACCGAGCGCAAACAGGTCGAAAACTTGTTGCGCCAAAACGAAGAGAAGTACCGCACCGTGGCCGATTTCACCTATGACTGGGAAGCGTGGCGCGCACCGGATGGCACATATTTGTACGTCTCACCTTCCTGTGAACGAATTTCCGGACATATGGCAGCCGAGTTTATCGCGGACCCGAATCTTATTGTGGAAATCACGCACCATGATGACAAGGCGGCAGTGATTGCACACTTTCACGAGAGTGGTAATGGATCCAGAAAACAAAACTTAAGTCTCGATTTTCGAATTATCGCGGCAAAAGGCGAAATCCGTTGGATAAACCATTGCTGTACGGCTGTATTCGGTGAAAGTGGGCAGTGGCTGGGTCGCCGCGAGAGCAATCGCGATATCACCGAGCGCAAGCGGGCGGAAGAGGCGCTTCAAGATGCGCATGATCTGCTCGAACAGCGTGTTGCCGAACGCACCGCCGAACTGAGCAGTGCCAACCTGGATCTCGCAAAGGCCGCGCGCCTGAAGGATGAATTCCTGGCCAGCATGAGCCATGAGCTGCGCACCCCCCTGACCGGTATTCTGGGTCTCTCAGAAGTGATGCAGATGCCGCATATTGGCTCATTAAATGAAAAACAAAGCACCTACCTGGGTCAGCGGCCAACGTCTGCTGGAAATTGTCAACGACATGCTCGACTTTTCCATGATCGAGTCTGGCAAGGTTGTCCTGAATCTGAATCCCTGCTCACTGGAAGAAATCTGCCAGTCCAGCTTGCAACTGACAGAAAGCCAGGCCGTGGCCAAAGGCTTGAAGTCCAGCATCTCAATCATCCCGGAAAGTATCCTGCTAAATGCCGATGCGCGCCGCCTGCAGAAGATCCTGGTCAACTTGCTCGGCAACGCGGTCAAGTTCACGCCAAAAAACGGCAGCTTTGGCATCGAAGCGCGAGGCGACCGGATTGCGGGCCAGGTGCAAATCACCGTTTGGGATAATGGCATTGGCATCAAAGACGAAGATCTTCCGTGCCTGTTCCAGCCATTCATCCAGCTGGATGCGCGGTTGGCGCGCCAATATGAGGGCACCGGGCTGGGTCTGGCGATGGTGCACAGGCTGACCGAGCTGCACGGCGGCAGCGTTTCGGTGCAGAGCGTACCAGGCCAGGGCAGCCGTTTCACGGTTACGCTGCCGTGGCAGCCTGCGTAAATTTCATGGAGTAATCCCGGGCTTTTGTGGGATGGAGTAATCCCGGGCTTTCTGGTTGGACCTCGGTTTCTGTGGAGTTGATGGACTTTTTTCTAGGCGCTCCAGCATGCTACCAGGAATTTTCCAGATAGTGCTGCGCACCGGGTAAATAGAACACGCAAAATAGTTCATACCATCTTTGATGCCTGGCTCCTCCCCCAAGCGGGGGAGAACAATACTCCCCACTTGTAGGGTGCGGCCAGTACGCATTAATGGTAATCTGAATTCATGACCAACGTTTATATAGCCGATGCCCTTCCCGAAGAACGATCAGCATTGCGACTGATGCTAGTGGATTTGGGAATGGAAGGTATTGGCGAAGCAGCGGATTGGCATACAACGTTAGCCAATGCCCCAGCAACCAGCCTGGACATGCTGTTGGTGGACTGGGCATTGATCCCGAGCGATGAGGGCTCCCAGGCGCTGGCGAAACTACGTGCAGCTTGTGCCAACTCAATCGTCATCGTCATGATCAGCCATCTGGAAGCCCGGCAGCAAGCCGTACTTTCTATTGGAGCCGATGAGTTTATTAGCAGGAGCGACACACCTGATCGGGTGGCAGAACGCCTGCGCATCGCAGCCACCTGGGTTCGTAGCAGTAACCGATCGGGGGGGGCATACCTTTTAAGGGTAGGTTTCTTAATTAAGAGGGCCAAGGCTCAGGGAAAAACCTTCCAAGCGGCAATTTTTTCTGGGTGATGAGCGCGGTGAGAATAACAATTAATCCACGGCGAAAGCAAGAAACCAAACGGATCGGTGCTA